>DUQP01000063.1 GCA_012837735.1 Bacillota bacterium
CACCGGCCGGACAAGCCTCCGTGCACTGGCCACATAGCTGACACATCATCAGCATCTCATCCATCTTCTTGGTGGCTTCGATATCGCCCTCCAACAGGGCTTTAGCCAAGTTAATCTCACCGCGGGCCACCATAGGGTCCATACGCAACTCCCGGTAGATCGGGCACTTGGCCAGGCAAAAGCCGCATTGCAAGCAATCCTGGATTTCCTTTGCAAAGTCCTTAAGTTGCTTAGCCATTAGACCAGCTCACCTCCCTCAACGAAGATCTTGGTCGGGTTGAAAATCCCCTTAGGATCGAATACGTCCTTGATCCCCATCATTATCCGCCGGGTAGACTCACTGTGCTCCCACGGGAAGTAGCGTGACTTAGCAATCCCAATACCGTGCTCACCAGAAACGGTGCCGCCCAGCTCGAGTCCATGTTTGGCCATTTCTGCCAGGCATGCCTCAACCCGCACCATCTCTTCGTGGTTGTTGATATCACACATAATGTTGGGGTGCATGTTGCCGTCCCCAGCGTGGCCCATCACGGTACCGACTAATTGATATTTCTCCAGGGACTCACGGCAGCGCCGCACCACCTCCGGAATCATCGTGCGCGGTACGGTGATGTCCTCCACGACGACCGTTGGATACTGCTGGGCAAAGGCAGCGAATGCTGACCGGCGACCCGCCATCAAGGTTTCGGCTTCCGCCTGGGTCTGAGCTGTCTCGAAACTCTCTGCACCCATCTCTTTGCAAACTTCCTCAATTTGCTTCGCTTCTTTCTCAACCCGCTCGGCATCGCCGTCAACCTCAATCAAGAGGATACCGTCCTTATCTGTCGGCAGACCGCAAGGCTTCCAAGCCTCCACGCACTGCGCGGTGACTATGTCAATCAACTCAAGCGTAACGGGTGTAATGCCGCGGGCAATGATCGCGGAAACGGCGTTGGCCGCATCGTCGATCGTCTTGAAAATCGCCAACATGGTCTTTTTAGTCTCGGGTTTCGGAATCAGCTTAAATGTGCACTTGGTGATAAACCCGAGCGTACCCTCTGAACCCGCGAACAAGTGGTGCAGGTCGTAACCAGATGAATACTTGGCGGTCTTGCCACCGGAGCTAATGACCTCCCCACCGCCAACCACAGCTTCCAGGCCACGCAGATAATCCTCAGTCGTACCATACTTCACACAACCAGGACCACCGGCGCGCGTCGCCACGTTGCCACCCAACGTAGAGACAGTATAGCTGGCCGGATCCGGGGGATAATAAAGGCCGATCGCTTCCACGGCCTGCCGCAGTGTCATGTTCACCACACCGCATTCCACGGTGGCCGTCAAATTGCCCTTATCAATCTCGAGAATCTTGTCCATGAGCTTCAAGTCCACCACGATGCCCCCTGTGACAGGGGCGCAAGCACCAGCCAAATCAGTTGCAGCTGCCCGCGGAACGAGCGGAATCTCGTGCTTCTCAGCATATCGCACTAGGTTCTGAATTTCTTCTACAGTGGTGACCATTACGGCAGCGTCCGGCTGTGCACGGTACGGGTAAGCATCATTGCGGAAGGAAACCAAATCCTCCGGCTCCATCAAGACCCGCCGGGCATCAAGGATACGCTCCAAGTCTTTGCGTACCGCTTGCTTGTCCAAAGAATATCACTCCTTTTCTGAAAGATATATTTAACCGGAAGGCTATGAATAGGACCCGTCGCGCCTACACCATAATAACATATCTCACGAAATTTTGGACCATAAAGGACTCCTCAGAAAATAAAATGAATTCCAAGGTCTCCTGATCTCTTCTATGTTAATGTTGCCCTATGCCAGCATCGAGTCCCTCCTTCACAAATAGGTCCCTTTGCGTGTCCCGGCGCGAACAATAACGTATTCGTCACATGTTTCACAATCCCTGCCCCTACACGGTCCAATATGCGAATTCATGTCTGTTTTTTCCCACCAACACCGGCATGAAAAAACAAAACCGGCCATTAAGGGGCCTGTTGGACCGTTTTCACTTGCGGTCCAATAGGCCCCTTTGGCCGGAACCGTTTCCTGTTGATACCGGGCCGCAAAATAGGGCACTATGTCGGTGGGAGGTTGATTACATGACAACTATCATCGCTTCCTTTAAAACTCTGGAACGCAGTGAATGGGCCGCCGAAACACTCCTCAATACCGGCATGACGGAACTGCGCCTGGAACAGGTGCAGGGTGGGCAACACCGCCAAGGTTACATTATATCCGTCACTTGTCCCCGCAGCCAGGTAAAGGATGCTTTGGCGATCATCCGCCATGCCAGCGACAGATATTTATGACGAGCTCTGGTCGGCACGGTAGGCAGCGATGTAACGCTGGGAAAAATCGTCCCGTCCCACCAATACATCGGCAGCCAGGACCGCTTTTTTCAGGGCCTGGTTTGTCACGTCGGTAATGGCGGCCGTCATCCCAGCATACACCGCCATGGCCAAAAAGGCCGCGTTCAAGACCACGCGCTCCGGCAGGCCAAACGAGACATTGCTGGCCCCCAATACCACATTCACGCCCAACTCGGCCCTAATGCGCGCCACCGCCTGCAAAGTGACAGCGCCAGTCTGGGAGTCGGTCGCCACCGCCATCGTCAAGGGATCGATCACGACATCATGGGCGGGAATGCCGCACGCTTCCGCCTCCCGCACGATTTTGGCAGCGATGCGGACCCGCCCGTCCACATCCGGGGGAATCCCATTATCATCCATCGTGAGCCCGATCACTGCCGCCCCATGGTTAGCCACCACAGGCAGCAAACTGCGCAAAGAGTGTTCTTCTCCGTTTACGCTGTTCACCAAGGCCTTACCCGGGTAGACCCGCAAAGCAGCCCTCAGGGCCTCCCGGTTTGCCGAATCCAAACAGACGGGCACATCGACCACATCCATCACTGCCTGCACAGCCTGTGGTAAAAGCTTTACTTCGTCCGCACCCGCTGCCCCCACGTTCACATCCAAAACGTGCGCACCGGCCTCTTGCTGCCGCAAAGCCTCCTGGGCAACGGTATCCAAACATCCCTGTTCCAATTCCGCTGAAAATGAGCGACGATTAGTGGGGTTGATCCGTTCTCCGATCAGGGTGGTTCCACAGGCGGCGGCTATAACACGCTGTTTGCCAGGCATACCGATAATCGTCTCCAACTCCCCCATCTCCCTCCCTGTCAGACTGCGCTCACTACACCTGCCTTTCCATTTGCAGCTGCTCCAACAACAAGGGCACTATCTGCTTGTAATCGCCGACGATTCCGTAGTCCGCGGCCGGAAAGATGGCCGCTTTGGGGTCCTTGTTGATGGCGATCACCAACTCGGCATCCTGAATACCGACAAGGTGTTGCATCTCACCGGAAATGCCGATACCGATATAAAGCTTCGGTCGCACCGTTTTACCGCTTTGCCCAATCATTTGTCCTTCCGCCACGAAGCCGTCATCTAACGGCGGGCGGGTAGCACCCACGGCCGCCCCCAGGGCCTGAGCCAACTGATTGAGCAAATCCCAGCCTTCTTGCCCATCAATGCCGGCACCGCCTGCCACCACCCGTTCCGCTTCTTCCAAGGGCGCACCCTGATCAGCGTACCGCTGTCTCCCGATGGTCTGCAAACGGGCTTTTACCGGCTCGGCCGTCAGCCATTCCACCTCGCCCTGGCGGGTTTCGTCCGGAGGTAGGGCCTGGAAAACTCCCGGTCTGACCGTAGCCATCTGGGGACGGGCTGCGGGACAGATAATGGTCGCCATACCGCGAAACGCCGGCACAATTTGATGCAAAAGTCCGTCCGCTCCGATGGTCAGTTCAGTGCAATCGGCGGACAGTCCCGTCTCCAACCCAACCGCCACCACCGGGGCCAGATCGCGCCCGACAAACGTGGCACCGAACAGCCATACAACCGGCTGTCTTTCTTTGGCCAACTGCACCAACACATCGGCGTACGGTTCAGCAGCATACTCTGCCAGGTCGGGATGCTGCACAGCCAGTACCCGATCGGCACCGCCTTTAATCAAACAAGGCGCCGCCGCCCGCAAGTCTTTCCCCAGGATTACCGCCACCAGTTCCGTATCAAGCTGGTCAGCCAGGGTCCGTCCCTTAGCCAACAACTCCAATCCTATTTTCAAAGGTTCGTCATTTGCCTGTTCACAAAAAACCCATACGGCGGGTTTGTTCTCAGCCATTCCAAATCTCCTCCCAGCGCAGGTTAACCAGATTGCGATGTCACGAATTCTCCCTAGATAGCCCCTTCCCGCCGCAGAATGGTCATCAGCTTGGCAACCGCCTCTTCCGGTTCGCCTTCCAATATTTCGCCGCGCCGCTCCATTTTTGCGTCCGCAATGCCAGCAATCCTGGTTGGAGAACCCTGCTCCCCAATGCAGGTCTCGGCCAGACTTAAATCCGCAGCGGTAAAAACATTAAATGGTTTTTTGCGGGCCTTCACAATCTCAGAAAAACGAATCCCGCGCGGTTGATTAATCTCCCGGCTGACCGTCACCAACAATGGCAATCCGCCCTGCAGGACCTTTTCGCCATCCTCCGTCTTGACGGTTACCTCAGCAATGCCATCACGCAGGCTGAACGCCGTAGCATACACGGCGTGGGCCATGCCTAACAGAGCCGCCACCTGTGGACCGACCTGAGCTGTCCCACCGTCGGCGCTCTCTGCTCCGCAGAACACCAGATCCGCACCACCCAGCTTTTCTATGCCGGCGGCCAGCGTGCGCGCAGTGGCCAGCGTATCGGCACCGGCCAAACAACGATCACACAACAAGGCAACCCGATCGGCACCCAGAGCCAGACTCTGCCGCAGCACCTCTTCCACAGATGGGGGCCCCATACTGACCACAGTCACTTCCCCACCCTGCTGAGCGCGCACCTGCAGAGCTGCCTCCAGGGCGTTTTTGTCCATCGGATTGATTACCAGGGGAATCCCTTCCCGCCGCACAGTCTTTGTCTGCGGGTCCAAAGTGATCTCACTCGCCCGTTCCGGATCGGGCACTACTTTTATGCAGACGAAAATCCGCAATGACAACACCTCACTGTCTGAGTTCGTTTGGCGAGGAACAAGAAGGCCGGGCACGCAGACGACCCGGCCCCCAGTTCAGGGTTAATATTGATGCGTCGTTAGGAAAGCGCTGCCCGGGCCATTACGATGCGCTGAATGTCGCCTGTGCCAGCGGACGGATTCAGGACGGCAGCGTCACGTAGATAGCGCTGCGTTGCATACTCCACCATCACACCATAGCCACCATGGATTTCGGTGGCCAGCTTGGCAGCCTTGACGGCCGCTTCGGTGACATAATATTTGGCCATCGCCATCTCCACATCACAGCGCTCGCCACGGTCCTTCATGGCAGCAGCCCGGTATGACAGCAGCATACCGGCGTTGTAATCCAGATACATATCTGCGACCTTAAATTGGACACCCTGTAGTCTGGAAATCGGCTTCCCATACAGGATGCGCTCATTGGCAAACTTGGTGCTGGCCTCCAGGCAGGCCTTGATCAGACCAAGGCCAACAGCGGCCATGCCCGCCCGGCCCACCTCGCTGATGGCCTTCATGCAGACCTTCAAGCCATCGCCCGGTTTGCCAATCATGTTCTCCTTCGGAACAACGCAGTCTTCCATAATCAGCTCGCCGGTGTCGCAACCCTTCATGCCCACTTTATGTTCCCAACGACCGGCGCGGAATCCCGGCATATCTTTAGAAAGAATGAATGCACTGAATTCCTTCTCATCCGTTTTGGCCAACACTACCGCCACATGGGCCACATGCGCGTTGGTGATAAACACCTTGCGGCCGTTCAAAATATAATTATCGCCCTCCAGGCGGGCGGTTGTCTCGATCCCGGTCGGGTCCGAACCGCCAGTCGCCTCAGTGACACCCACCGTGGCAAAATGCTCACCGCTGGCCAATTTAGGCAGGTATTTCTTTTTCTGTTCCGGGCTGCCAAACGCTACAATCGGTTCGATGCCAAGGTGCATTACCTGCAACATCATACCGACGGCCACAGATACCCGAGACACCTCTTCGATAGTAATCATTTTGGCCACATGGCCTAGGTTCACGCCACCATATTCCTCTGCAATCCCAAGGGCGAGGAAATCGCGCTCACCCAAACCACGGAGGATTTCTTCCGGCATCTCGTCGGTCTCCTCCATTTGCGGCACCAACGGAGCAATTACTTCTTCCGCAAATTCGCGCGCAGCGGTCCGCAGCATGTCCTGTTCTTCAGTGAAACGAAAATCAATCATTTTAGCACCTCTCCTTCTTGGCGTATTTGCTATGGACAAATCCCACCGGTTTTCTCAACATTATACCAGGAACGGGCAAGCAAGGAAAGGCCTTACCTGGCCCGCCGGCGGCCGGCGCGCATATGGCCCTAACATCCCCAGGCCCGGTTATCCCACCAGGTTTTTGATCAACTCCACCGCGGCACTAGCATCTGGGGCATAGCCATCGGCACCGATCTCATCGGCGTAACGCTGCGTGACTGGTGCCCCGCCGATCACCACTTTCACCTGATCGCGCACATTGGCCGCTGCCAGTGCTTCGATAGTCTTCCCCATCGCCGGCATTGTGGTAGTCAACAATGAGGAAATCCCGATGGCATGCGGCTTTTGTTCCTGCACGGCCTGCACAAACCGCTCTGGAGCCACATCCACACCGAGGTCAGTGACTTCGAATCCAGCCCCTTCCAGCATCATTATCACTAAGTTCTTACCAATATCATGCAAATCACCTTTAGCCGAACCCATCACCACCTGGCCAGCTGCCTTCTGCCCACTACTTGCCAGGAGCGGTTTCAAAACATCTAAACCGCTATGCATCGCCCGCGCCGCGATCAACACTTCCGGAACGAATATTTCGCGCGCTTTGAAGCGCCGGCTGATCACGTCCATGCCGGCAATCAAGCCTTCCTTGATCACGGTGCTGGGCGTAGCTCCCTCCTGCAGGGCGGCCTCCGTCAAACTCTTGGCTGCCATCGCGTCGCCTGCGATGATAGCTTGCGCCAGATTCTCTAAAACACTCATCTATTGCCCTCCCTTGCAAGAATATGGCCTATACTATCTTTACTACTTTGTACGCCGGTACTCCTCTGCTGTCTCGGCAATGGCGCGCAAATTCGCTAATGGAGTGGTAAGCGGAATCGCGCACTCAGCCGCCAACATATCGATGCCGGCATCCACCGCCTTAATGCAATCTGCCCGCACGTCTTCCGGCGTCCCAAATAACAAAGTGGTGGGATTATTGATATTGCCAACCAAAGACATCCGGCCCTTCACCAACTGGCAGGCCGACTCAATATCTACTTTTGATTCGACGTGGAAGCAGTCAAATCCCGCTGTGATGAAATGTTCCAGCCGATCGATTGTCTGCCCGCAGATGTGGAGGATGTTGGGACCGCCGACCCGCTGAATGATCTCCCGGTGGACCGGAATCAAAAAATCGCGGTATGTATCCGGGCTCACCAAATCACCGGTGGCGTGATCGGCGATGGTGACTAAATCCGCGCCCGCCTGATATTGCGCGCGCGCAAACATGATGGTCATTTCCTTCAGCACATCCAGGTACCGCCGAACCCGATCCGGGTCATCCAGGATCATCATCAAGAATGGCTCCACACCCACCACATGATAAGACAATGTCCAGGGACCCATCACCTTCCCGCACACCGCCACGTAATCCCCGTAATGCTTGCGCAGAATGGTTAGGGAATCCAGGACGACTTTTAGAGCCGGGTGTTCCAACAGCGCTTCACTGATCTCGATCTTTTCCGGTGGAGTCATGGGATGATCACGCATGGCTGGCATCATATTCGGCCCGCCCCAATCTACCTCGCCTCCGAGCGCGGCCGCTTCTTGCTGGACACTGAAATATGGGGTCACGGTATCATAACCTAGCAGCTCGTGGGACGTTGCAGCCAACTCCGCCATCATCTCGGCATCCAGATGGGCCTCCGGGAAATAGATCCCGACCTTGTCCATCACTTCCACGCTGATCACCGAGGTGGGGTTACCGACTGGTACACGACCATCTTGCCGCCCACCCAATAATGCCGACATGAACCTGCGCTTGGGGGTCAAAGGTTGAATGTCGCTCACCACTACCGATAGCACCCCTTTCAAAATATGGTAGTCACTGCCATTAAAGGCTATTTCCACGTTGGATCGAAATTGCCTGCTGCCAATTGGCAATTTTCAAACATAATGATCCGGTCGCTTGTTCTAAATTTCCTCAGGTGCACCGTCTTTCCACAGCTGCAGCGACAGGTTTTTTGTAAACCGTCGATTCAGCAGCATGCTTGGGGCATAAAGAAAAGGGGCCGGCAAGCCAGCCCCTTTTCGACCTGGGTTCTCTCTATACAATACCCAATTTGGCCGGCAGGTCGGCGATCAGCTTCAGCGAGAAGTAGCCGAAGAAGGCGATCGCCCAACACAGGATCAAGAAGCGCACCAGACCCGGACCAAGCGGCCGCGGTAGGACGCGCGTGTTCAGCCACAGCAAGTGCGCGCTGTAGAGGAACATCACGATACCGTTGAGAGCGGCACCGATCACCAGCAAGATCAACGGCTGGTTGAGACCCAGACCAAGGATCAACACACCGCAGGCAATGACAAACCACAGCACCAAGAAGAAGACCTTATCAAGGCGCCAGGCCGGGTTGTCACGCAGCCACTGGGTGTAGATGATCTCGGAAGTGAGGCGAGCCGACATCTCCAACACGCCCAGCTCCGTGGAGAACAGACAGGCACCAATCATGATCCAGAACAAGACACGGAACCAAGAGCCGATCATCGCTTCGAACACGAAGCCTTCTTGGTAGATGAAGTCCATGGTGTTGGCTACGAAATCAGCGCCGTACACTGTGTTGTAAGCGAACATGGAGACCAACACGATGGTCGCCAGGCTGATCACGAAAAACACCCAGAACTGTTCCAAGTTGGCAGCCGAGAACCACTTCTTGTACCGGTCGACGTTCTCTTCCGTCATCGGGAACAGATAACCGGTGGCGCGGAATTCCTCCGGTTTACCGGTGATGGGGCTGACCACTCGGCCGATGTATTTGCCCATGGCATAACCCCGGTCGCGAATGAACGATGATTGTGCCAGGTTGCCTGCGCCACCGACGCCGGCGTAGGCGATCGCGCCAAGGATGAACGCCATATCGATTCCTTCCGGCATATAGCCGAAGCTGACCGCACCCTGGGCAAATGCCGCCCAAGAAGAGGCGTTAAAGGTGAGGATGGTACCCAAGACCACGACGAACACAATTAACAACACCAGGAAGGTCTGCACTTTCTCCATAGTGTTATACACGACCGGACCGAGCGTCAAAGCGGCACCGCAGGCCAATAGACCGATGATGGCCCACATGGTGACGTTTCCGCCC
>DUQP01000064.1 GCA_012837735.1 Bacillota bacterium
CAGGGTGGTTTCGCCAGTGGGGATGATTGCCTTGTTCATCTTGTTGGGCTTTTCCCTTTTCGCTATCCAGCCGCCCATGACCGCCATTTTGGCGGACGTGGTAGAGCAGCGCCGGCGCGGCTTTGTTTTTGGGTTGCTGTTTGTCAGCCAGTTTGGCTCCGGCGCTTTAGCGCCCCTGTTGGGAGGGGTGGTGGCGCAAACATATGGCTTACAAACCGTCTTTTTACTGGGTGCTTTAGTTGCGGGGCTGTCTTATGCCGGCGCGTGGTTGATCCCGCCCGGGCGGACAGTGGTGCTTGCCAAACCGGGAGCGATTGACAGCTCAGTCTAATAGTGTTAGAATACGCGCAAATAACAAATCATGCAAAGCGATGACCGGGAGAAGTAGGTGCTGGTTGGCGGTGCAGAGAGCCGGCGGATGGTGCAAGCCGGACCGACAGGAGTACGCGAATACACCCGGGAGTGCGGACCGAACCCCGTGGCGCGCGGATGGGCAGTAGGCTTCGCCGGGACCACCCGTTATAAGGTGACGACAGCGTAGTGCGCTGACGTATGAGTGGGCCAAGAGGCCAAACAGGGTGGTAACGCGGGAGAGGATTCCGTCCCTAATCAGGGACGGTCTTTTTTTATCTTCGGGGGTGTTTACATTGATTGTAGTCATGCAACCAGGGGCGAGCGAACGGGAAATAACGGCTGTCTGCGACCGGTTGCGGGCATTGGGCTTCCAAACTCATCTTTCCACCGGGGTCGAACACACCATTATCGGTGCGATCGGGGACCGTAGCAATCTGGCCGGAGTGAATCTTGAGACATACCCCGGTGTGGAAAAACTGGTACCGATTATGAAACCGTTCAAGCTAGCCAGCCGGGAGTATCACCCTGATAATACGGTTATTGATGTGGCCGGAGTGCAGGTTGGGGGTGAACGGGTGGTGGTGATTGCCGGCCCTTGCGCAGTGGAAAGCCGGAAGCAGCTCTTGACCGCAGCCCGGGGTGTGCGGGCGGCTGGGGCGGATTTGCTCAGGGCCGGTGCTTTTAAACCTCGTACCTCCCCATATAGTTTCCAGGGTCTGGAGGAGGAGGGATTGGAAATTTTGTTGGCAGCGCGCGCGGAAACGGGCTTGCCGATCGTGACGGAAGTAATGGACCAACGCGGGGTGGAGATGGTGGCGGAATGTGCTGACATGGTGCAGGTCGGGGCGCGTAACATGCAAAATTTCAATTTGTTGCGGGATCTGGGACAATTGGACAAACCGGTCCTATTGAAACGGGGGCCGTCGGCCACGGTTGAGGAGTGGTTAATGGCAGCGGAATATATACTTTCTTCTGGCAACAGCCGGGTTGTGTTATGTGAGCGGGGCATCCGCACATTTGAAACGGGGACGCGCAACACGCTGGACGTGAGCGCTGTCCCGGCGGTGAAACTGCAAAGCCATTTGCCCGTGCTAGTGGATCCCAGTCATGGCACAGGGCGTTGGCGGATGGTGGCCCCCATGGCCCTGGCAGCGATTGCCGCCGGCGCGGACGGGGTGATGGTGGAAGTGCATCCCTGTCCTGAAGAAGCCCTTTCGGATGGGGCGCAGTCTTTGCATCTGGAACGGTTTGCGGGCTTTTTGGCAGAACTGCGGCCGGTGGCAGAGGCAGTGGGGCGGAGAATGTGATGAGGGTGGGGATTATCGGGCTGGGCTTGATTGGTGGGTCCCTGGGATTGGCGTTACGCGCCGCCGGTTGGCATGTGCGGGGGTGGGATGTGGACCCGCATGTCCGGGCAGAGGCCGTGGGGTGTGGCGCAGTCGATACCCTCAGTTCTGATCCGGCAGAGTGCGATCTGATCGTGTTGGCCACACCGGTGCGGGCCGCACTGGCGTTGTTGCGCGATTTGGCGGGACAGGTTCGATCCGGGCAGATCATCACGGATGTCTGCAGTACGAAAAGCGTGATCTGTCGCGAAGCCGAGCAATGCCTGCCCCAAGGTGTGTGGTTCGTGGGTGGGCATCCATTTGCCGGGCGGGCCGAGGGCGGAATCGTCATGGCACGGGCGGATCTGTTTCAAGGTGCAGCTTGGGTCTTGACATCGGCAGCGCCGGTTCGGCAGCAGGTTGAACAAATGGTGTGGGCGGTGGGAGCTCGCCCGGTGATTATGGCGGCGGCAGCTCATGATCGGCTGGCGGCTGCCATCAGTCACCTGCCGCAGTTGACGGCTGTCGCTTTGGTGAATGCCACTGCCAAGCGCGTCCAGGAGGAGAGTCTGGGCCTGGCGGGCGGCGGCTGGCGCGATACTACCCGCATCGCTGCCAGTCCGGCCGATATCTGGTTGGACATCTTGTTGACGAACCGGGCTCCGGTGCTTGCCGCTTGCGATCAGCTGCTGCAAGAACTGCAATCTTTGCGGCAAGCAATTGTGAACGCCGAAGAAGACGACCTGCGGCACATGTTGCAAAAGGCAGCCCAAATAAGGCGTTTGGTGGGTCCCAAGGGGGAGAGATTATGAGCGAGTTGCGCATCTGGCCGGTAACGCGCCTGAAA
>DUQP01000065.1 GCA_012837735.1 Bacillota bacterium
CTGCTGTTGCTGGGGGCGGATCAAGAAAATGTAGAATACGGCAAAGATGCCGATTATCCACACAAAATTCATTAACTCTGCTTGCATCCCCATCCTCTCCTTCCGTTTCAGCGTCCCAATATTGGACTATTATTCTACGCTTCCCAATCGTTCCCTTTCACTCATCAGACATTTTACCCATTCCTGCGCCATTCAAATCTGCGGGGGGTCGCAATGATAATGTTTTTGCCAGAACTCCCGGCGCCAGGCGGGCAGGTCGTCACTAATGATTGCCGCCTGAATCTGGTCCATTAAACCGATCAAGAAGTGGAGGTTGTGGTATGTAACCAGGCGCGGCCCGAGCATTTCGCCGGTGTTGAACAGATGCCTGATGTAAGCGCGGGGAAATTGCCGGCAGGTGGGACAGTCGCAGTCCGGGTCCAAAGGGCCAAAATCCTCAGCATAAGCCGCATTGCGCACTACCACCCGACCGCGTGCCGTTAGCGCCGTGCCATTGCGGGCGATCCTGGTTGGAAAGACGCAGTCAAACATATCCACCCCCCGCCATACTCCCTCCACCAGATGGTCCGGCGAACCCACCCCCATTAAGTAGCGGGGCCGATCGCTCGGCAGACATGGTACCGTGGCATCCAACGCCTGATACATCAAATGTGCCGGCTCCCCAACGCTCAGCCCTCCAATCCCATACCCTGGGAAATCCATCTGGCTGAGATCCTTGGCGCTCCGCCGCCGCAGGGCGGGATCCACACCTCCTTGCACGATACCGAATAAGGCCTGGTCGGAGCGGCCTTTGGCTTTTAAACAGCGCTCAGCCCAACGCGTATTGCGCTCCACGGCCTGCTGCGCATAGTCCGTTGCGACCGGATAGGGCAGGCATTCGTCAAAGGCCATCATGATATCGGCACCGAGGTTTTCCTGAATCGCTACCGCCCGTTCCGGTGTGAATAGATGCTCCGAGCCATCAATGTGGGATCTAAACAACACTCCTGCTTCCGTGATCTGCCGCAGTTTAGCCAAGCTGAAGACCTGAAAGCCACCGCTATCGGTCAGGATCGCTCTGTCCCAAGCCATGAATTTATGCAGGCCGCCGGCTTCTTTGATCAGTTGCGAGCCCGGCCGCATCTCCAGGTGGTATGTGTTGGCCAGAATGATCGTGGCCCCAAGTTCCCGCAGTTCATCCGGAGTGATGGCTTTGACGGTCGCACGCGTGCCGACTGGCATAAAGACCGGCGTCTGGATGGTGCCGTGCGGGGTATGCAAGCGTCCCAGCCGGGCACGACTATTTGTCTCCTGGTGGATCTGTTCGAATGCAAACAGCTGTGACATACATTTCTCCTTCCTAGATGATCAACATGGCGTCTCCAAAGCTATAGAAGCGATACCGCTGGCCCACCGCATCCCGGTAAGCGGCCAACACTTCCTCCCGGTCAGCAAAAGCGCACACCAACATCAACAGGCTGGAGCGGGGCAAGTGGAAATTCGTCAACAAAACGTCAACAGCCCGAAATTGATAGCCCGGGTAAATGAATAGGTCAGTCCAGCCGCAGCCGGGTCGGATTTGGCCCCCGGCATCAGCGGTCGTTTCCAATGTGCGGGCCACCGTGGTGCCCACCGCCACCACCCGCCGGGCCGAATTGATTAAGTCCGCCGTCTCCGCATTTAGCTGATAATATTCGGCATGCATGCTGTGTTGCTTCAGGTCCTCAACACCCACCGGTCGAAATGTTCCCAACCCCACATGCAAAGTCACCTTCGCCACCTGCACGCCCAGGTTGCGGATCTGCTCCAGCAAGGCCGGCGTGAAGTGCAGGCCGGCGGTGGGCGCCGCCACGGAACCCTTCGGACCGGCATAAACGGTCTGGTAGCGTTCGTCATCCTCCAGGGCGGCAGTAATATAAGGGGGCAAGGGCACGACTCCCAAATGGTCGATCGCCTGATCCAGGTTCAGATCGCTGGTGAAGGTCACCACCCTGCCGCCGGTGGCGGTACGTGCATCGACCGTTGCGGTTAGCCGGCAATCGCCGGCCGAAAAATCAATTTCCACTCCCGGGCGGGCTCTCCTGCCAGGCCGCACCAGAGTCTCCCACCGTCCATCCGACAGCGGCCGCAAGAGAAGAAATTCCACTCGGCCACCGGTGTCCCGGCGGCGGCCAAACAAGCGGGCTCTCAACACCCGCGTGTCGTTCAGGACCAGACAATCGCCCGGCCGTAAGTATTCCGGCAGATCACGAAAGTACCTGTGCTCCAAGCCCAACCCTCTGTGAAGAACGAGCAGCCGCGAGGCGTCCCGCGGCTGGACAGGATGTTGGGCGATCAGTTCCGGCGGCAATTGGTACTCGAAGTCACTGGTTTGCAATCAGACCACTTGCCTTTCTCTAGCGCCGCAACAATTGCCAGATGATCGTTAACATGACGCTCAACACGATGCAAGTCGTCAAAGGGAAAAAAAACGAAAAACCGCCGCGCTGGATGTGGATATCGCCGGGCAAACGGCCCAGCCAACCCAGGCCAGGCACCTTGCTCAGCAGCAAAAACAAACCACCCAGCAAGAATATCATTACGCCAATGCCTATCAATAGTCTCCCTATGCCATCCAGATCCATCCCGGAACCCTCCTAGCAGCCCGGCCGCCAATAACGTTCTTTCTCGCTGTAGATGCAGCCGCAGTACGGCTGGCGATACAGGTCCAACTCCTTGCTCAGGGCCACTCCTGCTCGCCACAATGGTCGCAAATCCCGATACAAAAACTCCACCCCGTGTCGGGCGGCGCTCTCCTGGCCCAACTCCTTGATCAAGTCATGTTTTTGGTATGGGCTGATCAGCAAGGAAGTGGTAAAGACCGGGCAACCGGCCGCAGCGGCCTGGGCGGCAGCGGCATCCAAGCGCAACTGATAGCAATAGCGACAGCGCTCCCCTGCCTGATGGGTCGGTACGGCGCCCTGCAAGAATTCCTCCAGTTGATAACCAGAGGCATATGTGACCGCCACCGCCTCATGTTCCGCCCACTTGGCAACTGCGTCCCGCCGTCGCTGGTATTCCCGGAACGGGTGGATATTCGGATTATAGAAGAATGCTTTGATGCGATAGCCTTCTTCCCGCAGGCTGCGCACCGGGAGGCAGGCACACGGGGCACAGCAGATATGAACCAGCAACTCCCCCGCGATGTAGCATCCCCTCCGATCATTCCTCCCAAAACCTGGCCTGTTCCTCCTGGACACCATTTGCCAGTTTCAAATGCCGGCGGGCGGTGGGCAAGGCCACACGGCCACGCGGTGTACGCTGGATGAAGCCGATCTGGATCAAAAATGGTTCCAACACATCTTCAATCGTAGATGTTTCTTCCTGTAAAGCCGCTCCCAGCGTTTCCAAACCCACCGGGCCACCGTCATACATCTCGATCATGACGCGCAGCAGTTCCCGGTCGGCGCCGTCCAAACCCACTTCGTCCACCCCAAGCAGGGCAAGCGCCTGCTCGGCCACCGGTAGTGTGATGGCGCCTTCCGCCCGCACCTGGGCGTAATCGCGCAATCTTTTCAGCAGCCGGTTCGCGACCCGTGGGGTACCGCGGGAACGCTTGGCCACCTCCTTGACGGCCTCCGCCGCGATCGGCACCTGCAGGATTTGGGCAGTGCGTTTCACGATCAACTCCAAATCCGCTTGATTGTAGAATTCCAAACGGCTGATTACGCCAAACCGGTCCCGCAGGGGAGATGTCAACAGACCGACACGCGTCGTTGCCCCAACCAAAGTGAAATGGGGCAAAGATAACCGCAAAGAGCGGGCGCTCGGCCCTTTGCCAAGCACGATGTCAAGGGCGAAGTCCTCCATGGCCGGATACAGGATCTCTTCCACCGTCCTGTGTAAACGGTGGATTTCATCAATGAACAAGACATCGCCTGGGCCGAGGTTTGTCAAGATGGCCGCCAGATCGCCGGGGCGTTCGATGGCCGGGCCGGCGGTGGTGCGAATATCCACCTCCAGCTCATTGGCGATGATGTGGGCCAGGGTGGTTTTGCCCAGCCCCGGCGGGCCATACAGCAAGACATGATCCAGTGCCTCGCCCCGTTCCCGCGCCGCCTGGATATAGATGCTTAACCGCTCTTTGAGCAAATCCTGGCCAATAAAATCGCCCAACAGTTGCGGGCGTAAGCTTGTCTCCAACGCCAAATCACCTGACAGAACCTCACCAGCAATAATCCGCTCTCGCTTCAATAATATCACTACCCTTTATCCGGCCAAAATCTGCAGGCCTTTTCTAATCAAATCCTCTGCCGTGATATCCTTGCCGGCGCCGTCGCAGGCTTGGGCCAGGACGCGCTCCGCCTCAGCGCGGCTATAACCCAACATCACCAACGCTTGCAATGCCTCCGCCTGGGCGCCCTGTGGCGCCAGCAAGTCACCGTTCGGCAAGGCGCCAATCTTGTCTTTCAATTCCAAACACAAACGCTGGGCCGTCTTGCGGCCCACGCCGGGAACGGTCGTCAAGGCTGTCAAGTCGGAGTCATGCAGGGCACGCAACAGCCGCTCCGGTTCCAAGAAACCCAGGATGTTCAAAGCCACTTTCGGTCCCACCCCGGACACCCCCAGTAACAGCCGGAAGACATCCGCTTCTTGCGCCGTGTCAAAACCATATAGAGAAATGCCATCCTCCCGCATGTGCATGTGGGTACGCAACTCCACTTTTTCGCCCACCGCCGGCAGTCTGGCCAGGGTACGGCCGGTCACGAAAACGCGATAGCCGACCCCCACCACATCCAGCAACACCGCATCCCCTTCACAACCAGCCAAATTGCCGCGCAAAAAGGCGATCATTTTCGCTCCCCCTCGTGTGCCAACCGCATTTCCAACCCCCTGCTGTGCAAACAACACAGGGCAATCGCCAGCGCGTCTGCCGCGTCATCCGGGCGCGGCACTTCTGGCAGGCCCAGCAGCAACCGTACCATCTCCTGCACTTGCTCCTTGCTAGCCCGGCCGTAACCGACCACAGCCATCTTCACCTTGGTAGGAGGATACTCGTGCACCGCCAGCCCCGTCATTGCCGCCGCCAGCAGGGCCACCCCCCGGGCTTGTCCCACCGCCAGTGCCGAGCGCACATTGCGGTTAAAAAACAACTCCTCCACCGCCATCCTGTCCGGCCGGTGGTAGGCTATGATCTCCGTCAGCTCGCGATGCACCACAGCCAATCGCTCCGGCAAAGGTTTGTCGGCCTTTGTCCGCACCACCCCGTAAGCTACGGCTTGCAGGCGGTTGCCCGCTTCCTGGACAAGTCCATAACCGGTAGTGGCAGTGCCCGGATCGATTCCCAAAACAACTCGTGCCATGTGCCTTCGCCTCCGGTTCATATTCGACAGCAAAAAATGGCCTTCCTTCCAAACATGCGCTACCCAGCCCTGAGCATCATATTTGCCAACTATTTGGGGCATACTTCCTGCCGAAGTCTATTTAAGGAGTGGTTGATGGTGACTATGCATACGTGGTATCGGATAGCACTCGTCTTGGTGATCATTGGCGCCCTAAATTGGGGGCTGATCGGGTTTTTTGGTTTTGACCTGGTTTCTTACATCTTCGGCGGCCAGAACGCCATGGCAAGCCGCATCATATACGCCGTGGTGGGAATCGCCGGTCTCCTTTCCCTCGGCCTGTTGTTCCAGACAGAAGAAAGGGTATAAGTCATTCGGAAAAGGGCTGTCATCAGCCCTTTTCCTCATTTGTTTCCCGGGAAAAACATCGCCTCCATGAATGCTTGGTTGAAGTCGGCCCGCGTTGCCAGCTCCACATGCTTCGCCCGGGCGGCCAGCAGTTCGGCGCGCCGCCGCTCAGTGAGTGAGCAAAGAGCCACCTGTGCGCCCACACCGGCGGCGTTCCCAATCCCGCGTAAAGCAGGGATATCCGGCACCAGTCCAATCGCCCGCGCACTGTCCTGGTGAAAGTTGTTCCCCAAAGCTCCGGCCAACAGCACCTCATCCGGTGCCTCTATGCCAGCCATGCCCAGCAAAACCGCAATGCCGGCGGAAATCGCCCCTTTCGCCAACTGAACCTGACGCACGTCCTTTTGGGTCAGCCGTACGTCCCCCACAATCGTGAACTGATTTCCCTCCGGGCTGCTGAGGATGTGTGGCCGTACCGCGGCCGGCACCTCATCCGGCCCCAAAAGGCGGCCGCTGGCATCAAGCGCTCCGATCTCCAACAACATGGCGATCGCATCCACCAGTCCGGAGCCACATAAACCGGTCGGCGGTCCCTGGCCGATCACGCTGTAGCGTAGGCCACCATCTTCCCAACGCAGATGGTCGATGGCACCAGCGTCCGCGCGCATCCCGCATGAGATTTGGCCGCCCTCAAATGCCGGCCCGGCCGCTGTCGAGCAGGCAAAGAAACGATCACCGGCTGCCAGCACGATTTCTCCATTTGTGCCAAGATCAACCAGCAATTTCGTCCCCGGTCGGATGTCCAACTCGGCCGCCAACATCGCCCCTACAGTGTCGGCCCCCACAAAACCAGCAATATTAGGCAGGAAGGTGACCTGCGCTTGCGGATACACCTGCAGATCGACCTCACTGGCCGGTGCCGTTAGACTACGCTGCCAAGCAGCCACATAGGGAGCTTGCGCCAAGTAGTATGGGTCAATCCCAAAAAAAAGGTGATGCATGCAGGTATTGCCCACCATCACCACATCAACTATCTCCGTACGATCTATGCCGGCCTGTTCGGCCAGATGGCCGATCAGCTGGTTGACCGCTTTTTGAGCGGCTTTCGTCAATTGCGCCAGGCCGTCCTGCTCTTGTTGCGCATAATAGATCCGGCCGATCACATCAGCAGCATACATGGACTGCGGGTTGAGCACCCCGCTGGTGGCCAGGCACACACCGTTCGTCAGGTCCCACAAATATCCGGCCACGGTGGTGGTGCCCAGGTCAACCGCCACGCCGTATGTTTTTTGTCCCAGGTCCGCAGCGATTTCCCATAGATGACCATATCCCGTCAAGACCGATATCGGTCCCTGGCGAATCCGCCCGGGCAAAGATTGCAAAATAGGCAGGGGTATGGCCAGTTGCTGTCCTAAAGCCTCCTCAAGCCGCGTACCATCTGCCCGTGCTTCAGTGAGACTGGCCGGGGGCACAGCAATGGTCTGCCAACGGCTGGCTGGTTCCAAAGCCACCGGGCGCCCTTGGCCCTCCAGCAGGATATTTCCCACCCGCCTGGACGCCAAATGTACTTCCACCGGCTCCGGCCCCAAAACGCGTGTCAGACAGGCCAGGCGGCGCTCGTCGGCCATATGTTCTAGCAGTGCCAATTCCCCGGGGTCCGGCTCGCTGACGGGCCCCACCACCCGCACCTGGCATTTACCACAGGTGCCCTGCCCCCCGCACAAACCGGGGAATATCTCCACACCAGCCAGGCGGGCGGCCTCCAGAATGCTTGTCCCGGCAGCCACCGCCACCTCTTGACCACCAGGCAGGAATCTGACCTGCACCAATCTCCCCACCCCCTAGGCCAGGCGAAACATTTCCGCCGTGACAGGCTGTCCCGGCGCCAGCTGCAAGAATTCCTCGTTCCACCCCTTTTCCACTCCAGCCAGTAACATTTTCAACAGCCGCAGACTACCTGTCATCTCCTCATAACGAAGAGCAAAAAACCCCGCCATTGCTTGCGCATGATCCATGTAGCGGGGGGGTGTGTTGGGCAGGGTATGCACAAAGCAAACCCGGCGGTAGTTTTTCATGTATTCCTGCATTACCCAGCGGGCGGTTTCCGGCCCATATTTCTCCGCATTGACATGATACTCCCGCCAGGGATCCGTCGCCCCGTCCACCCATCCCCGGCTGAAATAGTAAGTGCCGGGCTCGTTTGCGAACTCCTCCTGAAAAAGCCGGCGTGATCCCATGAATAAAGCGATGCAATCGTCCAGGCATGGGATCACTATCCGCGCCCGGGGGCTGCACAGGCCCTCCGTGCCATTTGAACAAAGACCATAGCCCAACAATAATACATCGAAATCTTGACTGGCCAGGATCTCCGCCTGCAATTCCACCCGCAGCTGCTCTGGGGTGCGATGCAGGCCTTGCTCCAAGTACTTGACCTCCGCCATCCTCGCCAGATCGGGCAATGTGATCAGTTCCTCGCGCAATACCTCACAGGCGATCAGCTTGGCCCGCACTGCATCCCACCTCCGGTTCAGTCTTTCATTAACTCCGTTGCTTTAGCGGCCAGAGCGTCCCCCATCTCGGCAGTGCTGGCATTGCCCCCCAGATCCGCTGTCCGCACTTGCCCTTCCCGCAAGACCGCCTCTATCGCGCCCATCATCACCTGCGCTGCTTTTTGTTCCCCAAGGTGCTCCAGCATCATGGCTCCCGCCCATACCGCCCCGATTGGGTTGGCGATGCCCTGCCCGGCAATGTCCGGGGCTGAACCGTGCACAGGCTCAAACATGGACGGGAAGCGGCGCTCGGGGTTAATGTTGGCACCGGCGGCCAATCCCAAGCTGCCCTGCAAAGCGGCCGTCTCGTCCGTCAAAATGTCGCCAAACAGGTTGCTGGCCACGATCACATCGTACCACTGGGGCTTCCTGATTAGGTTCATCACCAGGGCATCAACGTGGGTCCAGTTCACCTCGATGTCCGGGTAATCCCGGGCCACCTCCTGCAGCACCTCTTCCCAGAACACCATGGTAAAGGCGTTGGCGTTTGACTTGGTGGCGGCCGTCAAGCGTTTTTTGCCATCCCGGTGCCGGCACAAATCAAAAGCATAACGCATGATGCGCTCTGTGCCGCGGCGGGTGAAAATGGCGGTCTGCACGGCCACCTCGTTCGGTGTCCCCTGATACAAGCGGCCGCCAGCATGAGCATATTCCCCTTCCGCGTTCTCGCGCACGACCACCAGGTCGATCTCATCCTGGCTGACCCCTTTTAGTGGACAGAGTTCCTCCGCCATCAAGCGCGTTGGACGCAGGTTAACATACTGGTCGAATCCTCTCCTGATCCGCAGCAAGAGGTCGCCGAGGGAAATGTGGTCCGGCACACCAAAACCGCCGATCGCACCTAGATAAATGGCGTCAAAGTCTTGCAAAACATCTAAACCATTTTGTGGCATCATCTCGCCGTGCTCCTGGTAATATGCACAACCCCAGGGAAAACGCTCATATTCTAATGCAAAGCCAGCCAGTTCGGCAATCGCATCCATCACCTTACAACCCTCAGTCAAAACTTCCGGGCCAACCCCGTCTCCCCCTATAACAGCAATCCGGTAGCTATCCATGACCGTCCCTCCATTTCTGCGCTTCGTCTTTTGCACAACTACGCCGCACCCGGCCCAGTTCCCTGCTTGCCTGTATCACTGCCACCACGGTCAAATTTACGCACAAAAAAAAGCAAGCCCGGATCCAGACTTGCTCGCACCATCTTTTTTGGCCTTATTCGCTAAATCCTTCCAGATAGCGCATCAATTCCTGTTCGTTCTCGACAATGATTCCCTGTTCCAGTCTGGCCACTTCCCCTGGCGGCAGCCAGTCCACGCGAATGTCGGTCTTGTGCAACAAAAGGCCGTTGCCCGGCCGCCCGCAAAACACCGCCACCTGCCCGGCCTCGACCGCAATGAAGCGCTCCGGACAGTTTCCGGCTGTCGTCACCAAATATTCTACCTCACTGGTCGAGAAAGCCAATAACACCGCCTGGCCATGGTAACCGGTGAACTCCTCCGCTTTCAAACCCACTTCGTCCGCGCTGGGACTGCGCACATTGATTATCTCATGTCCGCAGCCGGTGTGACGTACCCGCTCCAGGATGCGAGTTTGGGGCAAAATACGCGCTTCCTGCTCTGTCACTTCTTCGTGCGGCCTTTCGGCGACCGCTTCCGGCGGCCATATCCCCTCATCCTCGTCACCTGCCTGAAAACCATAACCGGTGAGCAAATAGCCAGCCAAGCCACCCGCCACTGTCACCGAAATCAGGAGCAGCACCAGTCGCCGGCGGTACCACCGCCTCAACATCCACTCCACCCCTCTGCCAGTATCAGTCCCCCTATATTGTCCAATTCAGCGGGGGATTATACGGCAGAGATTTATTCCAGGCTGGCCATCACTTCATCGGGGATATCAAAGTTGGCATAGACGTTTTGCACATCATCATGATCGTCCAAAGCATCCAGCAAACGCAACAATGGCGCCACAGCTTGTGGTTCCGGCTGGACGGTGGTGCGCGGCACCATAGCCACCCCAGCGCTCGCCACCAACACGCCCCTTTTTTCCAGGGCCTCCTTCACGCTGTAGACATCCTCCACCGCGGTGTAGATCTCCCAGCTGCCCTGCCCCCCTGCCAGGTCTTCGGCGCCGGCCTCTAAAGCCGCTTCCAGCAGCTCTTCTTCATCCAGGGCGCATTCGTCGATCACCAGCAAGCCACGCCGGTCAAACATCCAGGCCACGCAACCGGTCTCACCCAAGTTGCCGCCGTGTTTGCTAAACAGATACCGGATTTCCCCGGCGGTGCGGTTGCGGTTATCGGTCATGATTTCCAGCAGCACAGCCACTCCGCCCGGTCCATAGCCCTCGTAGACCAGCTCTTCGTAGCTGACACCTGCCAGTTCCCCCGTACCGCGCTGGATCGCCCGTGTCACATTGTCCTGTGGGATATTGTATTCGCGCGCCTTGTTGAGCGCCGCCCGCAAAGCGGCGTTTGTCTCCGGATCGCCGCCCCCGCGTCGGGCCGCAGCAATGATCGCCTTACTGATTTTAGAATACAATTTGTTTTTCTGCGCATCCATTCTGGCTTTGCGATGCTTAATGTTTGCCCATTTGGAATGCCCTGCCATCAATCTACCCCCTCGCCACATTTTTCCGTTGGGGGATCCAGGTCCTCAGAAGTCAAGGGCGGTGCCGGTGGCATAACGCGCTTGTGTTGACTGGCCGCCATCATGTTCTGTAGCTGGGCGGCGTTTTCCCCTTCCTCGCCAGTAAGCAGAAAGTGATCCAGCTCCTGATAGGTAAGGCCCATTTCCTGCTCATCGGTCTGCCCCATCCACAGGCCTGCCGAAGGTGGGCGATCGATCACCTCTGCCGGCACGCCCAAAAAACTAGCCAGGCGCCAGACATCGCGTTTGACCAAGCCCGCCAAAGGAAGCAGATCAGCGCCCCCATCCCCGTATTTTGTGAAGTAGCCCACCGCCAGTTCACTGCGGTTGCTGGGACCTAACACCAAGTAATTCTTGCGGTTAGCTATATAATAGAGCGCTACCATGCGCAGGCGTGGTTTCAGGTTCACGGCCGCCAGGTCCCGCCGCGCCCTGGTACTGCCGCTGGGCACAAAGCCCGCCCCTTCATCCAGGCTGCCCAAAAACATGTCATACAGTCTGTCCAGTACCACTGTGCAGGTTGGCAAACCGAAGGCTTTGGCCACCGCGTGGGCATCCCGCACATCGCGCGGATCACTGTGGCACGGCATGATCACCCCCAGCGCCGTATCTGGAAAGGCCTGCCTGGCCAAGCCGGCAACGACGGCTGAATCTACCCCGCCGCTCAACCCGAATGTCACCCCTTGCGCACCTGCCCCATGCACCTGTTCTTTAATCCAAGCCACCAACGCAGCGGTGAAGTGCCGGCAATCCATTTTCCCCACCCCTCTACCCGTCCCCGGCCGCTAAATCTAATGTCACATAAGTAAAACCCAATCCTTTGAAAAAGGCCGCCACCCGGCCGGCGTCTTTCAGCAGCACGCCCGCCTGTGCCGGCGGCACCTCGATGCGAGCCAGGTCGCCGTGATGGCGCACCCGCAGGCGGCGGAAACCATAGCCCTGCAAGAAACTCTCCCCGGCGGCAACAACCGCCAGCTTTTCCGGGGTGATGGGTTGACCAGCCGGGATGCGGGTCGCTAGACAGGCAAACGATGGTTTGTCCCACACCGGCAGTCCCAACTTCCGCGCCAGCGTCCTTATCTCGTTCTTGCCCAAGCCGGCCGCGCGCAACGGACTAACCACTCCCAGTTCTGCCGCCGCTTTCATGCCCGGACGCTCTTGCGGAGAATCATCGGCGTTCGCCCCATCCAAAACCACTGCCAGGCCTCGTTCCTGCGCCAAGGCAAGCAAACCGGCAAACATGTCCTTTTTGCAGATGTAGCAGCGTTGCTGGGGATTAGCCAAAAAAGACTTGTTTGACATCACCCGACCGGCATAGGTAACGAGGGGCAAACCCATGTCTTGCGCCAACCGCCGGGCCGCTTCCACTTCGCTCATCGGAAACACCGGTGCGGTCACCAGCACGGCCAACAACCGCTCCGGTCCCAGTTCCTGCAAAGCTATTTTAGCCAACAGAGCACTATCCACTCCGCCCGAAAAGGCCAGTAAAGCGCTGGGCAGACCCCGCAAATACAGGCGCAGATTTTTCAGCTTATCCCCCAGATCCAAGTTCAGCCCTCCGTGACCACCCATACTCTCTCGCTAATCCGGCCAGGTAAGCACAGCCCAGCGGCAAAGCGGACTCATCAATCACAAAGCCGGGGTGATGCCAGGGGTGGCCACCGGCCTTTGGCCTGATCCCCAACAGGCTATAGACGCCAGGCACCTTCTCCAAATAACGGGCAAAATCCTCTCCCACCATCACCGGCCTGTCCAACCAGACAAAAGACCCTTCCATCCCCGCCACCACCCGGGCGGCCAGTTCCACCAGGCGGTGGTCGTTGATCACGGGCGAGAAAGCCGGTTCGTAATCCAGTCTGGCCCCGCCCCCGAAGGCAGCCGCCACCCCCTGGGCTATGGCTGCCATTCGTTCCGGCAGCCAGGCCCGGAAAGCGGGATTCAAGTAGCGGGTGGTGCCGGTCATCTGCACTCGGTCCGTGATTACATTGAAGCCTGTCCCGCCTGTGATGGTACCGATGGTCAGCACCAACGGTTCCTGCGGATCAGCCTGGCGGCTGACGATCTGTTGCAAAGCTGTCACAACCTGGGCGGCCACGGCGATGGCATCCACCGTGTTCTGGGGAGCTGCCCCATGTCCTCCCTGCCCCGTAATAGTAAGGGTGAAACGGTCGGCGGCCGCCATGATTGGTCCTGGCCGCAACCCGAACTGGCCAGCCGGCAAGTCCGGGCTGACATGCAGGGCCGCCACCGCTTCCACCCCGTGGTCGCTTAATGCGCCATCTGCGATCATGGCAACCGCGCCGCCGGGGGGCAGTTCTTCAGCCGGTTGAAACAGGAACACCACCCGTCCGGGGAACAGCTCACGGTGCGTGGCAATTAACTTGGCCGCCCCCAACAACATGGCGACGTGCGCGTCATGCCCGCAGGCATGCATGAAACCAGGTCGCTGCGATGCATATGGCAGGCCGGTATCCTCTTGCACCAAAATGCAATCCATGTCTGCCCGTAGCGCAATCGTGCCGGCCTCCGGGTCGCCCTCATGCACCGCCACTACGCCGGTGCCGCCTACCCCGGTAAAGATTTGCAATCCCAATCCTCGCACATAGTCGCACACCAGTTGGGCAGTGCGCTCTTCCTGGAAAGCCGGTTCCGGCCAGCTATGGATTTGCCGGCGCACAGCCACCAGTTCCGGCGCTATTTTTTCGGCTGCCCGGCGCAAATCGCTCATGCCCCATCCTCCCCCAGGAACAGCGCTGTGCTCAGGTAACGGTCGCCTCCGTCCGGGAGAAGCACCACCAGCAGCCGCTCGGCGTTTTCCTGCCGCCCGGCCAGCTGCAAAGCAGCATGAACCGCTGCCCCGGAAGAAATGCCCACCAGCAGTCCCTCCATTTGCGCTAAGCGCCGGGCACAAACGAGCGCCTGTTCCGTCGCCACAGGCATTATTTCATCCACGAGGCCTAGCTCCAGCACCGCCGGCACAAAACCGGCACCAATTCCCTGGATGCCATGATTCCCTCGTGCTTGGCCGGAAAGAACAGCCGACTCGGCCGGTTCCACCGCCACCGCCTGCAGGGTCGGCCGGTGTTGTTTCAAAAATTTTGCCAGCCCGGTTAACGTTCCGCCTGTTCCCACACCAGCCACGACAATGTCGACTTGTCCGGCGCTTTGCCGCCAGATCTCCGCCGCCGTGGTTTTGAGATGGGCTTGGGGATTGGCCGGGTTGCTGAATTGCTCCAGCATCACCACACCGGGTTTGCTGGCCAGTTCCTGTGCTTTTCGCACAGCCCCTGCCATGCCCTCATCCCCCGGCGTAAGGACGATTTCCGCTCCGTAGGCCGCCAACAGTTTCCGGCGCTCCAGGCTCATTGTTTCCGGCATAGTCAGGATCACCCGGTAACCGCTTACGGCCGCCACCATGGCCAGCCCAATTCCAGTGTTGCCGGAGGTAGGCTCCACCAATGTGGCACCGGGCTGCAAGCGACCTGCTTGCTCCGCCTGCCTGATCATCTCCAGGGCAATGCGATCTTTGACGCTGCCGCCAGGATTCATGAACTCCAGCTTAGCAGCTATTCTGCCCGGCAGGCCGCATGCCAAACGATCCAAATAGACCAGCGGCGTGTTGCCAATTACCTCTGTCACGTCTGCGGCTATCCCTGACATCAGTATTCTCCTTTCCGGCCTGCTTGTCCTCAGCCAGTCCGCCGTCATATCCGGACTGGCTGCAGATGGCCGATCGGCGCACTTATTTTCGGCAGGACACGGATGAACTCCGGCCAGGCCTGACCGTCCTTGATATAAAAGCCACGCACCGTGACCGGTCGCCGCAATGAGATGATTACATAAACCACGTCCCGATAAGCGGCCAATTCGATGTCCCGCCGCGAGGGCTGGGCCGGCGCTGTCGGATGGGAATGATAAATGGCCAGCAGCCGCTCTCCCCGGCGTGCGATCTCATCCATCACCTGCGCCTGTTCCCGGGCATCGATCCGGTAACAAACCGGGCTGTTGGCGGCATTGCGCATATGAAAGGCGCGGCGCACCACCCTCCCGGTCCCGGCTAACATCCCGCAAGCCTCCCAAGGCTGCTCTTGTTGACAGTGGCGGATGACGGCCGCCAATAGAGAGCGACTGATGGTCAGAGCCATTGCTGTTTCCTCCCCCGCCAGACAGAATCCGTCAGCGTGCCATGGGGATGGCCCCATTGGGCAGCAAACCGCCCAACAAACCATCCTTCTGGCCCCACATCCAATACACGTCAGGCACATCGCCCACGATCACCATGGAACTGAGGGGAATGCGGGTCCGCACAGGAAACTCCTTGCTCATCAAAGGCACGACCACCTTCAGGCGCGCTTCCACCAGTAAGAAAATCGTATGCTTGATTTGGTTGATGCCGGCATCGGTGATGGTGTCTTCCACAGCCACTGTCACAGTACCGAGCGGATAAACGGTAGTGGGCAGCTTGGGACCATAGGCGGCAAAGAATCGGGCCCCGAGCGCCTGCCCCAAGGGAATCGCCAAGCGGCGCCCCTCCATGCTGGCCAGCTCCATTTGGACGGCCCCGACCGCTTGCGTAACCAGAGTGTCGATCCGGGCATAATCTGCTTGCACATAGGACACGCGCCCATCTGCCGTGCAACCAATTTTCATCAGATCCGTGTAGGCGATGTTGCCACCGATCTGCCGCTCAATCGCGCGATAGATGGCCTCCACACCTGTGATGCGCGCTTCATACTCCGCCATGGCGAGCAAAGCCGGTGTCAAGCTCACCTCCGCAATGATGAAACCGCAAACGGTAATCGCCAATATCACTATCAGCCAGCGCAATGCCTTCCCTGGGCGGCGCCCCCGCACTACTCTTCCCCCCTGCGCGGTTCGGTGTTTGGAACCGTCGCCTTGTCATCCTATGCGGGAACGCCGCAGATTGTCAGCGTCGGAGCGCAATGCGCACAATCCGCCGCTTGCCAACCCTGATCACAAGACCATCTTCCAGCTCCAGTTCGGCATCGGGATCGCTGATCCGCTCCTCCCCCACCCGCACGGCACCCTGCTTGATCATGCGCTTGGCCTCGCTGTTGCTGCTCACCAGACCGGTCTGCACCAACAAACTGACTGCGCGCAGGCGCTGGGCTGAGATTTCCACCTGGGGGATTTCCTCGGGCAGACCGCCCTGGCGGAAAACGGCAATGAACTCCTGCTCGGCCTTTTTGGCGGCTGGCCATCCATGGTAGAGCGCGACGAGTTCGCGGGCTAGCCGCATCTTGACATCACGCGGATGGGCAGTCCCATCCCTCAACCCAGCTCGCAGCGCGGTGATTTCCTCGACCGCCAGGTCAGTGGTCAGCTCAAAATATGGGAGCATCATTTCATCGCTGATCGACATCACTTTGCCGTAAATCTCCCCGGGCGCCTCATCGATGCCGATGTAGTTGTTTAGGCTTTTGCTCATTTTCTGGACCCCGTCGGTGCCCACCAACAAGGGCATCATCAGGGCGACCTGTGGTTGCTGGCCATATTCCCGCTGCAGATCCCGGGCCACCAGAAAATTGAACTTCTGATCTGTCCCGCCCAGCTCCACATCGGCCTCAACCGCGACGGAATCATAGCCTTGTGCCAATGGATACAGCAACTCATGGATGCTGATTGGTAGGCCGTCCTTTAACCTGGTTTTGAAATCCTCCCGCTCCAGCATCCGCGCCACCGTGTATTTGGCAGACAAGTGGATTACATCCACGAAGTTCAGCGGCGCCAACCAGGAGCTGTTGAATACGAGCCGCGTCCTGGCGGGATCCAGGATCTTGAATATTTGTTCCTGGTATGTGCGGGCGTTTTCCTGCACCTCTGTCTCCGTCAGTTGGCGGCGGGTCTCGGAACGGCCGCTGGGGTCACCGATCCGGCCAGTGAAATCGCCGATAATGAAGATCACCTCATGTCCCAAATCTTGAAATTGCTTCAATTTGCGGATCGGCACGGTGTGGCCGAGGTGAATATCGGGAGCGGTCGGATCAGCCCCATACTTGACCCGCAGCGGTCGCTTTTCACGCACCGATAGCTGCAGTTTCTGGAGCAATTCCTCCTCCGACACGATCTCGGCTGTACCTCTTTGCAATTCTTTTAACTGCTGTTCTGGCGGCAACCATTTTCCGGTCATCTGGGTGATCTCCCTTCTTGCACTCATTACCTTACCATTAGGAACAATTTTATCCCTTTGTTCGTCATCCTGCTAACGCCATCCCAAAAAGCCTTCCGTCAGTTCCGGCACAAATACTCCGCCGGGGACGAAAGGCAGACTGAAACTACTCCCCCATCAGGCGGGGACTGGACTTTTCAGGTATTATAGCATGTCGTTGCCATAAGTGCCAAAAGGAAATCCCCTCCCGAGCGCGAAATATTGAGTGTTATGTCGCAAGCAGGCACTTTGGACGGCATTTTGCACATATGGTATAATGCAACGTCACATGGAAAGTTTACCAAGGATGGTAAACGGAATGTGGCGACACGGCCCGGCAGCGCTGCCAAGCTTCCGGGAATTTGAAAGGAGGTGGCGGTTGCCAGGCAGCTGATGGCAACCGCAGATCATGAGTGCCACTAAACGCAAGGGCAAACTCAACACCTGGCGAGTCGTATTGCTAGTCGGGTTGTTGTGCTGTTTTGTCGGGGTCGGGACAGCAGCCGGCTTTGTAGCCGGGGTTGTAAAAGACCTGCCGGCGGTCAGTGAACTTGACCCTGCCAAGCAACAAATGGAGACATCCTTTATCCTCAACGAAGACGGCAGTCAGGTTGTAGCGCGCTTGCACGGGGAGGAAAACCGCGTCCTGATCGACATCGACGAGCTCCCAGAGCACCTCTTGAATGCCTTCATCGCCATTGAGGATAAACATTTTTGGTCCCATCCGGGAATTGATGTGACAGGCATTATCCGCGCCACCTTCAAAATCCTGACCGGTGGGGGTCTGCAGAGCGGCAGCACCATCACCCAGCAGCTGGCCAAAGAAGCGTTTTTGACCCAGGAGCAGACCATCCGCCGGAAAGTGGCGGACATGATTCTGGCAATCCAGTTGGAGCGGCGTTATACCAAGAAGGAGATCCTGGAGTTCTACCTCAATCAAATCTACCTGGGGCCAGGCGTGAATGGTGTGGAAACGGCCTCCCAATATTACTTCGGCAAGAGTGCCCGCGATGTTTCCTTCAGTGAGGCTGCCCTGCTGGCTGGCCTGACGCAAAACCCGGGCCGTTACTCGCCTTTTAACAATCCGGAAGCAGCGACCAATCGGCGCAACTATGTTTTGACGCGCATGGAAGAGCTGGAAATGATCAGCCCCCAAGAAGCGGAAGCAGCCCGCCAGGAGGGCTTAAACCTGAACAAAGAGGGACTAGCAAGTCGCTACCAAGCCCCATACTTCGTGGATTACGTATTGGAGCAACTTTTGGACCGCTATGGCAAGGACTTGGTTTATGGCGGCGGTTTGAGGGTCTTTACCAGCATTGATCTGGACATCCAACAAGCAGCTGAGGCAGCGGTAGCCAAACACCTGAACGCCGCCTATCCTCTCACCGCAGAAAAAGCGCAGCCAGAAATGGCCGTGGTCGTGCTCGACCACCGCACAGGACATATCAAGGCCATGGTCGGAGGCCGCGAGCATAAGCGGATGTTATCCCATAACCGCGCTGTACATTCTCTGCGGCAACCTGGCTCTGCTTTCAAACCGATTGCCGTGTATGCGCCGGCCCTGGACCTGGGCTATACAGCCGCCAGTGTGATCGACGACTACCCCACCACTTATGTGGTGGCAGGCGGAAGCCAAACTTGGACCCCGCGCAACTACGATAACACCTACCGCGGCCTGATCACAACCCGTGAGGCTGTGGAAGGTTCCGTGAACGTAGTGGCCGTCAAGCTGCTTGACATGATTGGCATCCGCACCGGCCTGCAATATGCAGAGAAATTTGGCATCAACAGCATGGTGGCCACTGGCCCGCAAAGTGACTTTGGCCTAGCCTTGGCCCTAGGCGGCCTGACAAAGGGCGTCTCGGTCCTGGAACTGACGAGCGCTTTCGGTGTGTTCCCCAATCAGGGCATCCGGGTGGAGCCAGTCGCCATTTTGCGGGTGGTAGACAAGGATGGCAATGTCTTGGAAGACAACACCACTGCCCGTAAGGAAGTGGTATTAAAGCCCGAGGTAGCGTATTTGATGACAAGCATCTTGGAAAGCACCGTCAAAAACGGTACCGGCCGCGGAGCGGATTTCGGCTACCCAGCCGGCGGTAAGACGGGCACGACCAGTGACTGCGTGGATGCCTGGTTTGTCGGCTTCACACCCCACTTAGTAGCCGGGATCTGGATGGGCTATGACCAGCCGCAAGCCATGGTTAATCCCCTGACAGGTGGGCCAGTGTGGGGTTCTTCATTTTGTGTGCCGGTCTGGCGGGAAATCATGGCCAATGCCCATGCCAATTTGCCGGTCCAGCAGTTCCCGCAGGCAAACAATATCGTGACATTACCAGTTTGCACCAAGTCTGGCAAACTGCCATCATCTTGCTGTCCACCGGAGCAAATCAGGACTGAAGTCTTCATCCGCGGCACCGAACCGACCACCGAGTGTGAAACGCACCTGCGCGCCTGGGTCTGTTCCGAAACTGGGGAACTGGCCACTGCCAGGTGTCCGGCACCGATGGAAAAGGTGTTCATCCAACGGGAGGTGCCTTGGGTACCGATCACAGATCACCGCGGGGTGGCGGTAAAACCGTTGGACGCTGTTCAAGAGCTCCCGGTGATCACGTGTGCCACCCACCAGCACTCCGTCCCTGTGATCAGGGACGATGATGACGATGACCGAGACCACCACGGCCCCACCCAGCCCAGCGGGCCCAAGCCTACGGACAACGCGCAGGTGGTGGTGGATGGCAATAACGTTTTGCCGGACCACATTGTGGCCAGAGCCAACCACCGCCTCACCATCCAGGTGACAGCCCATGTGGCGCACCGCCTGCTGATACCGGATTTTGACATTGACCGGTCGATTCGGGCTGGTACACTGGCCACGGTCCGATTCACCCCGGATAAAGTCGGGACTTTCCCCTTCCAGATCCTCATTAGTGATGAAGACGGCGAAAAGACCATCAGCGGGGTCCTGGAAATAAAAAAATAACGGACAGGGGCTGACACCAGGTCAGCCCCTTTTTTGGAGGTCAAGGCATGATGATAAGCATCCTCGCCGCCCTCTTTTCCGTGGCGACGATCACAGCAGCAATCCACACCGTCAGGACCGGTGCCGATGCCGGGCTCTGCATCATCCTGATGATCTTTGCGTTAATATTCATCTCCCTCGCCAAACGACCACCGGGGCGTATGTAAACCGGAACAAAATCATGCTGCCTGCGTCTAATACAAAAAAGCCAGTTGAAGGGAGTCTGGGCAATGATCAGGGTCAGAACCATGCAAGCGCTCCTAGTCGGGGTTTGTTTAATCGCACTTTGCTCAGGGATTGCCGCCGCAGGAGGCAAACTGCCGGTACCCGCCCCCGACCGGCCGGTGAATCATGATGGCGGTGACCCTTCCCTGAATGAGGAAGTGCGCCAAAAACAACAGGAAATCGATCAGTATCTGTTCGTGGACCATGCCCGAGAAATCGCTGGTTTTCAAGTGACCCACACGGCACCGCAGGCAGACTATGTTGAGATTGGGATTACTCCGTTCAGCGTGGAAAACGCTGCTTATCTTTATGACATATTTGGTCATGATATGGTGCTGGTCGTGGCCGGACGGCAGGCGGAATTACTCAGCCCAGCCACAGCCTATAATGATGTGGAGATTGATGCGGTGGCACAGGCCGGCGTGTCACCGGCCTGGTATGCCCTGGGGGTTTTCGTGCTCATCGGCGGGTTCATTGTTCTGCGGTGGAAGCGAGCGATTAAAAACACGCTTTTGTAAACGCTCTCCAGATGTTTATAAAGCAGCCACCCCGCCGTTTGGGACGGGGTTTGCCAGAAGATAATCTTTAGTCACTCCAGTTCCACCACTGTCACCCCATGGTCCCCCTCCTGGGGCGGCGCCAGGTGAAACGCCTTCACGCGCGGGTGTTCCCGGAGCACCTCTGCCACCACCCGACGCAACGTGCCGGTTCCTTTCCCATGTACGATCCGCACCTGCCGCAAGCCCGCCACACAGGCGGCATCCAGGTATTTGTCCAGGAGCGGCAACGCGTCTGCCACCCGCATGCCCCGCAGGTGCACTTCCGTCTCCACTCTGTCCGACACCAGCGTTGGCCGGGGGCCGCTATCTTTGACCTCTGTGATCTCGTCTTCTGCGCCTGGTCGCAGATCCGACAATGGTACCACCACCCGCATGATTCCGACCTGGACAGGCACTTTGCCATCGCCACCGGGTTTGTCAAGGGCATGGCCCGCTTTGCGCAGGCTCACCACATACACCGGTTGGCCCGGTCGCAGGTCAGTTAAAGGCTGTTCCGTTGAGCGGGGTTGCCGGGCCCGCACCCGGTCGGCAAGTTCGGAAGTGGTTTTTTCCAGGTCTTGCTTCAGCTTCTGGGCACGGCGGTCCAATTCACTGCGATCATGGGCTGTGCGCAGTTCCCTAATCAGGTCCTCACTTTGCCGGCGCACGCGTTGCAGAATGCTGAGCGCCTCTTCCTGGGCGTTTTCGATGATCTGGCGCTCCCGTGCCTGCAGATCTGCCAACTGCTTCTCATAGCGCTGGCGCAGGATGGCAGCATCTCGGGCATCTTGTTCGGCTTGCCGCCGTTCTCCCGCAGCCTGCACCTTGTCATCGGCGATCCGGGACAAAAGCCCTTCCACCTCGCCCTGCCGGCGGGGCAACAACTTCTTGGCACGATCGACCAGGTTTCCAGGCAAACCTAAGCGAGCAGCGATTTGCAGGGCATTACTGCGGCCGGGCAGACCGATCAGGAGCCGGTATGTGGGTTGGAGCGTTTCCAGGTCAAACTCCACAGCAGCATTTTCCACCCGTTCCCTGGTATAGGCGAAGGTTTTCAGCTCGCTGTAGTGGGTGGTGGCGATCGTCCGCGCTCCTTGTTCCTGCAGATACTCCAGTATGGAGCGGGCCAATACCGCGCCTTCGGAGGGTTCAGTACCCGCCCCTAATTCATCCAACAACACCAGATGCGGTCCTTGCGTCTGCTTCAGATTCGACAAAATCTTGACGATCTGGGTCATATGTGACGAGAAGGTGCTCAGGCTCTGTTCAATGCTTTGCTCATCGCCGATGTCACAGAACACCCCGCCGAAAAACCCCACTGCCGTGCCAGGTTGGGCTGGCAGGTGCAGTCCGGTCTGATGCATGAGCAAAAACAGACCGACCATCTTCAGGGTCACCGTTTTGCCGCCCGTGTTCGGTCCGGTGATCACCAATGTGTCAAAATCGTAACCAATATGCACATCTACCGGGACAGCTTCATTTTGGAGCAGCGGATGGCGACCGGCCAGCACGCGCATTTGCCCGGGTTGGGCCGGCGCCGGCCGGCAGGCGTCCATCTGCAGGCTGAGGCGGGCGCGGGCCTGGATCACATCCAGTTCGGCTAGGATGTTTAACATGCGGGTCAATTCCTCTGCCACCCCGGCCACCACTGCCGAGAGTTGGCGCAGGATGCGTTCCACCTCATGGTGTTCGGCAGCCTGAGCGCGGCGCAGTTCGTTGCCCATTTCCACCACCGCCAGCGGTTCCATAAACAATGTGGCTCCGCTGGCGGATTGGTCGTGCACCAGGCCTTGGACCTGGTTGCGGTATTCCTGCTTCACCGGCACCACATAACGATCCGCCCTGATGGTGATCAAAGGCTCTTGCAGGTAATGCTGAAATGAGGGGGAACGAATCAAATTCTCTAATTTGCTGCGCATGCGGCTTTGCAGTGTCAAGGCACGCTGCCGCAAACGGGCCAGTTCCGGGCTGGCATCATCCCGCACCTCGCCCTGATCATCGATCGCCCGGTTGATATGCCTGGCCACGGGCTCAGGTACCGGCAATTCATGCGCCAGACCGCTCAACAAGGGCAAATCCTCTCGCCCGGTCAAGGTGCGCCGCACGCGGGCGGCGGCTGCAATCGTCCCCGCCACCGCCAAAAGTTCGCTCCCCGCTAAAGCACCACCGCGGGCAGCACGCCGGATGGATTCCCGGTAGTCCCGCACACCGCCCAGGGATACGGATTCCGCCCTATCCAGCAAGGTGCGCGCCTGATCGGTTTCGCTTTGCCAACGGGCGATCTGATCAGGATCAGTGCTGGGGCGCAAAGCGCCAGCACATTCTGCCCCTACACTGGTCTCCGCCTGTTGCGCCAGCATGGCGATGATTTTGTCATATTCCAGATTGCGCAATGTCCGCTCGTCCATATATTAGAGGGCCTACCGGCCCTCCACTTCAACCCCCTCCAAACGCAACAAGCGCTGTTTCATCTCCGGGCCGCCACCGAACCCGCCCAGGCTGCCGTCACTTCTTAAGACGCGGTGGCAGGGAATCACCAGCGGCAACGGGTTGTTGGCCATCACCTGTCCCACCGCTCGGGCTGCCCCGGGGTAACCGGCTGCCCGGGCCAGTTCACCATAAGAGGTCAGCTGGCCAAACGCCACCTGCCGCAACACATTGAGCACGCTGCGTTGAAAAGCCGTCAAGCCTGTTAAATCCAGCGGCAGATCGCAACGCAGCTCCTCTCCCTGGGCGTAGGCCAGCAAATCCTCCGCCAACTCCGCCGCGAAACTAGGCGTGCAGCGTTTACCTAATGGGGCCTGAGCAGTTTTCTGCAGCAAGCAAATTGCCTCTTCCTCTGTCTTTTGGGGCAGCGTCAACAAACGCAAACCCACCGCACTGAAGGCGGCACCGATCCAACCCAAATCAGTCTCGTACACATCCCATTGCAACGCCATTTTACTCCCTCCCGGGCAAGGCGACCTGGAACCCGAGCAAATCATAAATCGCCGGCATGATATCCGTAAGATTGCGTATCTTTTTGGCGACCTCTGCCCGCCCGCAACCGAGCAGGATGGTCGGGACCGGATTGAGGGTATGGACATTGGAGCGCAGATCTTCGATATTGCCGTGGTCGCTACTGATTACGACCAATGTCTCATTCAGATCCACCCCCGCCACCGCCGCCCCCAGGTATCGATCCAGGTTTTGCAGACATTCCACTGCCACCTGCTCGTCCTGCCGGTGGCCAATATGGTCGGTGAGAAAATATTCGAACATGGAAAAATCATTTTGAGCCGCCACCCGGGCAGCACTTGCACCTGCTTGCTCCGGTTCTTGCCAGGGAACGGCATAACCGGCCGCCACCAGGCCAGCACCGCAGATATCATGGTAGACCGCCTCACCGGCAAGCAGGTCATCTATGGTGCGAAACATCAACCCACCGCTCATCACCGCCACAGTGGAAGCAGACGGTTTGTATCTGTTCCTGGGCATCTCCACAAAAAAGCGGTCCCGGTAGGCGTTGATGAATGTGGCCCGGAGCCCCCGTTCTGTAAAAACCTTAAAGACACTATAGGAGTCCAGCAGGTCGCGCAGTACTTTCGGTGGGAAGGCGTTGATGTGCCGGCCGCAGTAGGCGGGAGCGTTCACACCGGAAAAGAGCGCAGTCTGCCCTGTGGCGCTTTGCGGAATGCCCGGCACACCTAAACAGGCATCTGTCGGTACCACCTCGGCAATCGGACTATGGAAAGGGCAGGTGTCCCGCAAGAGAAATTTCCCGCCTAGGAGCGAGTCCAGCCAGGGAGTATCGGCAAGCAAATATGGGTTTGACTGAGGATCATTATCCCCTAGTCCAAATCCGTCAATGAAAAAAAACAATACCTGCAATGGAATTCACCCGGCGATCATGATTCGGCTTCCTAAATACCGTTTCATACATATTTCTCCCTGGCCAAAGCCAATCCTCCCCTGTCAGGGCAGGGGCCGCCGGGAGCGCAACAAATCCTGCAGCCGGGCCAAGTCCTCCCGCAGGCGAGCGCTTTGCCACCGGATAGCCGGAGCGAGATTTAGTGATGGAGTCTGGACAAGATCGCGCGGGGTGAGACTGCGTTCTTCCGGGCGCAACCTGACGCTCACCTTGCCGTTTGGTTCCAAACGCGCCTCTTCCACCTGGGCTATATTCTCCACACCCTGTTCACGCAGAAAAATAATCAGATCCGCCATGCTCATCCGCTCTTTATACAGGTTGGCCCTGATCACCTGCCCATTCCGCACAAGCAGAGTTGATACCCCTTGCGTGATACACTCGAGCGGACGGGAATACAGGTTTATCCAGGACAGAAAGATTTGCAGTAACCCTAATGTGAAGATTGGGATGATCACGTGCCACACATTCTGGTTAGGGTTTTGGATCCCGATCCCCGCCACGTCGCCAATCATAATCATCACGGCCAAATCAAAGGGCGCCATGTTAGCCACGGAGCGCTTCCCCATCAACCGGAACACCAGCAAAGCAATCAAATACATCAAACTGGTGCGCAAAAAGAGGGTAACATAATCCATGGGCGCATTCCCTCCTGAAGTCTAATGGGCCAATATATTGTGCCCGTTCCCCAGCCGGGAATGCAACGGGGCCCCTTGCGGAGCCCCGGTTTCCAGTTATGAACGCAGGTTTGCTCTCAATTCCGTTTGCAAAGCGGTGCGCACCCGGTCATGCACAGCGTCCACCTCAGCATCAGTCAAAGTGCGCTCAGGAGAACGATAAGTGAGCGAATAGGCTAGGCTGCGGGACCCGGCCGGCACAGGCTGTCCTTGATAGACGTCAAACAAGACAATCCCATCCAAGAGCGGACCGGCAGCGGCGGTAATCACTGCCGCCACCCGCGCCGCTGGGATCTCATCCGGCACGATCAACGCCAAGTCCCTGTGCACAGCCGGGAACCGCGCCAATGGCCTGTATTCCGGCAGCCGCTTGTTTTCTGCCAGGGCCTGCCAGTCCAATTCCGCCGCCACCACCGGGCCCGGGATGTCGTATGCCTCGGCCACCAATGGGTGTATCTCTCCAAACACACCAACCGGCACCCCATTGCACAGCAAGCTGGCCTGTCGGCCGGGGTGGAATGATGGCTGGTCGGAGGGCCGAAAAGCGAGTTCCCCCAGATGCAGGCCCTGGGCGAGCGTCTCAATCACACCTTTCAGCCAGAAAAAGCCGGCCGTCACGGGCCTTCCAGACCAGCCACCGGACATAATTTCCCCGTATGCGGCCATTGCCAGGCGCAACTCCTCCGCCGGGAGATCCTGCAAAGGCAAGTCATCTGCTAAGTATACCGGCCCGATCTCATAAAACGCTCCCCCGAGCGTCTGGTGACTGGCATTGAAGGCACACGCCTCCAACAGCTTCGGAAACAGCAACGTGCGCATGAAAGCCTGTTCTTCCCGCAGGGGATTTGCCAACGGGATTAACCGGCGTTGCTGGGCAAAAGCGGGCAGTTGCAGGCGGTCTAAGTCCCGGCGGTCAAAGAACGAATATGTGACCGCCTCGTTCAGTCCGCAACCCCGCAATATTTGTCCCGCTTGTTCCTGCACCATAGTCTGCTCCGTGACCAGTTGTTCACTGGCCATCCCGCCGGGAATGGTAGCCGGGATCCGGTCATAACCGTAGACGCGCGCCACTTCCTCAATCAAATCCACCTCTTCCTGCAGGTCTCCGCGCCGCGTCGGCACTGTCACCTGCCAGGCGGCGGTTTCCCGGCGCACGGATAGGCCCAGGCGTTCCAAGCAATTGGCCATTTCCTCGCCCGACAATTCTGTACCGAGAACCTTGTTCACCCGGGCAGGCCGCAGCAAGATCTGCTTTGGTGGCACCGGGTGCGGGTAGACATCGATCGGCCCGGCAGTGAGCCGGCCACCGCCCAGTTGTGCCAATAAGGCGGCCGCCCTGTCCAGGGCCCTGATGCAGCCGTTCACATCCACTCCTTTGTGGAAGCGGTTCGATGCCTCCGAGACCAGCCCAAGGCGCCGCGATGTGCGACCAATCGTTGTTGGGTGGAAACAAGCCGATTCCAGCAACACATGCCTGGTGGCGGGCCCTACCTCTGTGTTTTCACCGCCCATCACGCCAGCCAAACCAATCGCGCGCTTGGCATCGGCAATCACCAGATCATCTTCCTGCAATTCCCGTTCCATCCCATCCAGGGTGATTAACAGCTCGCCGGGCAAAGCCGGCCGCACGATGATCCGCTTGTCCTGAACGCGCTCGTAATCAAAGGCATGCAGGGGCTGTCCCATCTCCAACATGACATAGTTCGTTACATCCACCAGGTTGTTGATCGGCCGCATGCCGGCTTTCCGCAATCGCTGCTGCATCCACAGCGGAGACGGCCGGGTCTCCAGGTCAGATATGATGCGGGTACTGTAGCGGGGGCAAAGCTCTGTGTCGACCACATCCACCCGCACCCGCTTCTCTGCGCCGTGCGCACTGTCCGGAAGGATGATGGCGGGTTCTTTGACGGCCAGGCCGGTCAACATCGCCACTTCCCGGGCCACCCCCAACATGCTTTGGCAATGCACGGCGTAGTTCGGCGTCAGTTCCAGCACCAGCACCACATCATCCAGGCGCAAAGCAGAACTCAGCTTATCCCCCGGCTGGCCCTCTTCTAAAATCATAATTCCGGCCCGGTCCGCCTCCGTGTCCCCCAATCCCAGCTCCCAGGTAGAACAAAGCATGCCCTGGGAAGTCACGCCGCGGAATTCCATTGCCTGCAAGCGGCTTTCCAAACCAGGCAACTTAGCCCCCGGCAACGCAACAGGTACCAATTGGCCAACCGCCAGGTTCGGGGCACCGCTTACCATCTGCACCATGCCCTTACCGATGTCCACCTGGCAGACCTGCAAGCGGTCCGCGTCCGGGTGCGGTGCCAGGGAGAGGATCTTACCAACCAGCAAACCTGCCAACCCTGCCCCGGGATCCTCCAGGCCCTCCACCGCCAGGCCGACAGCCGTCAGGCGCTCCGCCAACTCGGCCGGGGACAGATCGACGTCTATGTAATCTTTCAGCCATTCATAAGAGACCCGCATCCCATTCCCCTCCTCAAAACTGCCGCAAAAAGCGAAAATCGTTTTGGTAAAACAGGCGGATGTCGTCTATCCCATATTTCAGCATGGCCACGCGTTCGATCCCCAATCCGAAGGCAAATCCGGTCACGCGATCCGGATCATAACCGCCGTTTTTCAACACCCGCGGGTGCACCATCCCGCAACCGAGGATCTCCAGCCATCCCGTTTCTCCACACACGCGGCAGCCGGTTCCCCCACAGATCGTGCAGGAGACATCCACTTCCGCGCTTGGTTCAGTGAATGGGAAATAGCTTGGCCGCAAGCGGATGCGCGTCTGCGGCCCATACATCCGGTAGGCAAAGGCCCGCAATGTGCCTTTCAAGTCTCCCATCGTGATGTCTTGATCAACTACCAAGCCCTCGATCTGATGAAAGACCGGCGAATGCGTGACATCATCGTCGCGGCGATAGACGCGCCCGGGAGCGATGATGCGCACGGGTAAGTTCGGGGTCATCTGCTGCATGGTGCGCACCTGCACCGGCGAAGTCTGAGTGCGCAAAACGATCTCGTCTGTGACGTAAAACGAATCCTGCATATCCCGGGCTGGATGATCGGCCGGGATGTTCAGGGCTTCAAAGTTCAGATAATCCCATTCCAGCTCCGGACCCTGCGCAATGCTAAACCCCATGGACAGGAAGATGCGCTCAATGGCGCGGGCTGTGGCCTGCAACACATGTTCACGGCCACGGGGAAAAGGTAAGCCAGGCAAGGTGATGTCGATCCGTTCGGTTGCCAACCGTTCCTGCAGCTCGCGCGCCTCGAGCTCCTGCCGCCTTTCTTTCAGCAGTTGCTCTAACTGTCCCCGGGCTTCATTCACCATTTGCCCTACTAAGGGACGTTCCTGGGGATCCAGCTCCCCCATCCCGCGCAGCAGGGCGGTCAGTTGCCCTTTTTTGCCCAGTAGAGAGACGCGCAAACTCTCCAATTCTTGCTGGCTTTTGGCGGCCGCAATCCCCTCTTGGGCCTGCTGCAAAATCCTTTCCACCTTTTCCCGCACCAGCGATTCCCCCTTGCAAAAAATTGAGGCTTCCATCCCCTAACCGGGACGAAAGCCTGGCTTCCGCGGTACCACCCCTGTTGAGTCGATGACTCCGCTCATACCCGATAACGGTGGGGTACCGGTCCGGCCTACTCACCCAATGGGGCTTCAACCGGCAGCTCCAGGGCGAACTTCAGACGGACCAAACCGGGCAAGGCTCCCAGTTCACAACCCCGCCTCCCTGGCGGCTGTTCCGTCCTACTCTCCCTTTCATGGCCTATTGGTCACAATAAAACCCGCAATCACTCCCGGCGAACGGACCTCACTGCAAAGCCAACTGACGGTAAAGCAGGTATGCCGTCACGGAACCCGTGGCCTCAAACAGACTCCAGAAGAATTCGGCCGTCAAGATGATTGCGACCACTTCCTTTCTGCCCTCATCGGCTGCGAGTTTTCCTAGATTATATCACAACCCGGGGGACTGCTCAAGCGCGCTGCCGAACCGCTTCAAACAGCGCGATCGCCCCTGCCACAGCCGCATTCAGCGATTCCGTCCCGCCCGGCATCGGAATCCTAGCCAGGCAGGATGCGGCGGCCAAAAATTCCTGCCCCAATCCGGCTCCCTCGTTACCGAGCAAAAAGGCGGTCGGTTTTCGCAAATCCAAATCATAAATAGTGGTTTTGGCGTCCGTGGTCAAGGCCACCACTTGCATGTTTGGCCATCCCCAGCCCTGCTCGATTTCGGCCAGATTGGATTTCAGCACTGGCATCTGGAAAACGGCTCCCTGACTGGCACGCAAGGCTTTAGCATTCCAAGGATCCACACCCTCCCCCACCAGCATCACACCAGTGGCAGCGGCGGCAGCCGCGGTCCGAATTAATGTGCCCATATTGCCCGGATCCTGCAATTGGCAAGGCACCACCAATAACGGGGTGCCTTTTAGGGCTTGGGGCAATTCATATTCAGGCACTGACACCACTGCCAAGACTCCCTGCGGGCTGTTCGTTTGGGCGGCAAACGCCAGCACATCATCACTGCAAATCCGAACTTCATCAACCATTTTTGTCAAAGCTGCCCCTGCCGGGGTTCCCCGGAAAGACTCACTCATCAACAGTAAATCCAAGCGCAAACCCGCCTGCAGGGCCGCCTCGATCAAGTGCGGGCCTTCCAACAGGGCCTGCTTCAGGGGGCGGTGGCGACGAAATTCACGCAAGTCTTTGATCAATTTGTTTTTCCGGCTGCGGATGACCTCATTCTTCCTCCTGGAAGCTGCGCATGTATTCATTTCTGCCCACCACCACTAACACGTCCTCCGGGCCAATCACATCATCGGCCCCTGGTGATACAATCAATTCCTCATTCCGCCTGAGGGCCACCACGTTTATGCCGTGCCGGGCGCGCAGGTGCAAATCCCCGAGCGATTTATTGACCATGCGCCGGGGCGGCTTCAACTCAACGATCGTGTAGTCCTGGGACAGTTCAATGTAGTCCAGGATGTTGGATGCCACCAGGTTATGGGCCACGCGCGTCCCCATGTCCCATTCCGGGAACACAACCCGGTCTGCTCCCACTTTTTGTAGAACCTTGCTGTGCACCTCGCTGCCGGCTTTAGCGATCACGTGCTTGACGCCCATCTCTTTCAAAAGCATGGTAACTAAGATACTGGCCTCCAAATCATCCCCAATGCTGACTACCACCACATCGAAGTTGCGGATCCCGATTTCCTTCAGATTCTCGGGGTCGGCCGCATCAGCTTGCACGGCGTGCGTGACCACATCGGACATGGCCTGCACTTTAGCTTCATTCAGGTCGATCGCCAGAACACTCTTGCCCATTTGGGTGAGGGCATGTGCCACGCTGCTGCCGAAGCGTCCGAGCCCGATCACGGCGAACTCCTTCATTCCCCTCGCCTCCTGCTTAACCTACCGATATTCTCTCCTGCGGGTAGCGCACCCCTTCGTGGCTGGGCCCGGCCAGGGCGGTGGCCACCGTTAAGGGGCCCAGGCGACCGGCAAACATGGCCACGATCAGCACAAACCGTCCCGCGGAGGTCAACTGCGGTGTCAATCCCATGCTTAAACCGACCGTACCGACAGCGGAAAAGGATTCAAAGAGCACCGCCAAAAATGTTCCTTGCCCGAATGTCAAAAGGAGAAATGCCGCTCCCAATACTAAAGACAAAGAGATGGCCAAAATCACTTGCGCTCGCTCCACGATCTCGCCGGGGATTTGCCGCAAGTTGATCACCACACTGCGTTTGCCCCGGATGATGCTGGCCAGATTCATCACCACGGCCGCGAAAGTGGTGGTCTTGATGCCGCCCCCGGTGGAACCGGGAGAGGCGCCAATGAACATCAATATCATCACCAAGAGCAACGTCGCCGGCCGCAGTTGGTTTGTCATCACCGTGTGGAAGCCGCAAGAGCGCGGGGCGGCAGACTGGAAAAAGGCAGCCAGCAGTTTTTGCGGCCACGGCAGGGGGCCCAATGTGCCGGGATTATTGAACTCCAGCAGCAGGACCAGCACTGTGCCCAGCACCAGCAAAAGGCCCGTCACGCGCAACACCAACCAGGAATGCACCGCCAAATGCCAATGCCTATGCGTTCGCCAACGATACAAATCTGCAATCACGATAAAACCTAAACCACCGACAATAAATAAAGTGGCTATTAACAAGTTCACAGCCGGATCAGCCACATAAGGCACAAGACTGGTATTAAACAAATGGAATCCGGCATTATTAAACGCTGAAATGGAGTGAAACACCCCGTAATACAGCGCCTGGCCAAGGGGGAATTGTGCTGCAAAGCGAATCGTCAACAATGTCGCCCCCAGGCCTTCGATCAAGAATGTGGCGACCAAAACGCCTTTCGTCAGGCGCACTAAACCGGCCAGGGAGGCCCCGCCCATAGCCTGTTGGATCACCAGGCGCTCGCGTAAACCGATGCGTCGTCCCAGTAATAGGGCGATCAACGTGGCGGCAGTCATGATCCCCAAGCCACCGATCTGGATCAAAAGCAAAATCACCAGTTGCCCAAACAAAGACCAGTAACTGGCCGTGCTCACCACCACCAGCCCGGTGACACAGACGGCGGAAGTGGCTGTGAACAAGGCAGTAGAAAAGGCAGGGATACTGCCGTCGGCAGTGGCGATAGGTAACATCAACAGGACTGTGCCTACAACAATTAAAGCCGCAAAACCGACCACCAACACCTGGGCGGGCCGGAAATGGGACGACCGCACTGTTGCTTGCGTCCACTTCATGCAACGATTCTCCCCTCAGTCCGGCAAGGGTATAAAGCAAGGAAAAAAGACCTGCCAATGAGGTCTTTTCCTGCAATTCTTCTTTTGTGGCCTATGTGTTCAGTCCGCCTTTCGCTTTCTCGACTAGCTGACCAAAAGCCTGTCGATCATTGACGGCCAAGTCCGCCAACACCTTGCGGTTAATCTCCACTCCGGCTTTCCTTAAACCGCTAATCATCCGGCTATAGGAGAGCCCGTTGCTGCGGGCGGCCGCATTGATGCGGGCAATCCACATACGGCGGAAATCACCCTTTTTCTTACGCCGGTGCTGAAACGCATACCAAAGCGACTTCAACACCTGTTCATTGGCCGGGCGGAACAGTTTGCTCTTTGCCCCCCGGTATCCCTTGGCAAGCTTGAGGATCTTTTTATGCCTGCGCCGGGCTGTAACACCCCTTTTTATTCTCATCGGGCACACCTCCCAGTGCGTCTTTCACATGTGCCATGTCCTGACTATAAATATGGAACCAATTTTTCCATGCGTCTTTCATCAGACGCATGCAACATAACCTGCTTGCGCAGCCGGCGTTTTCGCTTGGCGGTCTTATGGGTCAACAAGTGACTCTTGTGCCCCTTGTATCTTACTAATTTGCCGCTCCCAGTCCGCTTCAGGCGCTTAGCCGCGCCTCGCCGCGTCTTCATCTTGGGCAATCGTTACAACCCCTTTCTGCCTCACCGCAAAGAACCTATTCTTTAACCTGCTTTGGGCTCAAAACCATGACCATGTTTCTGCCCTCTACCTTCGGCGCCCGCTCCACAACTGCCACATATTGCAGGCGCACGGCCATGCGCTCCAAATTAGATTTCCCAAGTTCGGAATGGACTATTTCCCTGCCCCGGAACAATATGGAGACCTTAACCTTGTCCCCATCCTTGAGAAAGCGTTCCGCATTTCGCGCCTTGATTTCGAAGTCATGAACATCAATGGTGGGCCGCATTTTGACCTCTTTCACCACCGTCACCTTTTGCTTCTTGCGCGCCTCTTTCTCGCGCTTACTCTGCTCGTACTTGAACTTGCCGTAATCCAAGAAACGGCATACCGGTGGTGTTGCCCCAGGCGCCACTTCCACCAGGTCCAAACCACGTTCAGCGGCCATCCGGATAGCTTCACGGCCGGATACGATCCCGAGTTGCTCGTTATTCTCCGAAATCAGGCGCACTTCCCGGGCCCGAATCTGTTCGTTGACCCGTAAGTCCTTAGCGATCGCATTTCACCCCCTGTTATTAGCCAAATCAAACACATCAAAAGGGCGGGTTTGCCTACACCCGCCCCTTCGCACCCCAACAGCGAATTCGACCAGCAACCACGGCAGCTAAGCGCCACCGGGTGAGAAGCGGGAGGCTTCTACTTTGTTTCGCGACTCTTTGCAGTTGCTTTTTGATTTTACCACGCCCAGCCGAAACCGTCAATTACTCCCGCTTATGCACTTCCTCCTTCAACCGGGCCTGGAAATCTGCCAAACTCATTTGGCCTAGATCACCCTGGCGGCGGTGGCGCACTGCCACTAACCCCTTTTCCACCTCGGCATCGCCAATCACCAACATATACGGCACTTGCTCCAACTGAGCGGAGCGGATCTTGTAGCCAATTTTCTCCGGCCGCAAGTCTGCCGCCACCCTTACTTCAGCCGCATGCAATTCAGCAAAGACCTGTTTGGCATAGGGCACTTGCCTGTCACTGATCGTCATCACCTTGGCCTGCACCGGTGCCAACCAGGCCGGGAAGGCCCCGGCGTAGTGTTCAACCAGGATCGCGATGAAGCGTTCCAAAGAACCGAAGATGGTGCGGTGCAGCATCACTGGGCGATGTTTGCCGCCGTCCTCGCCCACATAGGTCAAATCAAAACGTTCCGGCATCTGGAAGTCCAGCTGGATGGTGCCACATTGCCAGGTACGGCCAAGGGCGTCTTTCAGGTGGAAGTCGATCTTGGGACCGTAAAAAGCGCCGTCCCCCTCATTCACCTGGTATGGCAAGCCCTTTTCCTCCAAAGCGGAGCGTAGGTTATCAATGGCCCGCTCCCAATCCGCATCCGAGCCCAAAGCCTTTTCCGGCTTTGTGCTCAGCTCCACGTGGTAATCGAACCCAAACACCCCGTATAAGTATTCGGCCAGCTCCAGTACCCCGATGACCTCATCTTTCACCTGCGTAGGAAGCAAAAATAAATGGGCGTCGTCCTGCGTGAAACAGCGCACCCGCATTAGACCGTGCAATGTTCCGGACAGCTCATGCCGGTGCACCAGCCCCAGCTCCGCCACCCGCAGCGGCAGGTCGCGGTAGCTGTGCAGTTTCCGCTTATATAGCAATATCCCGCCCGGGCAGTTCATCGGCTTGATAGCATATCCTTCGTCATCTATCTTGGTAAAATACATGTTCTCTTGGTAATGATCCCAATGCCCGGACTGCTTCCACAGATCCTCATGCAGGATAATCGGGGTGCGCACTTCCTGGTAACCCCATTTGCGGTGCACCGCCCGCCAGAAGTCCTCCAAAATATTGCGTAGCACCATGCCCTTTGGATGGAAGAACGGAAATCCGGGGCCCTCTTCCTGGATGCTGAACAGATCCAGCTCTTTGCCCAAACGGCGGTGATCGCGTCGTTTCGCTTCTTCCAGACGCTCTAGATAGGCGTCCAGATCAGTCTGCTTTTCAAAGGCCGTCCCGTAAATACGCTGCAGCATGCGGTTCTTTTCGCTCCCTCGCCAGTAGGCGCCGGCCACGCTCAATAGTTTGAATGCCTTAATCCTGCCGGTGCTGGGCACATGGGGCCCGGCACACAAATCCACAAAGTCACCATGGCGGTAGTTTGTGACTGGGGCCAGGGCATCCAGCTCGTCCAGGAGCTCCACTTTATATTTCTCGCCTTTTTTCGCAAACAGCTGCCGGTTTTTGTCCCGATCCACCACCAGGCGTTCAAACGGCAAATCAGCCGCAATGATCTTTTTCATCTCCGCCTCGATCCGCTCCAGATCTTCCGGGGAAAATGTCCCATCAATTTCAAAGTCGTAATAAAAGCCATCCGCGATCGCCGGCCCGATGGCCAGTTTGGCCTCCGGGAACACTCTTTGCACCGCCTCTGCCATCACGTGGGCGGCACTGTGGCGCAAGATGTCTTTCCCGGCCTGGTCGGCAAATGTGATGATCGCCAGTTTGGCATCCCCTTCCAAACGGTAGTTCAGGTCAACATAGTGCCCGTTCACCCGCCCCGCCAAAGCGGCTTTGGCGAGTCTGGATCCAATCGACTGGGCCACTTCCAACACAGTGGTTCCGCGCGGGAACTCCTTGATGCTGCCATCCGGCAAGGTAATTTTGACCAAACCAATCACCTCCAAAATAAGAAAAGCTCGTCCTCTTGGGACGAGCTGTCTGCCCGTGGTTCCAACCCACTTGGCCCATCCGGGCCCACTTTAGGACGCTTATCGCGCGCCAACGGCCACTTTCATGGCAAACTCCGGGGCGGTCTTCACCCAACCCGTTCCCGGGGGGCTTTCAGCCTCAGACCCCCCTCTCTGGGAGAACGCAAGCGGGTTACTCTTCCCTTCATCGTTCTATGGATTTGATTGTAAGCGAGGTGAGAGAAGCTGTCAAGCTGCCGTCAATTGAATCCACCGTTCAACCAAATCAATACTGCCTGCCGCAAAAATTCCGCGCACCCAGGCACGTTCTGGTCATAGTAGGCTCGGAACCGCTCATCATCCACATACATCTGTACGAGGCCGGCATGGCCTTGGGGAGAATACTCGGGCCAGGTAAAACCCAGCCACTCCTTGTGTAAAAGGGCTATTTTTTGCCCTCTTTCCCCACCCGGGTCTTCGCCCGCCCGGACCGCCTCTTCCAAACTGCCCTTGATCTCCTGATCGATCTGATCCATCCGTTGAAACTCTGCCTGGCTCAAGCCAAGCATTTTTCGGTTACTCTCCTCAACCACTTGCTCCCCATACTCAGCCCTTATTTCAGCCCCATACTTTTTCTCATTTTCATCCACCAGCTGCTTCTTGAACCCCGCGAACTTCTCTCGATCACTCATCAAGATCATTCCTTTCCGGGCTTGCAGGGTTTTGTCCACGTTTTCGAGCAAAGCCGCCAATTGGGCTTGCCGCTTCACGAGCTGCGCCCGATGATCCTGCAGGGCGGCCAGGGCATCATAGGCGGGGGCGGAAATGATGCGCTTAATCTCTTTCAGGCTGATGCCCAACTCACGATACAGCAGGATCTCCTGCAGCCTATCCACCTCCGCCTGCCCATATATCCGGTATCCGGATGCGGTACGAGAGGAGGGCAGCAAGCCGATCTGATCGTAATAGCGCAAAGTACGTGGGCTCACGCCCGCCAAAACTGCCAGTTGCTGCACCGTGTATGGCAAGCTCATCCCTCCTACCAAAGCATAAACTATGACGTAACGTCAATGTCAAGCCCGAAAAAACCAGTGCCCCAGCACTGGTCAGTCCTAAATCATTTCCAACGCGATTAAGACGAAGGCCTGCACAAGCCCAATTAGACCGCCCAGAACTCCCCCCAGCAATTCGATCCTTCTCAGCTCTTTCCCCCCGAGCTGGCGCATCACCCGCTCCAGTTCATTAAAGGACAGCTCGGCGATGCGACTCTCCAGCAAACGGCCCACTTCCACTCTCCCGGCCATTTTCCCCACCAGTTTGTCTATCTCCTGTCCCACCATCTGATTCGCTTCCTGGCGGATCACTCTACCCACCAAGTTGCAAATGGGGTTCACGGCCGCCCCCGGCACAAAGTTGATCAGCCGGTCTCTCAGCTGCCGCTCAGCAGCCTCTGCCACCGAAGCCGCCACTTCCGCCTTCAGTTCCGGCGAAGTGGCCACCGCCAGGATGTCCCTGCCGCTCAAAAACTCCTGATCGACTGCCGCGCCCACGGCCGCCGCCAGTTCATACCGGCGTTTCGGGATCAAACCCTGGATGGTGAAGAATAGGAACCGCCGCGGCTCTTTGGGGTTGAACAACAACCTAATCGCCCAAATATTTGTCACCCAGCCCGTCAAGGCTCCCACTGCAGGCAAGAGAATCAATATGTGGATATTGTGTTCGGTGAAAAACCCCAACTGACGCACCTCCTGCCCCAAGGTTAACAGAAATGCCGGGAAAGGAAAAGATGTAACCTGGGTGCAAAAGAGGAAAAGCCCGGCCTTCCAGCCGGGCCACCGCTATCTTTGTTTACACAACGAGCAATTGTGGCAGACTCGCATGCTATCCCCGAAGACGGCTTTGATCGTCTGCATGTTCTCTTCCCGTTCCTGAGTGGGCTGACAATGCACTGTCAGCCGGCGGGGGGCGATCGTGATCAGGGCACTGATCAGCAGGTCATCGTAGCAAGTTTCGTTTTGCATCGTTTCCAGCACGATCTCTTCCAGATACTTATCTCCGACGGTTTCGCCGTTTTCATTCAAGACCTGGAACTGTCCATCCGCACCCAGCAAGACATGTGCCTCGGGCAAAGCTGGCTCCTGCGCCCTCACGAAATGTTGCAGCAGCTCGATGAATTCCTTTTGCTCCCGCTCCTGCAGGAAATCATCGACGGCCCGGTCTACAGCCTCTTCCAGTTCTTCCATGTATTCTTTCAGCCGGAACTGCACGAAACCCTCAAGTACCACCTCATCATGGCGATCAAGGAATTCCTGCAGTTTCTGGATGATCTCGCCCCGATATTTCAGGCTGTTGCTCAGCAGGCCCCGCCCACATGGCAGCCGCAGGTTACCGTCCACATAACTCAAGATGCGTGCGCGTTCCTCGGGATCGAAGTAGTAGTAATTATGTTGGATGATCTTTTGTAACAATGTCTGCTGCAATTCGTTCAAAATGACCCCTGAGATGGCTCTGGCGATGTAATCCCGGAATAACTTGCTGTTGCCCCGTCTTATCCTTCTCCCAGCCAGGTTGCAGCCGAGAAAGGTGATGTTTCCTCTTTTTACTTGGTTGATTTCCACGTCCAGTCCTTTGGCATGGAGCTGCCCCAATTCTTGCCGCAAATGGCGCCGCAGGTCTTCCACCTGTGCCGCCGTTCCAATCGAGATGCTCTCAGCCAAATGCATCCCCTCCATGGTGCTGAGGGTAACGGACACACTGATTCCGTTTTTCCTTATCGCTAGTATTATATGTGTCATGTTTTTTTTGTATCCGGCCAAAAAAGAAGGTTCCTCCCAACAAAAGGAGGAACCTCAAATTTCATGGTGGGCCCGCCCCGACTTGAACGGGGGACCTCTTGCATGTCAAGCAAGCACTCTAACCAGCTGAGCTACGAGCCCACTATAATCTTTTTGGAGGCGACACCCGGATTCGAACCGGGGATAAAGGTTTTGCAGACCTCTGCCTTACCACTTGGCTATGTCGCCATAAACATGGCTGTCGGCCAATGTATGATTATTATAGCAGAAGTGATTTCTAGAAGCAAGCAGATGGCTTTTTTCGTTGCTGAAATGGAATTGTAAACATATTGCTGGCTTAAGAAAACGTTGCTATGAAAGTAGATATTTCGAACCTTATAGTTTATAGTTTACTATCTCCCAAAATAATCCTTGGCCGTCAATCCGGAAAACCAGTGTCGGGTATTTGTTCTCGCTTCCAGGACTCCTGCCGGACTTAAGGCAACTCTTGCTAATCCCTATCCGTCCATTAGTCTGGCCACTTTGAGGGTCAAGAAACGCGAATAAACGCTTCGCTTCTGCGCCGAGCCGCTGACTGCGCATTATTCGCCGGTGGCTCAAAGGATCATCCCCGCATATGCGGGGACCACCCCGATCATCCTCGATAATGCCATCTAGGATTTTGATCATCCCCGCATATGCGGGGACCACCCTAGTCCCAGAGACAATGTGAAAAGCGGCCCGGAATCATCCCCGCATATGCGGGGACCACTCACCCAGATACTCATGCCGGTATGCAGTTTCGGAATCATCCCCGCATATGCGGGGACCACCCTCTTTTGTGTATAACTTGACACATACGGTAAGGATCACCCCCGCCCATGCGGGGACCACCAAATCGCAGAAAGCCTAGCTCGGCTTGAAGAGGGATCACCCCCGCCCATGCGGGGACCACTCTTCTGCCTCGGCCCAGAGCAGCCCGGCCGAGGGATCACCCCCGCCC
>DUQP01000066.1 GCA_012837735.1 Bacillota bacterium
GCTGTTTATTGTAGGTAAGAACAAGATGTATGAGAATCGTGTAGGAGTGCCCCTTAATAATAAAAATGTATTTTCCGACTGAGATGTCCGAGGGGGCATGATTTCACGATAATGATTCAAGATGCCGTCTCACAAAGATTAATTTGCCTATAAACAATGAAAAGGCTCAGTATTGCTGGACTTTTTATCGGGTCGCAATTGTATCAATTATGATGTCCTTCTATAACTTCCGAGCCGTTTTTGAATCTGAATGTCATTGCGCCATCTTGGTCGACCGTCACTTGGTCGATTACAGCAAGCCACAGTTTTTCGTCAAACTCGGCGATGGCAAGAGAGCGGTTCTCAATGTCTTTGATGAAGCCTTCGATGATTTTGCCCTTGCCAAGGCGTTCTCGCTTGATCGCTTCCAACTCGTCGACCTGCTCTGAAGCTTTACGGTGGCGTTCGAGATAGGCGTTGTTACGCTCCGTCCATTCCTTCTGGTCTACTGCCGATCGGGCATTTTCATAAATTGCCTTTCTGGATAGTTCGGTAACAACCTCAATCTCACGGAACAATTCGGCAAGTTCTGTATCAATTGCCGTGGTGTCACAAAGGACATTTTGAGCAAGTCGGCAGTCCTCAATCAGCCCATCGCGGTTATGCATTAGTTGATTGAATGCGGCTAAAAACCTTTCCTTGATCGCTTCCTCGGTGATATGTGGCGTCTGGCAACCCTTTCCGGATTTACCGAGCCGTTTGTATTGATCATTACACTGCCAAACCTCTTTGCGGTAGGTCTTGTCACCCTTATAACTGCCCCAGACCTTCTTACCGAAGCGACCGCCACAATCCGCGCAGATAAGTCGGGACGCAAATATACTCGTGCTGCTCGTGGGACTTTGCCCCTCATATAAATATCTTGGGACTGCCCACCAGACATCAAAAAACTGACTCTGATCCCTCTATAGGAATGAAATGAAGAGGTGCGGGGTGTTCGATAAACTAGCCGTAGTGATTATAACGGTGCCCGGAGAGATGGTAAGCGAGGGTCGTCCCTTATGGTTCCAACATCAGGCACCTCGCCTTTTTACCGGTAATTATGGTATAATAACCATATTTAGGGCAGATGGTAGTAATGTAGTTCAACTCGGAACGGTGGGAAACAGGATATTTGCGCAGTGAGCTGGAAGGAACGCATCAGATTCATATTGCATTTTTTCGTCAACGTGGGTGGTACCGCGGGAGTGCAAGCTAACGAACCTCTCGTTTCGGCAACGACGAGGGGTTTTCCTTTATAACAGCGCTAGTCAACGACAATTGGCCAGGGGAGGGCGCACAGTGGAAGACCGTTATCCATTCAGCGAGGTGGAAGCCAGGTGGCAGCGAAAGTGGTCGGAAGCAAATATTTACCGGGTACATACCGACCCTGACCGACCAAAGTACTACTGCTTGGAGATGTTCCCATACCCGTCTGGAGCACTGCATATGGGCCACTTGCGGGTCTATACGATCGGGGATGTAATTGCCCGGGTGAAACGCCGGCAAGGTTTCAACGTCCTACATCCCATGGGTTGGGACGCCTTCGGGTTGCCAGCGGAAAATGCTGCCATGCAACACGGCACGCATCCTGCTGATTGGACCGAGAAGAATATCGCCAATATGAAAAGGCAATTGCTGATGCTGGGGACGAGCTATGACTGGGACCGCGAAGTGACGAGCTGCCTGCCTGACTATTATCATTGGACTCAATGGTTGTTCCTGCATCTGTACCATCGCGGGCTGGTGGCCAGGAAGAAGGCGGAAGTGAACTGGTGCCCGCAGTGCCAGACGGTGTTGGCCAATGAACAGGTTGAAGGGGGCCGCTGCTGGCGGTGCGATACAGCAGTGGTAGCCAAGGAACTGGAGCAATGGTTCTTCCGCATTACGGAATACGCGGACCGTCTATTGGAGGACTTGCAAGATCTTGATTGGCCGGAACGGGTCAAGGTGATGCAGGAAAATTGGATCGGGCGTAGTGAGGGTGCCGAGATCGATTTTATGTTGGAAAAAGTTGGCCAACCATTGCGGGTGTTCACCACCAGGCCGGACACGCTGTTTGGTGCCACATATATGGTGTTGGCCCCGGAACATCCGCTGGTCCCGGAACTGGCTACCGGTGGCCCGTACGAGGAAGATGTGCGGCGGTTCATTGCCAACATGAAGAACCAGAGCGAGGAGGAGCGTACCGGGGCCGAGAAATTGGGCGTGCCGACTGGGGCGTACGCCGTGAATCCTTTGAACGGTGAGCGCATTCCGGTCTGGGTGGCCAATTATGTCCTGATGAGTTACGGGACTGGCGCCATTATGGCAGTGCCGGCCCATGACGAACGGGATCTGGAGTTTGCCCGAAAATATTATCTGCCGGTCCGAGTGGTGATATCGCCTCCAGGCGCGGAGCTAAAGGCCGAAGATTTGGAGGAAGCCTACACCGGACCCGGACTGATGATTAATTCGGGGCAGTTTAACGGCCTGGCATGGGATGAGGGCAAAGAACGAGTGATTGAGTATGCCGAGCAACAAGGGTTTGGGACGCGCAAAATCAATTATCGCCTGCGGGATTGGTTGGTCTCGCGGCAACGTTATTGGGGGGCGCCAATCCCAATCGTATATTGCTCCGCTTGCGGAATTGTGCCCGTGCCGGAGAAGGATTTGCCGGTCACTCTCCCCCGGGATGTGCATTTTGAAGTAGGGGGTCCGTCACCCCTGACCAGGTCACAGGAATTCATAGAAACGACCTGCCCGCAGTGCGGAGAGCCGGCGCGGCGGGAAACGGATACAATGGACACTTTTGTGTGTTCCTCCTGGTATTTTCTGCGCTATTGCAGCCCGCACGAAACAGAGGGGCCGATGGCAGTAGCTGATACATCTTACTGGATGCCGGTGGATCAATACATTGGTGGCATTGAGCATGCCATTTTACACTTGCTTTACGCACGCTTTTTCATGAAGGTGCTGTATGATAGTGGACTGGTCCCCTGCCCAGAGCCGTTTGCCAGTTTATTGACGCAGGGCATGGTTGTGAAAGGCGGCGCCAAGATGTCGAAATCCAAGGGCAATATTGTCAGCCCGGATGAAATCATCGCTCGCTATGGAGCGGATACGGCGCGCCTGTTCATTTTGTTTGCGGCTCCGCCGGAACGGGATCTGGAATGGAGCGACCGGGGTGTGCAGGGAGCGTACCGTTTCCTGAACAGACTCTGGCGTCTGGCAAATATCATCCAGGGGCTGGAGGATTCGGGCCAGCTGCCTGGAGAGGCGGAGGAAGGCTTGCAGAGAGCGCGCCACCGGACGATCAAGAAAGTGACCAGTGATTTCACGGAACGATACAACTTTAACACAGCGATCAGCGCCGTCATGGAACTTGTGAATGAGATGTATGGTTATTTGGATCAGGTGACGGAGAAACACAAACAGACATTGACGGACATTTTGGAAACGGTGCTCTTGTTGCTGGCACCGGTTACACCGCATCTGGCAGAGGAGATCTGGCAAAGGCTTGGGCACAAGACCAGCATTCATGAGCAGGATTGGCCGACTTTCAATCCGGAGTATGTGCGTGAGGAAGAAGTCACAGTGGTAATTCAGGTGAACGGCAAGATCCGCGACAAACTAGTCGCGCCGGTGGATTTGGGAGCCGAACAACTTCAGGAAATGGCTCTCGCCAGTGAAAAGGTGCGCAAACACTTGGCCGGCAAACAGCTGCAAAAAGTGATTACTGTTCCGGGTAAACTGGTGAACGTAGTGGTCAAATAATGTCGGAGGCCGGAGAAACCCGCCTCTCTTATATTGCAGGTAAAAATTGGTAATAGAGCGAAACCCTCCTCCCATGGGGGTGGGGGCGGTGTTTTCTAGGCAGGAACAACTGGCGGTATTAGTCTTGTTGGGCTTGTTGTTGGCCAGTAATGGCTTTTTGGTCTGGCAAAACGCAGTGCGCGGGCAGCCGAACGAACCGGCCCCGTTGGTCGCTGCACAGTGGGCGCAGGAGGAACCTGTGGACGAGCCGGCAGGCGCAGTGCGTGTCCATGTGGCCGGCAGCGTCCGGCAACCAGGCGTGTATGATCTGGCTGCCAACGCGCGCGTTGTGGATGCGATCAATGCTGCCGGAGGTTTCAATGGCGAGGCGGATGCCGATCAGCTAAACTTGGCCCGCCCGGTGGAAGACGGCATGCGCATATATGTGCCGGCTATGAAAGCCCCAGGTGGCGAAGACGCGGAGCAAGAAACACCTGCGGCAGGACTATTGAACCTGAACAGCGCTACCCTAGTGCAATTAGAAAGTCTGCCAGGAATCGGTCCTGCCCTGGCGGCCCGTATCCTGGATTATCGAGAGCAACATGGGCCTTTTCAACGGGTGAGTGATCTGCTAAATGTCCCGGGCATCGGGCCGGCCAAGTTGAGTGAATTGGAGGATTTGGTGACGGTTCATTGAGCCCGGCAGGAATTGTCCCTTCGTACGCTGTATACTTACTATGTTAGAGAACTAAAGCGTTTCCCTGTGGTGGGAAGAAAGGGGAAGTTTTGCGTGGCAGGAAATCTGGCAGGGGTGAAACCGGTTGTGAACAAACTAACACCCTATATCCCGGGTAAATCAATTGAAGAAGTGGCCCGGGAGCTGGGTGTAAAAGAAATCATCAAGTTGGCATCAAACGAAAACCCGTTAGGTCCTTCCCGGTTGGCGATGGAGGCCATTCAGGATGAGTTGGCCAATATCTCTCAGTATCCGGATAACACAAATCGGGTTTTGCGGGAAGAGTTGGCCCGGCGGGTGGGATTGGATTCGGCTGCGATTGCCCTGGCCAACGGTGAGGATAATATCATCACTGTGGTGGCACAGACTTTCCTTGAGCCAGGTGAACGGGCCATCATTCCTGCTATGTCATTCCCGCCCTATCGTACCATGTCTCTGGTATCGGGTGCTGAGGTAGTGGAAATACCACTACAGGATTTTCGGCAGGACTTGCTGGCCACCGCCAAAGCGGTCAATGAGCGGACAAAGCTGGTATTTATTTGCAACCCCAATAACCCCACTGGCACCGGCGTGTCTGAAAAAGAGTTGACAGCGTTCTTGAATGACTTGCCACGGCACGTGTTTGTGGCTCTGGATGAGGCTTATTGCGAGTATGTGGAAGATCCGGCCATCCCCAATGGGGTTGATTACCTTAAACAGGGATACAACGTCTTGGTGATGAGGACGTTTTCCAAGTTCTATGGCCTGGCTGGCCTACGCATTGGGTATATAATGGCGGACCCGGTTTATATCGAGGCCATGCTGAAGATCAAAGAGCCGTTTGCGCTCAATCGCTTGGGGGATCGGGCTGCCCTGGCGGTGTTGGCGGATGAAGAATATCAAGCGCAAACCCGTGCAATCAACCGGCAAGGGAAGGCCTTTTTGTATCGGGAACTGAAGCGCCTGGGGCTTCAGTATGTACCGACGGAAGCGAACTTCATTTTACTTGACACTGGTCGCCCGACCAGAGAAGTGCATGATCAGCTTCTGTTGCGTGGCGTGATCGTACGGCCTACGTTCTCGTGGGGATTGGCCACTCATATCCGGGTCACAATTGGTACCCAGGAACAGAACGAACGCTTCATTAAAGCATTGGAAGAGGTTCTCTAAGCAAGTCCCACGGCATATATAAGCTGTACCCTGTGTTAGGGTGCAGCTTTTTTTGTACGCCTAGCCAGTTGGTCACTGTCACGGCGTACGTAGGGGGTTGTGGGCATGCGCGTCCTGGTCACGGGTGGTGCCGGTTTCATCGGGTCCCACTTGACCCAGGCCCTGTTGGCGAATGGTCACGAGGTTGCGGTGGTGGACAATCTCAGCAGTGGTAGGGTGGAACGTGTTCCCGCTGGGGTCTGGTTCCGACGCATCGATATCGCCCAAGAGGCATTGGACCAATTGTTTGCGGATTTCAGCCCCCAAATCATTTTTCACCTGGCAGCCCAGGTCGATGTGGCGGTATCGGTGCAGGACCCGGTCCGGGATGCTTACACGAACATCCTGGGTAGTTTAAACGTGCTGCGCTGTTGCGAAAAATACCGGGCGCAACGTTTAATTTATTCTTCTTCAGCGGCAGTATACGGTGAGCCAGTGCAGTTACCGGTGGACGAGGATCACGCTTGTCGGCCGCGTTCCCCCTACGGTGTGAGCAAATACTGCTTTGAGGTTTATTTGGCGGCCAGCACTCTGCCGCATATCATTTTGCGGTATGCGAATGTGTACGGGCCTGGACAGGAGCTGTCGCGGGAGACCGGAGTGATCACCACGTTTGTGCGCCGGGCGGCGGCTGGGCAACGCCTGCTGGTGCACGGGGATGGCAGCCAGAGACGCGATTTCGTGTATGTGGCGGATGTGGTGGCGGCCAACCTGCGCGCGATGCAGGTGACGGAAAACGCTGTGCTGAACATCTGTACCGGTGTGTCGACCTCTTTGCATGAAGTGTTAAATATCTTACGGGATTTGGTCCCGGAAGGAATAGCAGTGGAATATGGCCCACCCCGGCTCGGTGACATTAAGGACAGTGTCCTGTGCAGAAAGCGGGCCGCCGCATGGTTGGGGTGGTATCCACAGGTGGACCTGGCGCAGGGTTTAGCAACCACATTCGCTCACATCGCAGCTCGCGGGAGCTAAGGGGCCTGCTACGAGCGGTTATGCCGGAAGCCAATTCCCGCCAAAACACATTTCCCCCTCTTCAGGAAAAGGAATCCTTTCTCTCCTGTGGAATTTCTATGCGGCTATCAGGCCGCATTCTGACGTGATTGGCCTATTAAGATGACGGGGAACACCCCATCATGCTCAGTCCACTTAGGGGTGAATTCACGGGTAACGGTCAGAATATGCTGGGAGCTGATCCCCGCGGCCCGGCTGATGGCATGCGCTCGGCTGGAACGGCCGGCGGTTTCTTTTGTGCGTCCGGCAGTCACTCCCCACCGGGCAGCAAAGAGATATTGGTCTTCAGTGCGAAAGGAGTGATAACTTGCAAAAAGGAAAAGAACTGCTTTACCTCTGTCGGGCGGATGTGGAGCGGGTTGGGTTGACCATGGATGAAATCATTGCGGTCCTGGAGGAAGCTTTCCGGGAAAAAGGGCATGGACGTTATGAGATGCCACCCAAGCCTGGCTTGCATCCCCGCCCGGATTCCTTTATCCATGCCATGCCGTGTTTTATCCCTGGTTTGGCGGCGGCGGGTATCAAGTGGGTGAGCGGATTTGCGGACAACCAGCAGAAATACGGGCTGCCATATATCTCGGGTTTGTTCATATTGAACTGTCCGGAAACCGGTTTGCCTTTGGCAGTCATGGATTGTGTCTGGCTTACCGCCATGCGGACAGGGGCGGTGAGCGGCTTGACCGCCAAATATTTGGCGCGACCGGATGCCGCTGTGCTCGGTGTCTTGGGCTGTGGCGTGCAAGGACGTAGCAACCTGGCTGCTTTGGTAGTGGCTTGCCCCACTTTGCGACAGGTGTATTGTTACGATATTAAACCAGAGGCGTTGCAGTGGTATGTGGCAGAGATGTCCCAAGCCTTCCCGCAGCTTACCATTACGCCGGTGCCATCCGCGCGGGAGGCGGTTGTAGACAGCGACATCGTGGTGACAGCCGGTCCCATTCTTAAGCATCCCCGACCTACGATCGAAGCGGAATGGTTCAAGGTTGGGGCCCTGGCTTTACCGGTCGATTATGACTCATATTGGCAGTCGGCCGCTTTGCAGCTGGCGGATCGATTCTATACAGATGATATGGACCAGTTTATCTATCATAAACAGTTGGGTTTCTTTGCTGGAACCCCGACCGTGACAGGCGATTTGGGAGATGTGGTGACTGGAAAAGTGCCTGCCCGGCGTGATGAGCAAGAACGGTTGGTGGCCATGAACCTGGGCATTGGGCTTGATGATGTGGCCACAGCGCGGATATTGTATGACCGGGCATTGGCTAAGGGGATAGGGCAAGTACTCCCGTTATAAATGGCGGTTTTTTCGAAAGGGGATATTGAGAGTGAAAAAATGGATGGCCGTGATTTTATTGGCCCTGATGGTAGCTGCTGTCGGTTGTGGCGGCGGTGATCAACAGGTGGCGGAGGACGCGATCAAGATTGGTATCCAGGGACCCATGTCCGGACCGATGGCCTTGGAAGGTCAGGGTTTTTTGAAGGCTGCTCAGTTGCTGGCGGATCAAATCAATGAGCAGGGCGGCCTGTTGGGCCGGGAGATAGTAATTGTGCCAGGGGATGATAAGTCAGACCCGAAAGAGTCGGCTTTAGTGGCTCAAAAGATGATTTCCAGCAACGTGGTAGCTGTGATCGGTTCTTATAGTTCAACTGCCACGGAGCCGGCCGCAAACATCTATCATGAGGCTGGTATCCTTCACATTACACCGTCTTCAACCGCTACCCCGCTCTCTGAAAAGGGTTTTGAACGCTTCTTCCGGACGTGTTTCTTGGATGATCGGCAGGGATTGTTTGCCGCTCAGTTTGCGGTTGACACCCTCGGCTTGAGTAAAGTGGCGTTAATCCATGATAACACCACATATGCCAAGGGACTAGCGGATTGGACGCGCATTTACCTGGAGGAAAATGGCGCCACAGTCGTTTATTATGATGCGATTACTCCTGGTGAGAAAGATTTTTCACCGGTGTTGACCAATGTGAAAGGTGTTGCGCCGGAGCTGATTTACTTCACCGGTTATTTCTCCGATGGCGGGTTGTTGGTGCGGCAGGCCCGGGAACTTGGCATTGAATGCCTGATTATGGGTGGAAACGCGATGAACAACAGCGACTTAGTAAAAAACGCCGGGCTGCAGTATGCCCAGGGCGTTTTGGTTACTACTGAGCCAGTGCCCACGGATCTGCCGTATGCAGAAGCACAACAGTTCATCGCTGATTTCGAGGCCGCTTATGGGACGCCGCCGCAGAGCATCTGGACGCTGAGCGGGGCTGATGCCCTGCGGGTGGTGGTAGAGGCCATTGCCCAGACCGGCAGTGACGACCCGGCTGTGCTGGCTGAGTATCTGCATAATGAGATGGGGGATTTCCCTGGCATCACCGGGCCAATCACATTCGATGAAAAAGGCGACCGACTTGGTACTATCCACAAGGCTTATGAGGTGGACGCCGAGGGTAATTTTGTGCCTTACGAGGGCTAAAGCTATTACCCCGTTTCCGGGGGCGGCCGATGCGGCTGTCCCCGGCGGGGACCCGGGCGGTGGTGAGGAGGCAGGTAGATGCAGGAGTTTTTGCAGCAATTGGTCAACGGCTTGACGATGGGATCCGTCTATGCACTAGTAGCCCTCGGCTATACCATGGTTTACGGCATTTTGAAACTGATTAATTTTGCTCATGGTGAATTATTTATGCTGGGGGGTTTTTTTGGTCTTACCTGGTTGACCGCAAGCGCGTTCAGCGGGCTCCTAAAAAGCCCCTTGCTTGGTTTATTGGTGCTTTTTTTGCTGGTCATGGCCATGGTGGCGGTGATCGGAGTGCTTTTGGACCGGGTGGCCTATAAGCCATTGCGGCGGTCACCGCGACTGACGGCGGTCGTGTCGGCACTGGGGGCATCGATTTTTTTGCAGAACGCCGTGATGCTGGTGTTTGGCAGTGGTTACTTAGTTTTTCCCGATGTGGCACGAGATATCTACTGGATGGTTGGTGGAGTCAAGATCACTTTGATGCGGGTAATCATTTTTCTGGTGGCGGTCTGTTTCATGGTCGGATTATACCTGCTGGTGCAAAAAACCCAACTGGGCGCGGCCATGCGGGCGGCATCCCTCGATCATGACACTTCGCGTTTAATGGGGATCGATGTCGACAAAATCATCATGCTGGTGTTCGTGATCGGTCCGGCTTTGGGAGCGGCGGCCGGGTTGATGGTTGGGCTTTATTACCGGCAAATCAATTTTGCCATGGGCTGGACTTATGGGATCAGGGCCTTCACGGCTGCCATCATGGGCGGAATCGGTAATATCCCGGGGGCGATGATTGGCGGACTGTTGTTAGGGATAATAGAAACCCTGGGAGCAGGTTATATCTCTGCCACTTGGAAAGACGCCATTTCTTTCGCCATCCTGATTTTTATCCTGATCTGGCGGCCCACGGGACTGCTGGGCGAACGGGTGGCTGATAAGGTATGAAAGAGCGTTTGCGCAATATTCGGAACAGGCATCACTGGTGGCCGCTCGTCTTGTTGGGAGCAGGGTGGTTTTGTGTGCCCTTGTTCGCTAACTCGTATTGGACTGATGTGGCGAATTTCTTCGGCATTTACATGCTGCTGGGTTTGAGCCTGAACATCATCGTCGGCTATGCTGGCATGTTTAACCTCGGTCATGCTGCCTTTTATGCGGTTGGCGCGTACACAACCGCCATTATCAACACGCGCTTTGGCATTCCGTTGCTGGTGCTGATGCCCATAGCGGCTCTAACGGCGGCCGGCTTTGCCGCTTTAATCACCAGACCCGTCTTGCACCTGCGGGGGGATTACCTGTGCATCGTGACGATCGGCTTTGGGGAAATCGTGCGGATCGCGCTCATCAATAATCCGTTTGGTTTGACTGGTGGCCCGAATGGGGTATTGGGGATTGACCGACCGGCCTTATTTGGCTTTACATTTTACCAACCAGGCCACTTTTTTTATTTGATTTGGGTGATCGTGATTCTGGTCATGTTCGGTATGCGCCGCCTAGAGAATTCCCGTCTTGGGCGGGCCTGGAATTATGTGCGGGAGGATGAACTGGCGGCGGAAGCGATGGGCATCGACGCGACGAATATGAAACTCCTGGCCTTTATCCTCGGGGCAGGACTGGCCGGCATTGCCGGCACGCTTTATGCGGGCAAGATGACGGTGATTGCTCCTGAGAGCTTTGGTTTCTGGGAATCGGTGGTCATGTTCGCAATTGTGGTGTTGGGTGGTCCAGGCAGCATCCCCGGGGTAGTGGTCGGTACATTTGGGATGTTCGTTTTGCCGGAAATATTCCGTGGTTTTTCCTCAGCGCGCATGTTGGTGTTCGGTGCGGCCATGATGTTGATGATGATTTTCCGACCCCAGGGTTTATGGCCCAGCCAACGCGTCCTGCGGGTGCGGCAGGCAGAAGGACTGGAATCACAGGGGTCAGCCGCCGGGCGTCCGGCTTAGAATTGTGAAAGGGATTGGTGCCGATGCCATTGTTGCAGGTCGAAAACCTCACAAAGACCTTCGGTGGCCTGACGGCGGTTGCGGACGTTAGTTTCACCATGCAACGGGGGGAAATCCTTGGCCTGATCGGGCCGAACGGGGCCGGGAAGACGACGGTTTTCAATCTCATCACGGGTATTTATCGACCGGACCGGGGCAGGATCGAGTTTAATGGCCGCAACATAGTCGGCTTGAAGCCGCACAGCATTGCCAGGTTGGGGATTGCCCGCACTTTCCAGACGTTGCGCCTGTTCCCAACCATGACGGTTTTGGAGAATGTTATGTCCGGGCAGCATTGCCGGACAAAGGCGGGTGTGGTGGCCAGTTTGCTGCGGACTACCGCGCAATGCGCTGAGGAAGAGAAAACCGTGGCCGTGGCGGACCGTTGTCTGGACTTGGTCAGACTCACAGAGGTACGCAATGAATTGGCTGAGAATCTCCCCTATGGCCGCCAACGCCTGTTGGAGATCGCGCGCGCGTTGGCCACCGCACCGCAACTCTTGATCTTGGATGAGCCTGCTAGTGGCCTCAACGAAGGAGAAAGTCTGGAGTTGCGGATGCTGATTGAACAGATCCGCCAGTCCGGCGTGACGATCTTATTGATTGAGCATGACATGAAAGTGGTCATGGGCGTCTCTGACCGGGTAATCGTACTGGAGAACGGGAGCGTAATCTGTGCCGGTACTCCGGCCGCTGTGCAGAGCGATCAAAGGGTGATTGAGGCCTATCTGGGAAAGGAAGAGGACTAGCTGTATGGCATTGCTTGTGATTGAAGACCTGTATGTCAACTACGGACATATTGCTGCCTTGAAGGGCATTAACCTGCAGGTGGCGGAAGGGGAGATTGTCACCCTGTTGGGGGCCAATGGTGCCGGCAAATCGACCACCTTGCGTGCCATTTCGAGTTTGATCAAACCTAAACAAGGGCGGATTATTTTCCGCGGCCAGGATTTGCAGCGTGTCCCGGCGCATGATATCGTGCGTATCGGCATAGCCCATGCTCCGGAGGGACGGCGGGTATTCGCCACCCTGTCGGTGGCGGAAAACTTGCTTCTGGGAGGTTACTGGCGGCGCAGGGATCGACGCGGAATACAAGAGACATTGAGCAAGGTTTATGAATTTTTCCCACGCCTGGCCGAACGTCGCCACCAATTGGCAGGCACACTCTCCGGCGGTGAGCAACAGATGTTGGCGATCGGTCGCGCTTTGATGGCTGATCCGAAACTCCTGATGCTTGATGAGCCTTCTTTAGGCCTGGCGCCTTTGTTGGTGCAGAACATTTTTCGGGTTATTCGCGAAATAAACCAGCTCGGGGTGACTGTCCTGCTGGTGGAACAGAATGTGCGGGCGGCTTTACGACTGGCCGATCGGGGTTCGGTGTTGGAAACCGGTCGTGTGGTATTATCAGGCACGGCAAAAGAGCTGGCGCAAGATGAGCGGGTGAGAAAATCCTACCTGGGCGAGCAATAGGAAGGTGGTAAGCAATTGCTTTACGCAAGTGCGATTGAATGGTCGACGGACAAGCATGCGCCGGGGCGGATTAAACACCCCGGCGCTGCCTTGCTCTGGCGCGCTGGGATGATGCGGGAGGGGAGCCTTTTGCCCTTTGGTCAACTTTTGGCTGATCGGTGCCGGGAAGTGTTTGCGCGGCACGATTCTGCCGAGGCGTCTTTAGCACAGCTCGGTTTGGGCAGTTGTTTGGTAAAGAATGAAGGGGTCTTTTGGCATGCCGCAGCCGGCGATGTGGAGTTGGCCTTCTGCCGGGAATGCCGTTGGGGGGGGCAGGCTGACTGGGTAGTGGGACTGGCGCAAACCGGAGATTGCTCTCTCCCTGGGCCAGTGCAAGAGGTCTACACTCCTGGTGCACATTCCATTGATTTGTTGCGGGAAGCGCTGGGGGTTGAGGCAGAAATGGTTTTGAAAGCCATGGTCTATGCGTGGGAGCGCAACGGGCAGGTTGAGCCAATCATGGCCCTAGTCTTGGGCGACCATACGGTGAATGAGCGGCGTTTGGCGGCCGCATTGGGATCCGGCACAGTGCGGCGGGCGACAGCAGAGCAAGTGGAAATTTGGACAGGGTTTCAACCAGGCTTTGTGGGGCCGGTGGGGCAGCATCGGATCATGTTGATCGCGGATCTGTCCGTCATGCAGGCGAAGAATTTGGTGGTGGGGGCGAATAAGCCCGATTACCACTTGGTAAACGTGGTGCCGGGGCGGGATTTTTTGCCGGCGCTGATTGCGCCACTGGCCAAAGTGCGGTCAGGTGATCTTTGCCCGGCCTGCGGGAGCGCGTTGTCATTTGGTCCGGGAACCATGGTGTTCGGTCATCAGGATCCGCACTGGCCGGGTTTGTTGATGACCCTAGCGTTACAACGTGCTCATCAGCACCTCGCTGGTGGCAGGACACGCCTGGCACCCTGGCCGGTGGTTTGGCCGGTGGACGTCAGTATCACTTTGTTGGGTAATGAAGGGCATGAAATTGGCCGGGAGTTGGGGGGAAGGCTGTCATCCCAAGGCATGATTGTCCTGCTGGATGATCGGCCACTGCGACCAGGGCCTAAATTTGCTGACCGGGAGCTGCTCGGGGCGCCCATCCAGGTGACAGTGGGACGGGGCTGGGCGGACGGGTTGCTGGAGATCTTAGATCCTGTGGGAGAACTGAGAGAGGTACCGGCAAAGGACGCCGGGGAAGAGATTTCGGTCCTCTGGCAGGTAAAAATTACCAGATAACGAATCGATTAGGGGTGACGCCATCTCACGGGGGTGGGGGAATGCGTCGCCCCTTGCTGGCGGTTGCTTCTTTCTTTGCGATCGGAATAGCGGTTGGAACGACCCGATCGGTGGGCGGGCCGGGTTTTTTCTACTGTCTGCCCGTGGGTCTCTGGCTGGCGGCGGTCTGGGCTTGGCAAAGGCGGATACTGGTGCCTTTTTTGCTTTTGCTTTTAATGGCGGCGGTGGGTTATAGCCATGCGGCGACAGCCGTCTGGTGGGGGCGGACGTGCCTGTCACCGGGGCGGGTGCAATTACAGGGGATCGTGGTCAGCCCAATCACGAAGATGGATTGGGGGATAAGGTTTGATCTGCGCGTACCACCGGATGCTTTGGTCCGGGTGTTCGCCCAGGAAGTGAAGGGCCTGCGCCATGGCCAGTGGGTGTCGTTGCCAGCCACTTTGGAAAGACCTGCACCGGCCATGAATCCGGGGGGCTTCGATTACAGCCATTACCTCACGGCCCGTGGCATTTTCCTGCTCGCCCGGGCTGAAGGTCCATTGCAGACCGGCCCAGTGGCATGGAATTACTTGCCTGGCCATTGCACTGTTTGGCGAGAAACCCTGTTAAACAAGTTTCAGCATGTGCTTGGTGCGGAGAGCGGGGGATTGCTGGCGGGCATTACCCTGGGAGAACGATCCGCCATTACCGATGAGATGACGGTAATATTTCAAGATGCCGGCATTGGACATCTGTTGGCGGTTTCCGGTTTGCACGTCGGGATTGTGGCTGGTGCGTTCTTTTTCGCGTTGCGCTGGTTGTGCGGCACAAACCGGACGGCGGCTTTGGCAAGCATCCCGCTGGTCTTTTTTTATGTGTTGTTGACCGGCGTCCAGGCTTCTGCGCTGCGGGCTGGGTTGACTGCGAGCGTCGTTTTGTGTGGCCGGGCGTTGCGTAAGGAGCATGATTCAGTTAACCTGGTTAGTTTGGCTGCCTTGTTGTTGCTACTGATTAACCCCCTATCATTACACCAAATTGGTTTCCAGTTATCATTCGCTGCCACATACGGTATCTTGCTCCTGTATCCTCGCTTGACAAACATTTTACCTGTCTGCTATGGCCGTCTGCAGCTTTTCTGGCAGGCTTTGTTGGTCAGCCTGGCGGCCCAGTTGGCGGTGTTGCCTTTGCTGATTTGGCACTTCGGCCGGCTCTGTTTGCTGGCTCCGATTGTGAATGTTTTGTTGGTGCCATTGCTGTCGCCGCTGATGATCTGTGGCCTGGGAGCAGCCGCTGTGGCATCGGTATGGCCCTTCGGGGCTCAGTTACCGTTGACTCTGTGTGGCTATTTGCTGGGAGCGATTTGCCGGGTGGCGCAGTGGGGGGCAGCTTTGCCGGGGTCCGGCTGGGTCGTGGCGTTGGGGCCGCTGGTTAGACCATTTCTCTTGGCCTACTACCCATTATTGTTGTTGATTTTCGGTCTGACGCCATGGCCCGGTCGGATTGTCCGCCGGCTGGTAGCCGGATTGGTGGGTTGCTGCCTCATTTGTGGATGGGTTGCCATGCCACCGCTGGAGGAGCTGGCGGTGACATTTTTATCGGTCGGGTGCGGAGACGCCTGTGCGGTTAGGTTGCCTGACCGGAGCTGGTTTTTAGTGGATACTGGCCTTGGCCCGACTTTGCATCCCGAGGCCGACAGTGATGCTGGGGCAGAAGATGTGTTGCCTTTTTTGCGCTGGCAGGGTGCCCGGAGACTGCGCGCCGTATGGCTCACTCATCCCCACGATGACCATGTGGGCGGGTTGGCGAGCGTGTTGCAGGCTATGCCGGTGGGAGCGGTGATCTGTGCCCCCGGGGGGGATGTGCCTGATTTGCAACGGGTCGCCGAGAAGCATGGTGTGCCATGCCGAACTGTGTCAGCGGGTGATGTGTGGGAGCCGGTGCCGGGGGTAAAGGTGGAAGTCTGGCATCCGGCGACGACCCCTGGGCAAGCGGCTCTGGATCCTCAGGATGCCGAATGGAACGAGCAGTCATTAGTAATCCGTTTGGTTTATGGTAATACCTCCTTATTGTTCACGGGGGATGCCGGGTTTCGTTCTGAACTTGCCTTCCTGCAACGGGGAAGGCCGGCGGCGGATGTGCTGAAGGTGGGGCATCACGGCAGTGCCGGCAGTTCCGGGGCGGGTTTTTTGCAAGCCGTGGCGCCGGATTGGGCGGTGGTGTCAGTGGGACGGAATCCGCATGGTTTGCCTGCTGAAACTGCCATGCAGCGCTTGCAGGCAATTGTGCCTGTGGTGTTGCGCACGGACGATTACGGAGCCATCACTTGTCGCAGTGATGGTTATGAAATCAAGGTGGCCGGATACCATGCCCAGCCGGTGGGGCAGGATTAGGCAATAGCGGGGCGAACCTTTTTTTTCACGGGGGTGATAGCGCTGGATGCCAATGAGGCCAAACGCAAGTGGCAGCAAGGCCAGGTGGGGCCTCTCTATTTGATTACGGGTAAAGAGTGGGCGCTGATGGACGAATTGGTGGCCCTCGTCAAACAAACTCTCCTGCCGGAGGGGATGATGGATTTGAACTGTCACCGCTTCGGCGGTGACAGCGGAGCAATCCAAGCCGCGGTCGAGGCACTGGCACCCGTGCCGTTCTTGGCGGAGCGGCGGTTGGCGATCGTGGCTCATCCGGTCTTGTTGGCGGGTGACAATGCTCCGGAAGATGAGCAGGCATTATTAACATTTTTGGAACATCATCCTCCGCACGCCTGCCTGTTGTTGGTTGCACCTGATGATGGGGTGGATAAACGGCGGCGCGCCTTTCGAGTTTTGCAAAAGGCTGGTCTGGTGGTGTCGTGCAATCCGCTTACAGGCCGCGATTTACTGGATTGGGTTAAGGAACAAGCGGACAACCTGGGGGTGGCGCTGTCAGCGACAAATGCCCGGCGTTTCTTGTCCTTAATGGGAAGCAATGATATGGGGCTATTGCGCAATGAATTGGCCAAAGCGGCTGCTTTTGTTGGGGATGGAGGAGAAGTGACCGAACAGGTGTTGGTGAAAACCGTCTCTGCCCACCCGGAGGCAAAAATATTCCGATTGGTTGATGCGATCGGTCAGCGTCAGGCCGGCCGGGCGATGGATGAACTGATGCTGCTGCTTAATCAGGAGCCACCTTTACGGATATTGTTCATGGTGGCCCGGCAGGCGCGGTTAATCTGGCAAGCCCGGGCCGGCCAGGAAGTTGGCCTGACGGAGAGACAGCTGCAGGCGCAATTGGGTGTGCAGCCGTTTGTCATGGCAGAACTAATCAAACAGAGCAAGCTCTTTTCCCGGCAGGAGCTCTTGGCAGGGATCAATGAGTTGTGGGAGGCGGACCGGGCGATGAAGAGCGGTCGGGGTGAACAGCGGATCATCCTGGAGACGGTGGTACTAAGGCTTTGTGAACAGAGATAAGACAAAACGGCCGTCCCCGCGGCGTGGGTGCGGCCGTCTTTTTTAGCCTTGCAGTGTTTGCAGCGAGCGCGCTAGCCGACCCTTTTTGCGGGCGGCGGCGTTCTTATGAATGATGCCCTTGCTAGCCGCTTTGTCCAGGCGACTACTGCATAGCCGATAGGCCTCATTTGCCAGGTTGGCATCCCCGGTCTGCAGGGCATCCCGGAGGCGGCGAATGGCCGTCTTTATTTGTGTCTTGGCGGCTTGATTGCGTTGGCGCCGCAATTTGGCAGTGCGGGCGCGCTTAATTGCCGATTTTGTGTTGGCCATAATTCTCTCACCTCCCAGGACATTCTAACACGGCCTTTGTGTCAATGCAAGGACAAGGCAAAGAACGTATAACCGCTTTTTTCAAGGTTATAATAGGTACGCAATTGTGAGCCCGAAATGTTTCTCAGGGCCAATCTCAGTAATTGGAGGTGGCAGGATTTTGGTTGGCAATGTGCTTGGGGCAGTGGTACGTTTTATTGTTTCAGCAATCGTTCTATTGGCTGTCCAGTGGCTGCTGCCTGGTTTCCGACTGGCTGGCTTCATGAACGCGCTGTTAGCTGCGGTCGCGATTGCCGTCATCGGCTACCTGGCAGAATTGTTTTTTGGCAAGAGTATTTCCCCGCAAAGCCGCGGGATCGTTGGCTTTTTGACTGCGGCAGTTGTGATCTATGTGGCTCAGTTCGTAATTCCGACTATGCAGGTGTCAATCATCGGCGCACTGTTGGCTTCTTTGGTGATCGGGGTGATCGATGCCTTCGTACCAACGACTTTGCGATAGTGGCTGTATGATAGGAAATGCCGGCAGGCACTGACTTTCACGGTCAGTGCCTGTTTCGGTTGGCGGCATAGCCCTTGGCGGGTGGGCATATACCTTAGGGTATGCAAGCGAGGTGAGATACACATTGAAGTCCAACCGCCATTTACTGGTGTTGATCAGGCGCATTTCTCTCCGACCTGCTATTTTAATGCACCTGGGGGCCTATGTGGCCGTGCTGTGCGTGGCAGCCTACGTGCTGTTTGGGGGCTTAAATATCCCAGGGCCAGATCAAGCGGTGCCGGCAATGACCGGGACCGGTGTCGTGGACCAGCGGATCGCTTTTCCCCGCTTGCTCCCGCAGCTGCGGGCCTGGTTAGGACAACATGTAGTGCATACGCAGATTTGGCAGGGTATCTTGCAATTGGAAATGCCGGTTTTAGTGGGGTATGGCGGTGGGGACAGGATTGCCTGGGCCCCGGACGGTCACCCTTTGGAAAGAGCGGTTTCATTCTTGACGCACGTTCAATGGGATGATCCGCGCAGCATCCTGGCAGCCCAGGTAGTGCCTTTGGCGGGTTTGAGCCCGGCACCGCCGGTTCCGGATGGGTTCTTGCCCGAGCCAGCAGAAGTGGTGCCGGCCGAAGAGCAGATCGAGGTCATCCCGCCGCCAGACGAGCCTGCTGAGCCAGGATTACAAGTGCTGGTGGGCATTTATCACACGCATGCCACTGAAAGTTTCTTGCCGGCTATTCCGGGCGCGTCTGGCAAGCCGCTAAACCAAGCCTACAGTGACGATCCGTCCCGGTCTGTGATTGCGGTGGGCAAAGCGCTGGCTGAGGCTTTGCAAGCCCGCGGCGTGGGGGCGATTCATTCTGAGCGGCAACACGACCTGATGGAGGGATTCAGTCGCTCTTATATCAATTCGCGGGTGACTGCGGAACAAATGTGTGCAGAACATGACCTGGTATTTCTTTTCGATATCCACCGGGATGCTTTGAAAAGATCCCAATCGGTGGCGCAGATCAATGGTGAGACAGTAGCCAAGATTTCCATCGTGGTGGGGTTGGGACAGATGGAATCCAATCCCCATCCGCACTGGAAACAAAACTGGAATTTGGCTTTGCGTTTAGCAAATGCTATGGAACAAAAATACCCGGGGCTTTCCGGCGGTATCATCCCCAAGCCATTCGTTTATAATCAGGACCTTTCTCCCCACGCTTTGCTGCTGGAGGTGGGCGGCCCTGAGAACACCCTGGCAGAAGAATGCCGGGCAGTGCAGTTGCTGGCGGATGTATTGGTGGAGATGATCAAACCATAGTGGCGGAGGGAAAGGGATGTTCGGGGCCAGACAGTATTTGTTGTTGATAATATGCCTATTGTTCTTTGGCCTGGGCCTGGTGACTGCCCAGGCCGGTCTGGGGCGCCTGATGGGTGATCAGATTCCCCAGCGCGCCCTCGACGTTGCCCTACGCCCGGGCGAAGTCGTATTGACGTTGGCCGGACAGGATGTAGTCCTGCGTTTGAACCAGGAAATGGTGCAGCCGGTGCTGGGTCTTTTCGGACGATAATTGTCGCTCCCGCCCCCAAGTGGTATAATGCCGACAGAAGTTTTTCACCTGTGACAGGTTGTGTGCTTTGCCTTTTGGGGGGGATAGTCTTTGGTGGCGGTGCCCGTTGCGGATCAGGCCCTGATTCGTAATTTTTGTATCATAGCCCACATCGATCATGGCAAATCCACGCTGGCCGACCGTATTTTGCAGCGCACCGGGACCGTTTCCGAACGTGAGATGACGGAACAGTATCTCGACTCAATGGATTTGGAGCGGGAACGCGGAATCACCATTAAAATGCAGGCGGTGCGCCTGGAATATGAGGCCAATGACGGCCAGGTTTATCAACTCAACCTAATCGACACGCCTGGCCATGTGGACTTCACGTATGAGGTTTCACGCAGCCTGGCCGCCTGTGAAGGGGCTTTGCTGGTGATTGATGTTGCCCAGGGAATAGAAGCCCAGACACTGGCCAACCTTTATTTAGCCCTGGAACATGATCTGGAGATCATCCCGGTGTTGAACAAGATCGACCTACCGGGGGCCGACCCGGAGGCGGTCAAACAGGAGTTGGCCGGGATCGGTCTTGACCCCGAGACGGCCATTTTGGCTTCTGCCAAAACAGGTCAGGGCACGGACGAAATCCTAGCGGCGATTGTGCAGCGTATTCCGCCACCCAAAGGCGACATTACTGCCCCATTGCGGGCCCTGATATTTGACTCTCATTATGATCCCTACCGCGGGGTAGTGGCGTACGTCCGGGTGATGGAGGGTTTCGTCAAAAAAGGGATGAAGATCACCGTGATGGCCAGTGGCCGCAGTTATGAGGTGGCGGAACTGGGTGTGTTCCGGCCGGCCATGACCGGGGTGGATCAGCTGGGGGCGGGTCAGGTGGGTTATCTAACGGCCGGCATCAAGAACATCAAATATTGTCGGGTGGGCGATACGATTACCGGCACTGGCAATGAGGCCCATGAGCCCTTACCAGGTTATAAACGGCTGCGACCAATGGTTTATTGCGGGTTATATCCTGTGGCGGCGGCTGATTATGCCGCTTTGCGGGAAGCCTTGGAGAAGCTGTCCCTGAACGATGCCGCCCTTCATTGGGAGCCGGAAACCTCGGCAGCATTGGGATTTGGTTTCCGCGGTGGTTTTCTCGGGTTATTGCACATGGAGATCGTTCAGGAGCGCTTGGAGCGCGAATATGGGTTGGATCTGATCACGACTTCGCCAAACGTGGTATACCGGATCACAACAAAGGACCAAAAAACTGAAGAAGTGGATAACCCTGCCAGAATACCGGCGAGCGGTGAGATCGCCCGTCTTGAGGAGCCGTTCGTGAAGGCCAGTATCATCACGCCCACAGACTATATCGGAGCGGTGATGGAGTTGGTGCAGGAGGAAAAGCGGGGCATATTCGTCAATATGGAGTATCTCGGTCCGGACCGGGTCCTGTTCAGCTATGAGTTACCCCTGGCCGAGATCATGTATGATTTCTTTGATCAGTTGAAGTCCCGCACGCGCGGTTATGCCTCTTTGGATTATGAGCTGCTTGGTTACCGGGAAACAAAACTGGTGAAATTAGAGATTCTCGTGAACGGTGAGCCTGTGGATGCCTTGTCCACCGTTGTGCATCAAGAGCAGGCGGTGCGCAAGGGACGGGAGTTGGTTGAGCGTTTGCGCTCACTTATTCCCCGCCAATTATTCGAAATACCGATCCAGGCTGCTGTTGGCGGTCGAGTGGTAGCGCGTGAGAATGTGCGTGCTTTGCGGAAGAACGTCCTGGATAAATGTTATGGCGGAGACATCACCCGCAAGCGCAAGCTGCTGGAGAAACAAAAAGAGGGTAAGCGGCGGATGAAAAGAGTCGGCAACGTAGAGATCCCCCAGGAAGCCTTCATGGCGATCCTGGAGCGGGGCAAGTGACATGCTGTCGCTGTATGTGCATATCCCATTTTGTCGCCGTCGTTGCCGCTATTGTGACTTTGCCACCCAGGTGGTTGATCAGGATTTGCTTGATCCGTATTTAACTGCCTTGCTGGCAGACATAAAGAGCTTGCGGGCTCTTTGTGCCACAACCACATTGACAAGTGTTTATCTCGGCGGCGGCACCCCGCTTTTGCTGGGCATTGATCGGCTCATGCAACTGCTGGCGGCAATTACATGCGCCTGGCAACTGTCCTCCGATTGCGAGATAACTCTAGAGGTCAACCCTCAGGATATAACGCAGGAGGAGTTGCGGACTCTACGGCAAGCAGGGGTTAACAGGCTGAGCATCGGTGCCCAGTCGTTCAGCGACCGGATCTTGCGGCTTTTGGGCCGCCGTCATGAGAATAGTGATGTGGACAGAGTTGTGGCCGCCGCCCGGCGGGCCGGGTTTGAAAATATCAATCTTGACCTGATATATGCCATTCCCAGTCAGACGATGGCGGAATGGCGCGAAAGCCTTCAGCGGGTGCAAAAACTTGCTCCGGAACATATCTCCACTTATGGCTTACATATTGCTCCTCAGACCCCATTTGGAAGAGCGAAAAAAAGGGGAATTTTGCCTGCGGCACCCACCGAGGACGAGGTGGCCGGCATGTGGGAGTGGGGGCATGAATTCCTGGCGCAGGCCGGTTATGATCATTACGAGGTGTCAAACTTTGCCTGGCCGGGCTGGGAATGCCGACACAACCTGCGTTACTGGCATAATAAGGAATATTTGGCCATTGGGGCGGCGGCGCACGGATACTGGCAAGGTTGGCGATGGCGGAATTCCCTTTCCACGCAGAATTATATCGCTTCATTTCAAACCAAGCTCAACGGCCCATTTCCAACCGGCCACTTCCCCGTGGCGGAATCGGACTTCGTCACAGCAACTGAGGCCTATATTGAAACGATGATCCTGGGGCTGCGGCTCAGTGCCGGGGTGAATCTGGCCGCGGTCGCCGCCCGCCATGGTCGCCCGGTGACAGAGGCCTTTCCCGGGGCTGTGGAGTGTTTGCTGGAAAATGGTTTATGCGATATCGACGCTGGTTCACTGCGGCCCACCAGAAAAGGCTTATTGCTGCAGAATGAGATCTGCCTTCATTTTGTCTGAGGGCGGGGGCTGTAATAGGCCAGAGTTTCGTTCAATTTCTTGATATTACGCGGTGAGTGGTCCCAAGGTATTTGGCTGAGGTTGAAAAGGTCAGCAATATGAGGGGCCAAGTGATCGAGGATCACGATAGGCATA
>DUQP01000067.1 GCA_012837735.1 Bacillota bacterium
CGGGTGAGTTGCTCACCCGCCGTTTTTTTTGGGGCGCACCGCCCCATCACTCTTCCCCTCAAGGACGGCAGGTGGTTACCCCCTGCTGAAACAAATGCTCCAACATCAACTGAGGCGTCGTCACCCTGGGGTGATATGTAACATGCACCTTCTTGGGCAAACGCACCTCGACATTTTGCACACCACCCATACCCACAAGCAGCTCTTGCACCCGCGCCGCGCTCTGTTCGTCTTCCAATCCCGTCACCATCAAGATCGTGAAGGCCGATTCATTCAAGTCGTTTCCCCCCAAAACCTTTTCAATAAATAATACGCACCAGGGGCGGTAGGCGACAATCCCGCTAGTTTTGGCAATTATGCGAATTGGCTGGCAGGTAACACATATGCCATGTGGAAGCTATATGGCAAAAAATCTGGAGTGGAGGTGTCTTTTATGCAAAGATGCCGCACGGCACGGGAGAACTGGCACCAGATAGACTGCTTACGGCTCAGCCAGGACTGGGATGAGAAAGACTTGGATAAACCACAAGTCCTAGTAGATGATGTGTTCGGCAACAGTCACCCCGGCAGCCATCATTTGCAAGTATTGGCTAACCAGGCCATGATTGGATTGTATGAAAGCGGAGCAAAGCCGTCGAACTATCATGTCACGGACATCTGTGACGCCAACGGGATGGGCCACGACGGCATGAACTACATTTTGCCGTCCCGTGATCTGATCGCCGATATGGTCGAAACCCACTGCAGTGTGATTCCCTGGGACGGCCTATTGTTGATTTCCAGTTGCGACAAATCTATCCCCGGCCACCTGATGGCCGCCGCGCGCATGGACCTGCCGACAATCTACATTCCCGGCGGTAGCATGCGGCATGGACCAGGCCTATCCACATCTGGACGCACTGGTGAGCTGTCCGCCCGCAGCAAGCGCGGTACCGTCACCGAGCAAGAGGTGCGCGACTATAAATTGACTGGCGCCCCCAGCTGTGGTGCCTGCCAATTCATGGGGACCGCCAGCACCATGCAGTGCATGGCAGAAGCCCTGGGCATGGCCCTCCCCACTTCCGCCCTGGTCCCAGCCACATTCCACACCATCCAGTTCCTGGCCCGCCAGGCCGGCCGGCAAGTTTTGACACTGGTGAAAGCGAACATCACGGCGCGCCAGATCCTCACTGAGGCGGCCTTCCGCAATGCCATCGTAGTGCATGCCGCGATTGGCGGTTCCACGAACGCCCTCTTGCATTTCCCGGCCATCGCGCACGAAGTGGGCATTGACCTGCCGGCAGAGTGGTTTGACGAGACAAACACCCGCATTCCATGGCTGGCCAACATCCAGCCCAGTGGGGCTTACCCGACAGAGTTGTTCTGGTACGCCGGCGGAGTACCAATGATACAATGGCTATTACGCGACCAGCTCGACCTAGATGTAATTACCGTTACCGGCTTAACTTTGGGCGAGAACTTGGAAAATCTCCAGAAGGACGGATTTTTCGACCGCGTCGCAGGCTTCCTGACCCCTTACGGGCTGAAACCAGAAGATGTCATCCGGCCACCGCAAAAAGCGGAAAAGACCGGTTCCATCGCTGTTTTGAAAGGTAACCTGGCACCGGAGGGGGCAGTGGTGAAATATTCTGCCGTTAATCCCGCCATGCTGCGCCACACCGGCCCGGCGGCGGTGTTTGACCGCGAAGAAGATGGTCACGATGCGATCGTGCAAGGCCACGTCGAACCAGGCACCGTCTTGATCATCCGCAACGAAGGCCCGCGGGCCACCGGTATGCCGGAAATGTTTATGACAACGGACGCCCTGGCCTCGGATCCCAACCTCGTCTCAACAACCGCGATCGTCACAGACGGCCGCTTCTCAGGCGCCACCCGTGGCCCCTGCATCGGGCACGTCTCCCCAGAGGCGGTCGACGGTGGACCGATCGCTTTCGTGCAAGCGGGTGATCTAATCGAGATTGACATTCCAGCCCGTCGTTTGAACATCGTGGGTTTAAACGGCCAACCCGCTGATGCCGAGACAGTCGCGAAAGAATTAGCAAAAAGAAAGCGGGCTTGGTGCCCGCCCGCCCCCCGCCCGGGCACAGACCGGGGCGTATTACGCCGCTACACCAAAACAGCTACATCCGCCATCAAAGGCGCTTACATGGAAGCATAAACGTAATGGCTGCTCCGTTTGGGGCAGCCATTTTTTTGGCACCAGCCATAAACCTTCCACTTTCGGGCAAGCTACCGGTGAGGTGATCGAAATGAAATGTAATGTGGGCAAAACTGAACAGATGGTACGCATCGGCATCGGCCTGGCGATCCTCCTGCTCGGGTTTTCTTCCCGACGCTGGTGGGCGATCATCGGTTTGGCACCAATCATCACCGGAGTCACGCGTTATTGCCCCGCCAATGACCTGCTTGGCATCTCCAATTAAATGGCACTGATCAACAAACAGAGCCATCCTCCCGGGGATGGCCCTGTTTGTTCCTATTCTTCTATCTCATGTCCGGCCTGTTTCTTCATTTCCCTCAAAGCAGCCTCATCTTCAGCGGTCAAGTGCTTCACCATGTAATTGCAGCGCGGATACGGCGGCGGCGTCAGGAATTTTTTGATCGGGTAGGGACTGATGCGAGCATGGGTTTTCTCCAGGCCATCAAGGAAGTCATCGGCATAGCTGGCCGGCAAAGCGAACAACAGCTCATTATCCGCTACCTGCCCAAAAAGGCGAGTACCATAGCAGGGGAACCCGATCGCAGGTTTGCCTGTCGCCAGGCAGGCCCCCATCGCTTCACCACAGGTGCCGGCTTCCGCGGCAGTGCCAATGCGCACCCGCTCACCATTGTGGTACGTAACACCGTGCAGGAGACGGGTCATGCGGGCTGGATCCGTCACAAATAAGATTAAGTCCGGCTCGAAATCCACTGATTCAAGTGCCGTTAGGGCCACCGCCCGATATACGCCCTTTTTCACCATCGGCATGTCGCGTAAGATCTTGTTGTAAAATGCTTCGTTGGCAACACGGCCACCAGCATAACGCGGCGCCACATTTGGCATGGCATCCAAACCCAACATCCCCTGTGCGATCCCACAGAGAATATTATCCGGGGTTGCCAGTAGTTTGAGACCGTTCACACGGGCGTTAGTGACAAACTGACACATCGTAATTGGTTCCGGCGGGTCACTGTAACCGGCTGGCGCCTCTTCGTCGTTGGCGATCATTTTGACGGCCACAGCCGGTGAGTTCAAGCGCAATAGTTTTTCCACCCTATCATTGAAATGCTTCCAATCGGTCATGTTTCCCCTCCTAAATGACATTTTCCCCGGGAAAAACCCATGAGGACATGTGCCCGATTGGTTATTTCGCCAAACAGAACGAGAACACCTGCCAAACAAACACCCCCACCAGGGGGTTATCTCTGCCTGATTTTTCTTGCCCAGCGCCAAGTGTTGCGGCCTAGCCGCCAAGTACCGCGGCCGGTCTGCCAAACCAAGCGGCCCCCGCCTTTCAGGGCGCCCCACGCTAACCGTCCGCCCTGATAGCCCAGGAATACCGCCAATTTTCGCACCACCTGGATATCCCGGCGCAAATTATCCGGGTGCAGCCCGACACTACGAAACAAAGCCGGCACTCTTTCCACCGGTATCAGGCGCAGGGACCGCTCGATGGCCAGCAACATAAACAACAAATCATCCAGCTGCCCAACCCCGATCAGGACACCGGGGATTAAGTCCAGAGGAGATACACTATAGGCGACCGCCGCCAGCAAAAGTCCTCTCGGGATGGGGCCGAGGGACGGCTCGCGGTAGATCCGCATCCCCAACCGCCCATAACGGGGCAACCGCTTGACAACCGGTCCCAGTTCTTGCCGCCAGTCCATGCCCATCCCCCCCTGATAGTGTATCCTGTTTTCTTACCAGTATCAAAACCGTGGTAGTTTGAGGCCTCTTGGCACAAACGCAACGATCACTGTCCTTCCTCATCAGTCAACCCGATGATCTGGCAAAACCCCTCCCGATCCAGATCAGGCAGAATTGTGTAACGTCCGAGCTGGTACGGATCTGCTCCCGGCCGCGCCAGCTCCGGATGGGTGGCAAAAGCCAAGCGATAGCCCAACTCCGGCAGCATGGCCCGCACAGTTTTGTTATGACGGCCAAATGGATAAGCGAAGTAAGGGGTGTCTAGAATGGCAGCAGAAGCCAGCAAGTCTTCCTGCACCACTGCCTCCGGTTGACTGAGCAATAGGCTTTCTCCTTGCGCATCCAGAGCATGCAAAGCGCAGGTATGACTGCCAAACTCAAACACATCGCGGGCTTGCTCCATTTCCTCCCAACTCATGTAGGTCAGGACAGTCGGCTGAAAAGGCTGCGTATGCACGGGTACCAGGTCTGTAATGACAAATACCGTTGCCCGGAATCCGTATTTCTTCAAGATTGGGTAGGCATAAATGTAATTTGATTGATAGCCATCATCAAACGTGATCACCACACTACGTTCCGGCGGATCATATTCCCCCTGTAGATATAGTTCCAGCTCTGCCAGACTCAAAGTATGGTAAGAATGCTTGTGCAAAAGCTGCATCTGCTGCACAAAGGACTCCACCGGCAAGATTGCCCCATTTTCCGGATAGGGATTTTCTTCCGCCGGCAGTAGGTGATGATAAAGCAAAACTGGGATGCCCAGCGCCGGCGATATTGAGACTACCTGCTCCGCCGGCGGGGGTGGTGTAACCGCCTGTGGGGCGAAGCCCGGGGTTACTCCCATGCCGAACAAAAACAGCGCCGCGGCGACGATCAACTTGTTGACCAAAGAACTGTTCCCTCATTTCCACCAATTATTGGCCATACATTTCTCGCTCCAAAATTGATTTCCTGTCCCTGGGTCCTGGCCGGCATGGCAGGAAACAGCCAGCGAGTGGTAGAAATGGCAAGGAAAAAGCTTTTCGGGGAGGATTGCCCAATGGCTATCAAGGGCTTGGCCCATATCGGGGTAATGGTAACGGACTTGCCGCGTTCGGTAGCTTTTTATCAAAAAACGTTTGCTGCGCAAGTGCTGGAACAGTACGACAAGCCGCACGTGGCCATCGCGCTACTGGATGTAGCAGGCGTGCCGATCGAACTGTTGCAATTCAAGAACGCTGCCCCACGCCCTGCTGGCGTAGTGGATCATGTCAGTTTGCTTGCCGATGACGTGCGTGCGGAGGTGACCAGGCTGCAAAGTTTAGGGGTCACATTTGAGCCAGATTCCCCCCGCGAAGTGCTTGACGGCTGCGTGGCGGCTTTTTTCAGTGGTCCGGACGGGGAGCGCATCGAACTGTTCCAGCCCCGGCAATGAAAAAACACAACAAAAAACGCGGTTTGCAACCGCGTCGGCGGGCCAGACTCAGTCCCACAACCACTTTGACCATTACCACTTGCCTGGGTGGGTTCCTGGGGTTAGCGCTGGCCCATTTTTCTTCCCCGGCTTTAGTGGCACCGGGCGCCGTAGTGGGTATGCTGGTGGGGATCCTCGTGCTTAGGCTGGCACATTAAAACAATATTTTCTGCCTGCGCATGAACACCCCTTGCAACAATCCCAAAGCGATACAGTTGGCAAGCAAAGAACTCCCACCATAACTGACGAACGGCAAAGGAATTCCGGTGACTGGCATCACGCCGATCGTCATGCCGATGTTGACCACGATCTGAAATGCCCACATTGACACTATCCCGGTGACAATTAATGTCCCAAACATGTCTTCCGTCTGGGTGGCCGCTTTCAGACCTCGCAAAAGAAACAATAAGAGCAGGAAGATCAGCACCGCTCCCCCGATGAAGCCCAGCTCTTCCCCGACCACTGCAAAGATGAAGTCGGTATGCTGCTCCGGCAAAAATGAGAGCCGGGTTTGCGTCCCATTGAACAAACCCTTACCCAGAAAACCACCTGAACCAATTGCGATCCGGGATTGAATGATGTGGTATCCCTCTTTCAAAGGAGCAATGCCAGGATCCAGGAACACCACTAAACGCTTCAACTGGTACTCTTTCAACGGTATCCAAATCGCCTCCGGGAACCGCAAATGCAGCGAGATCCAAGCCACGATGGCCGTCAAGCCACCGCCGAAGGTTATGGCCAACTTCTTCACCGGGGCCCCTGCCACAAACATCATGCCGGCTAAGACCGCTGCAAACACCAATGACGTACCCAAATCCGGCTGCATCATGATCAACAGCATCGGCGGCGCAACATGCAAGAAAGGCCAAAAAAAACTCGGCCAATCGTCCATTTTCCCCTCCCGCCGCGACAGATAAGCAGCCAGGGTAATTATGATGGCGATCTTGGCCAGCTCTGAGGGTTGGAACTCGAATGATCCAATTGCGATCCAACGCTGGGCCCCCATGCCGGTGCGTCCTGCTATGGCCACCGCGCCCAAAAGCCCCAGGTTCAACACATAAATGATATTTGCAAAACGGGTTAAATCACTATAGTTGATGGTCAATGTGGCAGCCACGAGTCCCAAGCCGAGCACGACCCAAATCACCTGACGATGCAAATGGGCCGGGGAAGCACTCCAAATCACTATTACCCCGAACGCCATGATCGCCATGGCAGTCACCAGCATGGTAAAATCGAGGTTTTTTAGCATCCGGCGACCCGGGAGTTGCATGACCTGCCCCCCTGAGTTATGTCATCTCACCTCCAATTATAACGTACACCCCTTTAGCAGTCCAGTTGACTTTCTTCTCCATGGCCAGACTCTTCTTTCTTTCCCAGCGCCGCCGGCTTCACGCTCAAAACAGGGATCCGCGCCATCAAAGCCACCATACTCTCTTGATGAACAAACCGCACCTGTGCTGCTGCAGCATCGATTTCCAGGTAATGGTTCACCACCTGGATAATATCATCCTTCACCCTCTCCAAAAAAGAGGGAGAAGGGCTAACCCGCTCCCGGGCCAAAATCAATTGGAGCCGCTCTTTCGCGATATCCTTGCTGGCCGGACGATGAAACAACTTCTTTAGAAAAGAGAACATGGTACTTCCTCCTCAATGGCGGCCCAACCCGACAGCACGCCGCAGTCGGTCCCACAGGCCCTCCTCCTCGGCCAAGGGCATGAGCGGTACATTCTCACCAGTAATCCGTAGGGCAATATTGCGGTAAGCTTTGCCGGCCCGGGAATTGTTTTGCAAAACAGCCGCCTCACCCCGATTGGTAAGAGCCACCACTCGTTCATCCTCCGGCACAACCCCTAATAAATCGATCGCGAGGATGTCAATCACATCAATAATATCCAGCATGTCCCCTCTTCTCACCATATTAGGACGCAGGCGGTTAATCACCAGCTTGGGATCACCGCGCCCCTCCGCCTCCAACAATCCGATGATCCGGTCGGCATCGCGAATCGCCGCCACCTCCGGAGTAGTAACGATGATCGCCTTTTCCGCTCCCGCGATTGCGTTTTTAAACCCCTGTTCGATGCCTGCCGGACAGTCTATCATTATGTAATCAAAATCCTGTCGCAACTCCTGACATAAAGCTGTCATCTGTTCTGGATTGACTGCCGTCTTGTCCTTGGTTTGAGCCGCTGGCAGCAGGTAAAGATTATCGAATTGCTTGTCCCGCACCAAGGCTTGTCGCAAACGACAGTAACCCTCTACCACGTCCACCAGGTCGTAGACAATCCGGTTTTCCAACCCCAAAACCACGTCCAGGTTACGCAACCCGATATCGGCATCTATCAACACTACGTGCTGGTTCAACATGGCGAGTGCTGTTCCCAGATTGGCGGTCGTAGTCGTCTTGCCAACTCCGCCCTTGCCCGATGTCACGACAATCACCTGTGGCACGCGTCAAATCCCCCCTTTGTTAAGCTCCCAGCAAATAGGGATTCACAATCACTATCCCATCCTGCACGCGCGCTATCTCAGGACTACCGGACGCCTTGTCACCATCCGGCCGCCGCCCAATACAACTAGCAATCCGCAATTGGGTGGCATGCAATTGCAAGGCAGCCACCAAAGCGGTTGGGTCACCGGTTGCCCCGGCGTGCGCCACGCCGCGCAGAGCACCCAAAATAATGATATCTCCGCTGGCCACCACTTCCGCCCCAGGGTTGACATCCCCTAAAATCACTATGCTGCCATCATAACGCACCCGTTGCCCGGATCGTAACGTCCGTTGTAAAAAAAGGGCCTTTTTTTCCGCCGCTCCCTCCAAACACAAGTTTCTCCCTGAGACATTTGGACACGAAAATTCCCCATCTCTCCCCGCCACAACTCCCTGGGGATACATTTCTCTCACCTGGACATTCCACCCCTCCCTCCCCGATTGGGGCCACATAAGGGATAAAGTTAATTAATATCTTTCTGGGGCGATAAAACAAACCCTCCCCCCGAAAACGGAAAAAGACGCGACAAATTAGTACATTTTCGCGTCTTTACTCACTATTACGTCTAATTGCGTAGCCTTACGACGGTTGGCGCTGTCAGTTCACGTCATCCGGCAAGAGCAAATGTCGCCCTGCCTCATAGCCCGTCGGGTTGTCCTGTAAGGCGAAACCAAAGTAGCGATCGAAGATGCGTCTTGCCACAGGCGCACCAGCCAAATTACCGCCGCCCCCACCTTTGACATACACCACTACTGCTATCTCAGGCTCATCAAACGGCGCGAAAGCCACAAACCAACCGTCATCATCCAGTAATGGCGAATCCCACTCCACCGTACCGGTTTTGCCTGCGACCTGAATCGGTAAATCAGCGAACGGACCATACGATGTGCCGCCAGGTTGAGTCACGCGCAGCATTCCCGTGCGCACGGCATCCCAAGTGCTTTGCGAAATCTCATCCGAAATATCTGCCAGCACCTCCGGGGCAAAACGATGCACGATGTTACCTTCGGAATCCAGCACCTTACGCACCAAATGCGGGCGATAACGGATTCCTTCATTCGCCACCATACTGACATATACCGCCATTTGCAACGGGGAGTAGGCATGCATTCCCTGGCCGATGGCGGCACTCAACGTCTCCCCGGGATGCCATTCCGGATCGTTCGGGTAATACTGCTTTTTTACCTCCCGAGAGGCCACTGTACCAATCGCTTCACGTTCAGGCAGATCCGGCAACCCAGTGGATTCGCCCAGGCCAAACAGGCGGGCATAACGCTCCAGGGTATCTATGCCAATCCGGCGCCCCAGCTCATAAAAGACGACATCACAAGAACCGGCTATACCGCCTATCAAATTCAATGAACCGTGCCCGCCATAAATATGGTACCAACAACGTGGCGCAGTGCCGGGCACCTTGGTGTAATAACCGCTACAATAAAATTGCTCAGTTAGATTTACTTTACCCGATTCCAGAGCAGCAATGGCAGTCACCATCTTGAAGGTGGATCCAGGGGGAATGGCATTTTGCAGAGCCCAATTCGTCAAAGCTCCTGAACTGAGTAATTCCTCATATTCCTCTACCGAAAGGCTAATTGCAAAGTCATTCGGGTCAAAGCTCGGCTCGCTGGCCATAGCCAGGATCTCGCCATTGTTGACGTCCATAACCACGACTGCTCCCCGGGTAGCCTGTTCCTGTGCTTCTGGCAAAGGGGTGCCGTAAAAGGGATTAACCCCCGCCCGCAAATCTGCCATGGTTTCTCGCAGAGCCTCTTGCGCCACCTTCTGCAGTTCAGCATCGATCGTGAGCACCAGACTATGGCCTGGAATGGGATCTTCTTCCCCCACAATCCCAATCCGGCGCCCGCGGGCATCCACTTCCACCTGCATGCCACCGTTTACGCCCGCCAGACCACTTTCTTCACCGAACCTTTGGTAAGACATTTCCAGACCAGCCCGGCCCAGTATTTCAGTAGGGGTTTCCTCACCCACATAACCAAGCACATGGCAAGCCAGATCATTGTATGGATAATAGCGGACCGGCTGCACCTCCACGTCAATCCCAGGCAGACTGGCGCGGTGTTCCGCAATCAGCGTGTGCGTCTGGGGATCAACATCGGTAGCGATCCGCAGCGGGGAATACTCCCCCATTTTCTTGCTTTGCCGTTCAATCCGTTCCGCTATCTCGCTGGGTGAAAGACCAAGAATAGCGCTGACATTTCTTATGCTGCGCTCGGTTTGCTCCTGATCCAACTTCAGCAGGGAGACAGTAAAGGCAGCCCTGTTTGTCACCAGTTCCCGCCCATAACGATCATAAATCGCGCCCCGCGGTGCCACCACCGAAACAATCCGGATCCGGTTTTGTTCTGCCCAGCGTGACAGTTCTTCCCCGCGTACCACCTGCAAATAGCCCAAGCGCCCGACCAAAACAAAAAAGATGATGGTCAGCACTAAAGCAAAAGCTGCCACGCGTTGTTCTCTTTCTGAGCGCACCTGCATGCCGGCACCCCCTCCCGTGACGCCTATCATTGGCCAAAGCTGCTATCCTGGCGTGCCCTCAGTTGGGCAGACGTATTTCTCTTTTGCAGTTGCCCGTAGACAAATGGACTCAATACAGCGTTGTAAACCGCCAACGGCAGTATGATATGCAAAAAAGCCGGCCCGACCGCCACCGGCACATTGAAAACCCACAAAAGCCCCATAAAAAAGCTTTGCTGAGCCACGGTACCCATGAACGTAAAGGCGGCCAACATAGGAATGCTGTCTTTGTAAACTTTGCGTTCCGCCAACCCCGCCAAATAAGCCACCAAAGCGATCGTCAAGGCGTTCAAGCCCAGAAGGCGCCCATTTATTATGTCTACCAAAAACCCGCCGGCCAAACCGCCCCACAGCCCAGCCATTGGCCCGCCAATCAAACCGCAGTTCAAGGCTAAAATGAAAACAAAGTCCGGATGGACGCCGGCAATAGCTATGTGGCCGGCAACAGTAGTTTGGAGCAAGCCGGCCGTCAGCGAGAGCACCATCAGCAGCCAAAAATTCACGAGGCATCCCCCGCAGTATGTGAAGAGCTTCCCGGATCTGCCCCATCAACGTTCACTGCAATGATCAGCACTTCTTCCAAACGATCCAAGTCAACCGCCGGTTCGATCTCCACATATCTGACCAAACCATAATCACCGGTTTCAACCGATACCACTTCGCCAATCGATAATCCCTTGGGGAAAACCATCCCCAATCCGGAAGTGATTACCTTGTCGCCCACCAGAGGGGCAGATTCCGGGGAAAACAGCTTCATGATCACCCGCGCCCGATCACCCGTCTGTCCAAGCACCACTCCCGTATCGCGGGAACGTTGGATTAATCCACCCACACCGCTTTCCGGATCCGTAATCAACATTACCTTAGCGGTCTGCGGGGCCACTTCGCTCACCCTGCCCACCAATCCCTGTGCTGTCACCACGACCATATCGCGCCGCACACCATGTTTTGCACCCCGATTCAACGTCACGGTGGAAAACCAATTGTTGGGATTGCGCGCTACCACCTGTGCTGCTATCCCTTCCACACCGGTGCGTTCTTTGAACCCCAACAAATGCCGGAAGCGGTTATTCTCCCGGCGCGTTTCCATGAGGGCGTTTTCCAACCCTTGCAGTCGCTGCAACTCATTGAACAAATGGGCGTTTTCCCGCCGCAATTCACCCATCCGCACGAACAAATGCGCGACATCGTGCACAGAGTCGCGGACCTTAGCGACACCTTGTTGCATCGGCCGCAACGCATCCCAAACCATACCCTCAAAAAGAGTGAGGCGTTCCCGTTCCTTGGCGGTCACGCTCATCAAGACAATCAC
>DUQP01000003.1 GCA_012837735.1 Bacillota bacterium
AAGACCCGGGAGGAATACCTTGCTTCACTAAGGGCAATGCGGCCAAACGTCTGGAAATTTGGCGAACTGATCGAAGACGTCACCACCCATCCTGCTACCAGGGCGACCGTAGAGAGTCACGCCCGCGCATTCGATGCGTCTCATGACCCGGAACTGGCCGGCATTTTTACCACTACTTCATCACTAACGGGGGAGAAGATTCACCGCTGGAATTCGCTCATGCGCACAATGGAAGATGTCTTAATGAACTCCAAATTAAAACGCGCTTCCTACCAGCGGACAGGCACATGCACCGGCGGCACTTGTGCCGGTTGGTTGGCCCAATCCGTGATGTGGGCCATCACACACGACATTGATGCCGAATGCGGCACAAACTACCAGGAAAGACTGCAGAACTGGGTGTTGCGGGCCCAGGAAGAGGGTTGGATCATGTCCGGCGCTTTGACCGACCCGAAGGGCAATCGCGCCCTGAAGCCCTCACAGCAGCCCGATCCGGACAGTAACTTGCATGTGGTGGAAGTGCGGGATGATGGCATTGTGGTCCGGGGCGCCAAGGCCATGATTTGCGGTACAGCGGCTTCCAACGCTATTTTCGTTTTGCCCGGCTCTGCCTACAAAGAAGAAGACGCCGATTACGCCGTCAGTTTCGGCATTAAGCGGGATCATCCGAATGTGCGGATCATAGAGACACGCCATCCGAGCGATCGGCGGGAATATGAAGAGGGCTTTGATACCCTCAAGACCGGTATTACCCAGGCCTACATCATTTTCGAGGATGCTTTCATCCCGATGGAGCAGGTCTTTATGTGCCGGGAGTTCAAGTTCACCGGTAAGGTGATCCAGTACTTCACCGCCAACTACCGAGCCAATATCGGTGCTTGTGTGGCTGGCCAGGGTGATGTGATGATCGGTGCCGGAGTATTGATGGCACGCGCGAATGGGCTATCTTCCAAAGTCTTCATGAACAAATTAATTGACATGGCGGTCAACAACGAGACCACTTACGGTCTTGGCTTAGGGGCGATCGTTGCCGGCAAGCAGCATCCGGCCGGGATTTGGACGGCCGACTCGATGCTAGCCCATACCAACAAAGTACATGTGGCCACCTTGCCCTATGAGACGAAGCGGATTTGCCAAGACATCGGCGGTGGGATCGTTGAAACCGGCTGCTTCCCGTCCTACCAGGATTTCGTTTGTGAAGAGCATGGTCATTTGGTGCAGAAATATGTGAAGGCCGGCGATGTGTCGGCAGAAACCCGCGCCCGCGCTGCGCGCCTTACGGAGTGGCTCACTCTCGGTGCCGGCGTACCCGGTTGTATGCACGGCGGAGGTTCCCCGGATGGTGCGCGCCTGGTTGTGAGAGCTATGACTCCTTTTGAGAAATATGCCGAGTATGCCAAAAACCTGGCTGGGATTGAGGAAGAAGTCCTGGATCCGGTTAAAAAATAGCGATAAAAAAGCCCGGTTGCAAGTCGGGGCTTTTTTGTGCACAGATATGCTGGCAAGATAGGGGAGGGAATAACAGCGGCAGTGTAGAACCACGCTATACCAAATTCCAGCCGGTTTTGCCCGAGGAGGGATATTTTATGGGGCTAGAGTTTCCTGCTGATGCCGAACAACTAGTTGCTGAAACGATCAGTAATTATGGGGATTATGTGAATTCGGCCATGGCGCGTCTGTATCGTTTCATGGGCATGGCCACCATGGAGTGGACAGGCCAAGGAGCCAGGCTGATCGATGTATATGGCAATGAATATATCAATTGCGCTGGCAACTGCGTATTTTTCCATGGCCATTCCCATCCTCAAGTGGTGGCCGCTGTCAAACAACAGTTAGACCTGCTGCCTTTGTCCAGCCGCGTTTTGCCCCATGGCCCAATTGCCAAATTGGGCAAAATGTTGGCCGAAATTACGCCCGGAAAGCTGCAGTATAGCTTTTTTTGCAACAGTGGTACGGAAGCCGTGGAGGGCGCTCTGAAGCTGGCTAGGGCCTATACGGGCAAGAGCGGTGTGGTAGCCGCTTACGGCGGTTTTCATGGCAAGACTTTTGGATCTCTATCTGCCAGTGGCCGGGAGTTGTATCGTGAGCCTTTTTACCCATTATTGAGCGGGTTCACACATGTGCCATTCGGGGATGCCCAAGCCCTGGAGGAGGCCATCACCGCGGAAATCGGTGCGGTCATTTTAGAACCGATCCAAGGAGAAGGCGGTGTCATCTTGCCGCCGGATGACTACTTGGCCCAAGTGCGGGCGATCTGCGACAGGCACGGTCTGTTACTCATTCTAGATGAAGTAACATGCGGTTTGGGCCGGACAGGTGCCTGGTTTGGTTGCGACCATTACGGCGTGGAGCCAGACATTATGTGTTTGGCCAAAGCGCTGGGGGGCGGAGTGATGCCAATTGGGGCGTTCATTGCGCGCCCGGAGATCTTTGAGTTGTTTGATGCTAACCCCTATATCCACTCATCGACGTTCGGCGGCAATCCATTGGCTTGCAGCGCCGCTATTGCCGCTATCACAGTCATCAAAGAGGAAGGTTTAGTGGAACAAGCAGCTGCCAAAGGGGCAGCCATCATTGCCTATCTGCAAGATCTGCAGCGGGAGTTTCCAGATGTGATTGCGGAAGTACGCGGTAAAGGCCTGCTAATTGGAGTGGAGATGGCCAAAGAAGGAGCGGGTGGACTGATCATCAGTGAACTGTTAAACAGGCAAGTGCTGGCCATCCACTCCCTGAACAACGCAAAAGTGATCCGCCTATTGCCGCCGGCCGTAATCAATGCAGAAGAGATCCAACAGGTATTGGCCGCCTTCCGCGCGGCGGTGGCAACGGCCAATACAGTAATTGCCGACCTATAAGGAGGAATCGCAAAGTGCCTTTCGTGGAGACGATCACCGAGATCAATGGTGATGTAGACCAGATATTCGCGCTGTGTATGGATATGGAGTCTTTCCCGCAGTTTATGGATGACCTGGAAAGCGTAAATGTAATCGAGCGCGGATCGGATTGGACGATCACAGAATGGAAAACCAAACTTCAAGGCCGTCCTTTGCGCTGGTTGGAAAGGGACGAGTTCGATCCAGGCGCAAAAAGGATTACGTACGCCATGACGGAAGGAGATCTAGCCAAATTCGAGGGGGAATGGACGATCACCCCTGTCGGGAGTGGCGCTCGGGTCCGCCTGACGGTCGACTTTGAATTGGGCATCCCGATGTTCGCCAGCTTGCTGAATCCTGTAGCCACAATGATGATTCGGCGCAACTGTGAGCAGATGCTGGCGGCTATCAAACGGCGTGTAGAGGGAGAGTAGCTGCGTAAACCATAAAATACCAGATACCCCTTCTTGACCGGGGCAGGAAGGGGTTTTATAATGTAAATTACCCGAACATATGTACGGTAGGAGGGACGGCCGTGTTTTGGGTTATCTATGCACAGGCACAGAAGCCGGTAGCAGAAACGGATCCGTTCTGGCAAACCCGGTTGTACCAATTATATAAAGAAGAAACCGATTTGCTGGAAGAAGGAGCACAAGGGGTGTTCCTGGCCAGCCGTTTATCGGGCCCCGGGGAAGTGATGGCCATGATGGCGCATTTAGCCCGGCGGATCAAACAAGAACTAGCCGGCAGTTTGCACTGTGCGGCAGGGTCTTCTAAATTGGTAGCGCAAGTCGCACTGAGCTATGCCCGGCGACCTTTTCCGGTCGTCGCGCTCGGAGAGGAAGCGAATTTTCTGGCCCCTTTGCCAGTGGAGGCTTTGAGCTGTTTGCCGCCAGGGGTCTGTCGGGAACTGCGCTGCCTGGGTTTACGCACTGTCGCTGACATTCAGCAGATTCCGCCATTAGAATTACGGCGCCAATTGGGAGCGGTTGGTGAAGCGGTGGCTTTGGCTGCCCAGGGCAAAGATTGCGATCCCGTCCGGGCAGCTGGCCTGAAGGCAGCAGTGCGTTGCACGGTTGTTTTGCCCGCTGAACTGCCTGGCCGTCATGATTTGATCCGTCCTTATTTGCCGGACTTGGCCCAACGCTTGGCAACCGCCCTGCAAACCGCCGGGTTGGTGGGAACAGCCTTTTATTTGGAAGTACCGGCTACTGTGCCGGGTTCCTGTCCAGCCCGAAGCGAATTACGGCCAGCTCAAGCCAGCGCACGCGCTAACGAAATAAAGGGGTTCTTAGTACATTTGCTACACCGGTTGCCACCGGTGCGCACGATGACCAGCTTGACGGCGGGCTGCCACCAGGTGCGCCGTCCCCAGTTCAGGCACGCCGACCTCTTTCAGGCCAGGCTGATGGACAATGACCGCCTGGCTGTTGCGCTCTGGGCAGGCCAGGGAAATGTGCGGCAAGGTAAGGAATTGCGCCTACCCAGGCGAGAATTGGTTTTAGCAGCATGGCAGGGGAGAGTCCGATGAGTAAGTTGGTGCAAAAGCAAATTACAGTGCTGACTGAAACAGGCGCTAACCCGCGGTCGTTTCGCTGGCACGACCGCTGGCATCACATTGCAACCGTATATGAATCCTGGCGCGAAACCGGGCGCTGGTGGTGTGGGGAAGGGGAACGGGTGTTTTACCGGGCGGAAACGGTAGCAGGAGGAATTTACGAGTTGTATTATGACACTGGCCGCTGCCAGTGGTACCTGTACCGGGTGTATGACTAGTGTTTACGCATCTGCATGTCCATTCCCCATATTCTTTTTTGGATGGGGCCAGTCCGATCCCCAAACTTGTCCAACGCGCTGCCGAGCTCGGTTATGATGCCCTCGCCCTAACTGACCACAACAGCGTGAGCGGCGCCGGGGAATTTCAGCGGCATTGTGCTTTGAATGGCCTACAGGCCATTCAAGGCGCGGAAGTGACGATGACAGACGGTTCCCATCTCATCCTGCTGGCCTGTGGCCCAGACGGTTACCAGCACATTTGTCACCTGCTCACCCAGGCCCACCTGACGCGACCGCGCGAAAAACCCGGTCTGTCTTATCAAACATTACTGGAAAGGACCGCCGGCCTAATCTGCTTATCAGGTTGCCACCGGGGGCGCATTCCAACTCTTTTGCGGCAGCAGCGCCGGGCAGAAGCGCGCCAATTGGCACAACGTCTGGCGCAGGCTTTCGGCCGGGAAAATTTCTACCTGGAACTACAGGGCACCATGTTGCCGGGTGACCGCGCCTTAAACGCCGCTCTGGCTGAGCTGGGAGCAGAACTGGGCATTCCGCTAGTGGCGACTGGCAACGTACACTACAGTACTGCAGAGGAATTCCCTTTTTATGACCTTTTGACATGTGTCCGCACTGGCACGACGGTGGAGCATGTGCACCCGGAGCGGCCTGTAAATGGACAAAACTATCTGAAACCTCCGCTGGAAATGGCAAAGATTTTTTCCTCCTACCCAACTGCCCTGGCCAATACTCGCCGTATTGCAGCCGCCTGCCGGCCCGCCCTTGATCCCCATGCGCAATATTTCCCGGTCTTCCCGGTACCAACCGGAAGCACGCCGGCATTGCTGCGGCGCTTAACGTATAGTGGGGCGCGGGAGCGTTATTACAGTCTCAGACCACAGGTGACAGAACGGTTAGAACACGAACTGGCCATCATTCAGCAATTGGGTTATGCCGATTATTTTCTGGTGGTATGGGACTTGGTGCGCTATGCCCGCCAGCGCGGAATCCTTTGCACCGGACGCGGTTCAGTAGCCGATTCGGCGGTAGCGTATTGTTTGGGGATCACGGAGGTGGATCCAATTGCGCGCCGGTTGCTTTTCGAGCGTTTCCTCAGTCTGGAACGGTGCCAAAAACCTGATATCGACCTAGATTTCGATTACCGTTATCGCGACCGGGTAGCCGCTTACGTGCGGGAGCGTTATGGTAAAGAACGGGTGGCAGCCGTTTGCACATTCTACACTTACCATGTGCGGTCTGCTTTGCGTGATTTTGGTCAGGCCCTGGGTTTTGAGCGTCCGGAGATCGACCGATTGGCCAAATTGTTCCCACCTGTGCCAGCAGATGGTATCACAGCAGCTTTGCAGCGTTTTCCAGAGATCAAGCAGGCCGGACTGCCTTTAGAGCGCTATCGGCAGCTGTTGGCTTTTTGTCAGGCGGCGGCTGGCTTGCCCAGACATATGGGCACGCATCCCAGCGGGTTAGTGATTGCCAACCGCCCTTTGGCGGGGCTGGCCCCTTTGCAGAAAACGGCCAAGGGGACTGTGATGATCGCCCTTGACAAAAACCAAGTGGAAGAATGCGGTTTGCTCAAACTTGACCTGCTCTCTTTGCGGGCTTTAGGGGCAATGGACGATACATTGCGGTTGCTTGCCCATCGCTTGCGTTACCAAGACATCCCGGCTGATGATCCCGCCACTTATCGCCTGTTGCGTAGTGGTGACACAGTCGGTATTTTTCAGTTGGAGAGTTCGGCACAGCGCATTTTACAGGCCCGGCTGGAAGCAAACTGTTTTGAGGATCTGGTAGCCAGCGTGGCTTTGATCCGTCCTGGCCCGATTAAAGGCCAACTGGTCGAACCATACATCGCCCGCCGGCGGGGGAGAGAAAAGATTACATACCCCCATCCCAGCCTGGCACCGATTTTAGCGAAAAGCTATGGGCTGGTGTTGTTCCAAGAGCAGGTCCTGGAGGTTGCAGTGCAGGTAGCGGCTTTTAGCGCCGGTGAAGCTGACCAACTCCGCCGCTTGATGACCGATCGGCGCCCGCAGGCGGAGTTAGATGCGATCGGCACTTTATTCGTGGAACGGGCGCTTGCAAACGGAATGGCGCGACAGCAGGCACAGGAAATATTCGCTATCCTGGCCAACTACGCCAGCTACGGTTTTTGTGAGGCGCATGCCGCTTCATTTGCCGATCTAGCCTACCGGACCGCTTACCTGGTCTGTCATTACCCGGCGGAATATTTCACTGCCCTGCTGAACAACTACCCGATGGGTTATTACCCGCTCCAAACCATCTGTGGTCAAGCACGCCGTCGCGGCATTGCGGTGTATGGCCCGGATGTCAATCATAGTACAGTTGATTTTTCGTTGACAGAAGGGGGAATCAGATGCTCATTAGCGCGCGTGGCAGGAGTAGGCGAGAGGAATGCCCGCCGCATAGTGGCGGCCCGGGCCCAAAAACCATTCACATCCCTGGCTGATTTTTACCACCGTTTGCCGCTGGCGCGGGATTTAATGGAAAACCTCGTTTTGGGCGGGGCTTTTGATAGTCTCCACCCAAATCGCCGTCAGACCTTCTGGCGCTTACATAACCCAGAGCGGCAGGAAAGATCTTCTCTGCCAGATTTCACTCTGGCGGAAAAGATTCAACAGGAATACCGTCTGTTGGGCTTCAGTTATAGTGGCCATCCCCTGCAGGCATGTGGCGAGCGTCCGGCCGGCCTGTACACGGCCGCCACTTTGCGCACCCTCTTGCATGGCAGCCAGGTGGCGATGGCCGGGCTGGTAGTACGGCCACACAGGCCGCCGACCCGAAGCGGCCGTACAGCGGTATTTCTCTCGCTGGAGGATGAAACGGGATTAGTCGATGTCGTGGTCCCGGAAGAGGTCTACCATCAATATGCTTACACAATCATGCACCACCCTTTTTTAACCATCACAGGACGTCTGGAGCGGCGGGGACGAGCAGTGCAATTGCTGGCGCAGCAGGTAGCTGACATACTCCCTCAATAACGGGGTACGCTACAGAGGATGAATAATGGCTTAATCCCCATTTTACAAATAGTGCGTCCCTGTGCCGGCGGCATGCGGCGCCATGTGCAAATATTGCTGACGGGCTTGGACCGCAACCGCTTCCGGCTCAGCATAGCTGCTCGGGCCAGGGAGTGGGAAACATTTTGCCACCAGGAGGAAATAGAGTTATTCCGCCTACCGGCATTTGACGTGGCTGCAGCCTGGCAATTACGCCGCTACCTGCGTCACTACAACGGGATTCTGCATGTGCATGGGGCCCGGGCTGCCCTCTGGGCCCACACTGCTCCCAGCCGGTTGCCTGTCATTTATACAGCGCATGGCGCGGCAGGCCGACAACCTTTAGAACGTTTTTTGGTATGGCGCGCTGACACGGTGATCGCGGTTTCGGCAACGCAGTCGCACGCCTGGGGGAAGGGGACTGTCTTAATACCAAACGGCATCCCTTGGTGGGATTTCATCCTGCCAGAATCCGAGCGCCTGGCGCGGCGCGCTGCTTTGCTGACTAAACTCCCTGCCAACAATCACCCCTTTATTATCGGGGCGGCTGCGCGCCTTGTACCTGGCAAAGGTTTAGAGACCCTTTTGCACGCCTGTCACAAAACCCAAAACGACTTGCCCGGCTTGGGCATAGTGATCGCCGGCAGCGGATCGCAGTGGGATTTTTTGCGAGATTTAGCCAACCGTCTGGGTTTAGCAAACCGGGTGGTCTTATTAGGACATTGCCAAGATATGCCGGGTTTTTTTGCCGCCCTGGATTTGTTCGTTCATCCTTCTCAGCACGAAGGACTCCCTTTAGTCTTGCTGGAGGCCATGGCCGCTGCTGTGCCAGTTGTGGCCAGCGATATTCCCGGTTGTCGCGACGCCCTTGGTGAACAGGGCGGAGTTCTGGTGCCACCGGCAGACAGTGCTCAGTTGGCCAAAACGATCATTGCCCTGGCAAGAGATCCAGAAAGACGGCGAACAACAGCAGTGGCCGGCCGTTGCAGAGTAAAGACACATTTCTCGGCTACTTTAATGGTCAAAAGGGTGACAGAGCTTTATGAGCAGGTTTGGGAGAAATAACATCTTGTTCAGGAATGTAACGTGCGCAACCGCTATCATCCTGGCTGTATTGGCGGTTCTATCGTTCGCCACGCCCGGCGCTGCTGGCCGAGTAATAATCGTGCTGGCTGATGGTCTGCAATTAGCGGATTTCCAGCCTGGCGCACCCCTGTCAACGCTGACCAGACAAGGGGCACTCGGTTTGGTGAACACAACTACCAATAGCGCGCGAAACCCGGGCTGGTCTTGTTTGGCGTTGGCAAGTGGTTATCCGCCGACGGGTAGCACTGCTGCCGAGAGTGCCTATTTGGCCGCGGAATCTTATGCCGGAGCCCCGGCCAAAGCTGTATATGAACGCCGCACCGGATTACCCGCCCAGGGAGAAGTATTGCATCTGGGTCTTGCCCCTTTACTGCAAGGCAGAAAAAATGAGACCTTGTTGGGCGATATCCTGCAAACAGCCGGGCTGAGCACGTCTGTGTTAGGAAACTCCGATCGGCCCCATGAACCGCGGCGCTGGGCAGCTACGATAGCGATGAACAAACACGGCACCGTCAATTACGGCCTGGTCGGAGCTGGATTGATTCTAGCCGATCCCATGGCACCGTACGGGCAAAGGAGTGATTGGGAAAGCCTAGCCCGGGAAAGCCGCCGCCTTTTAAAGTTAACCGATTTTTTGGTCGTGGACACGGGGGATGGCACCCGCCTGGATGAATATAGCCAGTATTTACTGCCGGGGGGATGGCGTACCCAGCGAACAGCCTATCTGAACCGATTAGGGGCCTACCTGCACTTTTTACGGGATGAACTTGACTGCTACCAGGACCTGCTCATCATGGTCAGCCTGCGCCCGGCCCCGGCAGAACGAGCAGGAGGTAACACACTGGCGCCTGCCTGGCTTTGGGGGCGGGGAGTAGAGGCGGAGACTATTTTGACCTCAGCGACCACCAGGCGTCCAGGATTGGCTACCCTTTATGACATATCGGCAACGGTTTTGAACCACTTTGGCTTGCCGCCTGGGGAGGGCATGATTGGCCGTCCCTGTACGTTTGCAAAAGAAGATTTCCAGGTCCTTTTGGCGACACAGCAACGGGCTATGAACAATATGGCAGTGCGGTCTCCGCTGTTGCAAGGATATATCATATTGCAGATATTGCTGCTGATTGCGGCCACCGGGTTATTGTTTCTGCGCTCCACAGGCCTTGCCTATATGCGTTTTGCGCTGCTCGCCTTGGCAGCGGTACCGCTTGCCTTTTTAGCTGTGCCATGGTGGGGCGGAGGTGAGCTTTGGCAATCTGTCGCCATCACGCTCTTAATGGTGGTGGGACTGACCGGGATAGTGCTGTGGTTTGGCAGACATCATCCCTTGGACCCGTTTCTGTTGCTGGCCGGGACTACCGCTGGGGTGCTGTTAATAGATGTTTGGATGGGCGCCCGTCTGGTGATTGACTCTCCACTTGGATATGCCACAATAGGTGGGGCGCGTTACTACGGAATCGGCAACGAATACATGGGTGTATTATTGGGAGCTTCGATCTGTACCGGGGCGGGACTGATGGATCGTTTCGCGCGCACCAGCTGGTTTTTCCCGGCGGCCCTGTTCGGCCTGGTGTTAATCACATTGGCGACCCCGACCCTTGGTGCCAATTTTGGCGGTACCCTGACGGCGGCAGTGGCATTCCCTTATGCTTTGATTAGGATTGCCCATGTGCAGGCGAAACGCCCCAGTCTGGTCTTCGGCTCCTCGAAATACGCCCTGCCGGTGATTGTGCTAACGGTTGCCAGTTTGGCGGGCGGGTTTATGTGGTTATGGGACTGGCAAGCCGGGGGAGCTTCCTCACATGTCGGTTTGTTGTTCCACTCCCTGCAAACGCATGGTCCCCAGAGCTTGCTGGATGTCATTCAACGCAAGCTGGCATTGAATCTGAAACTGATACGATGGACGATTTGGAGCAGGGTGTTGTTGACCTCTCTGGCCTGTTACGCTTTGTTGGTATTCCGGCCGGTGGGCCTCTATCGAAAAATAGCAGAGCGTTACCCCCATTTGGCGGCTGCTTTCAGCACCGCAGCAGTGGCCGCCATATTAGCTATGCTGGTGAACGATTCCGGGGTGGTAGCAGGTGCCACCACCATGATTTATACCACACCAATCCTGATATATTTATTATTGCGGCAAATTCGGCCCTTATCCGCCTCTAGAGACCAGGATATCATTTCTGCCCGCGATTAGACCACAAATCCTTGACATTAAACTGCAACGTGTTAAAATCTAAGATGATGTTTATCTGGGTGGTGATACCAAACAGGGCAAAAGGGGGCTGATAATGAAATGAATGCTTTGGGCCGGCACGTTCTGGCGGAGGTCTACGGATGTGAATTCAGCATCCTGAACGACCTGAAAACAGTAGAACGGATCATGGTTGAAGCAGCGCTGGAGGCCGGCGCTGAGGTAAGAGAGGTTGCTTTCCACAAATTCAGTCCGCAGGGAATTAGTGGTGTGGTAGTGATATCGGAATCCCACCTCGCGATCCACACCTGGCCGGAGCTCAACTACGCCGCCGTGGACGTATTCACGTGTGGTGACACTGTGAATCCCTGGGTGGCATGTGAATACATCTTCGACCAGTTTAATGCCAAAAACGTCACAGCGACCGAAATGAAGCGCGGCATGTTCAGCGCCGCCAATACAGCCCAGCAGGTCGCTGGTTGACCTAAAGAAAGGTGATTCGCTTGCGACGAAAAGCAAGCCGTAACAAAAGATCAGATATAACCTTCTTATAGCGCCCTACGGTGACCATGGGGAAACCGTAGGGCGATTAATTTTGGTAGTCGTAACCAATTTCGGGTATAATGGTGAGCAGGTGAATACAGGAAGGAGTGGCGCGCTTGGATAGCTTAACCCTGCTCAAAGAACTCACCATGGCGCCGGGTCCACCTGGCTTTGAACATGAAGTGCGAGCGGTATTAAGGCGCTATATGGCCTCTTTGGGCCGTTGCGAGACTGATAATATGGGTAGCTTGATTACAGTGCGGGAGGGCAGCAGCACAACACCCCGCGTAATGCTAGCCGCCCACATGGACGAAATTGGTTTCATGGTAACGGCCATCACAAAAGAGGGTTTCCTCACATTTGTCCCTTTGGGTGGTTGGTGGGAGCATGTTTTGCTCGGGCAGCGGGTGACAGTACACACGGCCAACGGTGAGGTGACCGGGGTGATCGGCTCCAAACCTCCTCACAGCTTAACGGATGAGGAACGGAAAAAGGTGATGGAGGCAAAAGACCTTTATATTGACATTGGCGCCTGTGACGAGAATGAAGCTAAAGCCTGGGTCCAGCCCGGCGATCCAGTGATTCCCGTCTCGCAATTCACAGTTATGCGCAACGGCAAAATAGTGATGGCCAAGGCCTTGGATGATCGCGCCGGTTGCTCCTTGTTGGTTGAGGTGTTAACAGCGCTCAAAGACCAATCACATCCCAACACAATCTTTGCCACAGGTACTGTGCAGGAAGAAGTCGGTTTGCGCGGGGCCTATACGGCCTGCCATAGCGTCGAACCACATGTGGCCATCGCCTTGGATGTATCAATCGCCGCCGACACACCCGGAGATAGCGGTAGCGAACCAAAGGAAAAACTTGGGGAAGGGCCGTCCATCATTTTGTATGATGCCAGCTTAGTGCCAAATGCCCGTTTACGCGATTATGTGATTGCAGTGGCAAAGCGACATGCCATCCCATTTCAATTTGGTGCCATAAGAAAGGGCGGCACTGATGGCGGCCGCATCCACCTGCACGGGCGGGGCGTACCCACTTTGGTGATCTGTCTGCCCACCCGCTATATACACAGTCATAACAGTGTTATGCATTTGGATGATTACATGAATACCGTTAAACTTCTAACCGAGATCATAAAAGGCCTGGACGAGCAAACGGTGGCCACATTTACAGCCTGAAGGAGGGAAAACAGTGCCGCCTGAAAGAACTCTGGTCTTGTTAAAGCCGGATGCGCTGCAACGCCATTTGGTAGGGCGGGTGATTGCCCGTTTGGAGGGAAAAGGACTACACCTGGTGGCTGCCAAGCTAATAAAGATGAGCGCGGACCAGGCTCGCCGCCATTACTGGGAACATCGGGAAAAGCCTTTTTTCTCCGATTTGGTGTCCTTCATCACCTCATCTTCCGTGCTGGCAATGGTCTGGGAGGGTAGAGGGGCGGTGACTGTGGTGCGCAAATTGGTTGGGGAAACGGACCCTTGTCAAGCTGCTCCCGGCACCATCCGGGGAGACTGGGCTTTGAGCGTACTGAACAATTTGGTGCATGCCGCCGATTCCCCACAGGCAGCTGAGCGGGAAATAGCAAACTTCTTCGCTCCGGAGGAAATTCTGTCACAGTGCCGTTGACGGCCCGACCGAGATTTGGAGGTTTGGTCATGTCAAACGATGCTCGGATCATCTTCCACATCGACATGAACGCATTTTTCGCAGCCGTAGAAGAGTTGGATCACCCGGAATACCGGGGCCAACCGATTATCGTGGGCGGCGACCCGGACGGACGCGGGGTGGTCTCCACCGCCTCCTATGCTGCCCGCCAGTGGGGCATCCATTCCGGAATGCCAGTAGCGAGAGCCCGCGCTCTTTGCCCGCAGGTGATCATCCTGCCGGTGAATATGGAACGCTACCGCGCTGTTTCAAGCCAGCTGATGGCATATTTTCGCACCCTCACCCCGTTGGTGGAGCCTTTTTCGATCGATGAGGCCTACCTGGATATGACCGGTCTGGCGCAAAGTTGGGAACACGCCATAGCCTGGGCAAAGACCATCAAAAGGGATATTAAGGCTCGCTTTGGGTTGACGACCTCCGTCGGGATTGGGCCTAATAAGCTGCTGGCGAAAATGGCCTCCGGGATGGAAAAACCGGACGGTTTGGTTGTGTTGCGTTACCAGGACCTGCCGGCAAAGCTTTGGCCTTTGCCTGTTGATGAACTGTTCGGGATTGGACTTGCCACTGCCGTTACTTTGCGTAAGATCGGCTTGGCCACAATTGGTGATTTGGCGCAGGCGCCGGTAGATTTTTTGACCCGCCGGTTTGGGTCTTATGGCGCCAAGCTGGTGGCATGGGCAAATGGCCGTGACACCGATTTGGTGCTGAGCGAAAGAGAACGCCCGGAGAGCATCGGCCGGGAAACGACCTTCCGCACAGATTTGCACGATCCTGACGCACTATTTGGACATTTGTTGTGGTTGAGCGATGCCGTCTGCACCCGTTTACGCCAGGAACGCATGCTGTGTCGCACGGTGACGGTGAAACTGCGGTTTGCGGATTTCCGCACCATTACCCGGGCTCACACCCTGATTAATGCCACAGATGTCACTGGTCAGATCCACCGGGCTGCGAAACGGTTATTGCAGGAGCACTGGCAGGGGAGTCCGGTCAGACTGCTGGGGGTGACGCTATCCGGCCTGCAAGAAAAAAGCGCTGGCCGGCAAATGGCTTTTTTCCCCGATCCGCAGGATAAACAGGATATCCGTTTAGACAAGGCTTTGGACAATGTGCGGGAACGCTGTGGATCTGATGCAATTTGGCGCGCCCGTTATTTATTAACGGGTAGTCGGGGCAAGGGGGAGGACAAATGATAGGGATCATTGGTGGCAGTGGAGTAAAGGTATCAGATTTGTTGGCAGACCCAATAGAGCAGACTACTGTCACCCCTTGGGGTGAAGCGACTGTGTGGCGGGGTCATTTTGCCGGACAACGAGTGTTATTTTTGCCCAGGCATGGCCCTGGCCATAAGGTCGCTCCGCATGCTATCAACTACCGAGCAAACATCGCTGCTCTCTGGCATGCCGGTGCCAGACAAGTGATCGCCACGGCAGCCGTCGGTTCTGTAAATAGCGCTGCTCCCCCGGGAAGTTTCGTAATCTGTGATCAATTCATCGATTTCACCGTTGGCAGGCAGAGCACGTTTTTTGGCCCACCCGTGCCGCCTGCGCCCGATGACAGTTGGGATTTGCTGCTAGCCCGCTGCGCGGAAGTGGTGCACACCGATTTCACGGAACCATATTGCCCAAATTTGCGCTACCACTTGATTCAGGCCGCAACAGAATTACAGCTACCACATTTGCAGGCAGGCTGTTATGTGTGTACAGAAGGACCCCGCTATGAAACCCCGGCTGAGATCCGCATCTTTCGCCGTTGGGAAGCAGATGTGGTTGGTATGACCGGCGTGCCGGAAGTGGCGTTGGCGCGCGAGCTGGGATTGTGCTATGCCACCGTGGCATTGGTCACGAACATGGCGGCCGGATTACAGGGTCAACACCTGGCACACACAGATGTGGTAGCCTTGATGCGCCAGCGCGGTCAAGCGCTCCAAGATCTACTCAAAAACGCCCTCGGTCGTTGCCGGAAGGGGGCAGGGCCAGGATGTAATTGCAGGGGAGAAAGAAGTTAGTATGTCCTGGCAGCCACCACCGGCATGGGAATATGCCGGCAGCATCCACTTCCACACCAATCTGTCCGATGGGCGCTCATCGCCGGCCGCCACTGCATGTGCGGCGCAATCGGCCAAGTTGGACTTCGTCATCCTGACCGATCACAACACCCGGCAGGCGGCTCTGGCAACGCCCGATTGGACTGGTGAGGGCTGGCAGGGCAGTGTACTGTATCTGGTGGGCAGTGAAATCAGCCCTGCGGGTGAACACAACCATTACCTGGCATTGGGAGCAGGCCCATTCCCGCACCGCGCATCACCGCAAATGTGCATAGACGCCGTTACGGCGGCTGGCGGCCTGGGTTTTTTAGCCCACCCGCACGATCGGGGCAGCATATTCCTCGGTCTCCCTGCCCATAGTTGGATGGACTGGACCGTTGATAATTATCAAGGGATTGAGATCTGGAACTTTTTTTCGGGGTGGGTCTCCCAGGCCACCAGTGCCTGGCGCACGATTCGGGCAGTGCTGGCGCCGCGCTGGACTTTTACCGGTCCTTGCCCTGAAACTTTAGCGCTGTGGGATACCGCCTGTCAAGAGCGGAAAGTGGTTGGGATCGGGGGCAGCGATGCCCACGGCGTACAGATTAAGCTGTTCGGCGTGACCGTAATCGATGCCAGCTACGAGTTTTCCTTTCAGACTGTCCGCACATATGTGCTGCTTCCAGCCCCATTACCAAAGGATGCGCTGGCGGCACGAATAGCCATTTTAAACGGGATTGGACAAGGAAGTTGTTTTGTCGCTGATTACGGACAGGGTGATCCGAGGGGTTTCCGGTTTTGGGCGCTTACCCACAATGGTCTTTGCATTTCGATGGGCGAGGAAGATCGCTGGCCCGGACCGCTCACGTTTCAGATCACCACCCCAACCCGGGCAAAGATCCGCCTATGCCGGGATGGACAACCGGTGTCTGTGACCGTTAGCAACCGGCTGGCAGCCACCCATTCCCAAGCGGGAGTATATCGGGTCGAAGTATTTCGGCGCCACGCCGGGGCATGGCGCCCTTGGATTTTTTCCAACCCCATCTATTGGCGGAATAGCACGTAGCCTTCTGGGTTGATCGCTGTGTCCCACGCAGCCGAAAGGCAAGTGATCCTAGCTAAAGCGTCTACGGCGGCGCTGTCTTGTAAGGGTTGGGCAAACCCAGGTGCAACGGCCAATGGCACAACCCGTGCCCAGTTTATTCCCTCGGCGCCGATCCCCAGTTGCAAAACCGCCCCATCAATCACACTGCCATCCGGTGCGGTAAAAACGAGATTGCCAAGGCTATATGCCACCAAGCGACCGTCCGTGGCCTGGATGCCTTGCAATACATGGGGGTGGTGGCCGACCACCGCCATAGCTCCGGCCGCCAAAAGGCGAGTCGCCAGTTCTTGTTGGGCCGGACTTGGGGATGCCGCTCTTTCCTGACCCCAATGTAGGGAGACGAGCACAAAATCGTAGCCGGCAGCAGCTGCCGCCACGGTTTCCAGCATGTCTTCTATTTCATAGGCACTGGCTATGCCGGCCGTATTGTCGCCTGCTGCCCAACCGGCTGGTACTACCTGGCTGAAAGCCAAAATGGCTCCCCGTAGGCCATTTCCCGTAATCTCCAATGGTTGCCATGCAGCGGCGCGGTCTGCCCCCGCCCCGCAGAACCGGATCCCGTAATGATCCAGGTTTTGAACAGTAGCCAGCAGGGCTTCACGGCCGTAATCGAGAATATGGTTATTGGCTATAGTTACCAAGTTTACTCCTGCCGCCACTAGACCTTCCAGACTGTCCGGACTGGCGCGAAACAGAAATTTTTTGTCCGGTATCGGTTGGCCGCAGTCGGCTACAGGACATTCAAGATTAACCAGAGCATAATCCGTTGCCCCAAATACGGGGGCGATCGTCGTCCAGGTCTGGCGCCAACCCTCCAGGGACAGATGAGGCAAGGCATTAGTATCCAAAAGGACATCTCCTGCCAGGCTAATGGTGATTTCGGCATCGCGGGCGATCTTCCATGGACCCGGGTCGTGACCCCCAGGAACAGCGGTCACCGCTACGACGCGACCGGGGCTGTCGTCCACTCCGGGAGTATCATGGCCCGGGATTGGAGAAAGCGGAGTGACAGTTTGGAAACCGGCGACTGTGAATGGCACCACCAAAGCTGTCACTACCACCAGAACCAACACGTTAGTCAGGGAGCCCTTGGGACGAAGGGGGCCAAACTTGAATAGCATTTTCCATCCCTCCGGGGAAGTATAAGCTAGTTCAACATATTACCGTCAGCATAATACTATGCTGCTAGAACAAAAACCGAAAGGAGGAACAGAATTGATTTACGACAAGGCGTATGAGCTGGCCCGCTCTTTGGCAGAAAGCAAGGAATACCAGGCGTTTTTAACCGCCAAAAAAAACGTTCAGGAAGATGAAGCGGCTTTTCGGATGTTGGCAGATTTTCGCCGCCACCAAGTGGAATTGCAAGCCCGTCAGATGATGGGTGAGACAATCTCCGAAGATAAGTTGGGTCGGCTGCATCAGCTTGTGGAGCTGATGCAGCACAAGCAAAACGTTCAGGCATTTTTGGAAACTGAAGAGCGGTTGGGGCGCGTGATGGCGGATATACACCGCATCCTCGGCGAAGGGATTAAAGAGTGGTTTGATTTTACCGAGTTTCTAAACGATCTGGCCGGCGTTAACGAGCTGGAGGAATCAGAGTAACCCCGTTTGGCCCGTAACGCGCCACCACATCAAACAGGTCCAATTGAGAGCAGTAGGCGATGTCAGCGCCGGCGCCAATCCGCAGCAAACGTTGACCATGGCGGCAGGATTGCAACCAGGCAACCAGGTCGCCGTGCATTGCGCCATACAAATGGCGTACGGCGATGGCCAAGTCCGACAGATCAGAAAATTTGTTCGCTAGCTTGCTCACTAACAATCCGGCACAAAGGGCATCATCCAACGAAAATTGATCATCGGTACCGGCACAGGCGATCGTCACTGGCCTGCCCGCGCGCAAAGCGTAATTCGCCGTTGCTGAGGCATTGAGAAAACAAACCGGGAGAATTTCCGCGGCTCCTTGTACCATTGCATTCCGCAGCGCCCGCGTGCCATTGGTAGTGGTAAAGATCAAACGTCGCCCCGCCACAGCGGCCGGGGTGTATTCAAATGGTGAGTTGCCGCAATCGAAACCCGGTATCGGTAACCCACCCCGCTCCCCACACAACAAAACAGGTATACTCTCCTGGTCGGCGACCGCGAAAGCGGCATGCGCTTCGGCGACCGTTCTTACCGGCCAAAAGCCCGCCGCACCGTTTGCCAGCCCCGTCACCATGGTCGATGTGGCCCGCAAAACATCGATTACCAAGACCGTTCGTCCGCCCAAATCAAGATCTAGGAGCTCGTGCGCAGTAGCACATACATCCAGCCTTTTATTCCCCATTTTGCCACCCCCATAACTAGCATTTACCGTCTCAAACTGGTAGAATGCCCTTAGGATTTGGGACCGCTTGTCCATTATAACCTGAGGGGAAACCACCAGCAAGCTTGAAGGGGGACTGAGGCTTGGCGCACCACACCCTGGCAACAGCATGGCCATACCCATCCCCAGCGGATGTGTTAAGTGCGGAGGCACCCTTGGCACGCTTGCTGCCTAATTACGAGCCGCGCCCGGAACAGATTAAGATTCTGTCAGCGGTGGCCGACGCCTGCGCTGCAGATGAACACCTGGTGGTAGAGGGTGGCACAGGCAGTGGAAAATCGCTGGCCTATCTAATCCCAGCCCTGTGGCGGGCGGTGGTGGACGATGAGCAAACGATTGTTTCCACCCATACCATCACCCTGCAAGAGCAAATTTGGGAGAGAGATTTGCCCTTATTGCAGCAGATTTCGCCGCGCCCTTTGCGTACCGCCTTGTTGAAAGGACGCCACAATTATGCCTGTCGGCGACGCTGGTCGCAACGGGAGGGGGACCTCTTTGGCACCCTGGCTCCTGTGCTGGACTGGCTATTAAGTACGGAAACGGGTGACCGCGCGGAATTAGCCGGCCATTTGGCGGCGCAGGGTATAGATATTCAGGAAGTTTGGCCCCTTTTGGCATCTTCTCCGGAAATATGCCTGGGGGCAGCCTGTCCTTGGTGGGAAGGGCGCTGTTTTGTGCGCCAAGCCCGCCGCCGGGCGGAAAAAGCGGACTTGGTGATCGTTAACCATGCCCTCTTGCTGGCGAACGTGAAGATGGGTGGTGGCTTGCTGCCGGAAGCGGAGCGTTTGATCATCGATGAGGCCCATCACTTAGAAGGGGTTGCATCAGACCAGCTGGGCAGCCATCTCGCCACGGGTGTTTTGCAAGCGGCCCTGCAAGCATTGGGCGCCAAACAAGGCCTAGCCCTGTTACATGAGTTCATACCACATCTCAACGAGTTGGTAGCCCCGATCGGGCAGACAAATGAAGAGGGGATTACCACCGCCCGTTTGCACAGCACGTTGTGGGAAAATGATAATTGGAGCGCATTCTGGTCGCTCTTGAACCTGCGCGGGACAAACCTGTTGTTAGTCTTGCAAGAATTGCTTTCTAATCAAGAAGCGGAAGCAGGAAAACATAAATCCTCGCATGTGCCGACGCGGGCCCGCGCGATGGCAATCGTGGGAGAATGCGCTCATGCCTTGCGGCAGTTTTTGACCTGTGATCCGGATACCTGGGTGCTATGGGTAGAGGTCAATAATAATCATCGTCATGACTATCATTTGTTCACCGCCCCGTTAGCAGTGGGGGATATGTTGGCGGCACAACTGTTTGCACGCTTTCGCTCCGTGATCCTGACCTCCGCCACCCTGACCGCTGGGGACGACTTCCAGTATTTCCGTTCCCGCCTGGGACTTATCCATTTGCCGCGGGAATCAGTGCAATTCCTGGTCGTTCCTTCGCCGTTCGATTACCGCCAGCAAGCGCTGTGTTGTGTGGCTACTGATATGCCGGACCCACGCTATGGGCGGACGGCCGCTGAGATCTCTGACTTTCTATATGCTCTGATACCGATATTTGGCGGCAGCATCCTGGCTCTGTTCACGTCGCACCGCCTTTTGAAAGATACCGCTCACCAGCTTTATGCCATGTTGCAAGACAGCCCAACCTGCGTGGCCGCACAGGGATTAGACGGAGACAGTACTACCCTAGGCCGGCAGTTCAGTAGCCCCCAGCCCCCGGCCATTCTATTGGGCACCAACAGCTTTTGGGAAGGGGTGGATTTTCCCGGGGACACCCTCAAGTGCGTGGTTTTGACCAAGCTACCGTTTTGGTCGCCTGGCATGCCGGTAGTGGCGGCCCGTTCCGAGGCACTCGCCAAACAAGGGCACAACCCATTCACCAATTATGCCTTGCCGGAGGCTGTGCTGCGCTTTAAACAAGGCTTTGGGCGCCTGATTCGCACCAGCCAAGACCGGGGGGCTGTCATCATCCTGGATCCCCGCGCCGCCCCGGGCAAATCCGCCTATAGTGGGGCATTCTTGCGGGCCTTGCCCAATCCCGATCTATTTGTAGGGCCGCGGGCAGAGATCCTCAACAAACTTGCCGGCTGGTGGGGCCAAGATAGCGAGGAGGGAGAACATTGCGGGTATTGCTGACGAATGACGATGGCATTCATGCAGAAGGATTACGGGAGCTGTGTCGCACCCTGGAAAGAAATCTAGATATCGAAGTGACGGTCGTTGCCCCAGACCGGGAACGAAGCGCCACCGGACATGCTATTACAGTCCATAAACCATTGCATGTTGACCAGATCAAGGTGCCAGACTGTCATGCGCAGGCTTATGCCATTAATGGCACGCCAGCGGATTGTACAAAACTGGCGGTAGAGGCCTTATTGCCAGCCCCTCCGGATATCATCATTTCCGGCATTAACCGCGGTCCTAACCTTGGCACCGACGTGTTCTACTCCGGTACGGTATCGGCCGCCATTGAAGGTGCCCTGCTCGGCGTTCCCTCGATAGCGATCTCCCTGGCGGAATTTGATAATCCCGATTTTCGCGTCGCGGCCCGTTTTGCCAGTCAACTGCTCGTTTTTGTACATCGAGAGGGAATTCCGCCCCACACTTTGTTAAATGTCAATGTCCCAGCCCTGGAACTACCTCACATAGCGGGAGTAGCTGTTACTAAACTTGGGGTACGGCGCTGGAAAAATGTCTTTGACCGCCGCCACGATCCCCGCGGCAAGGTATATTACTGGTTGGCAGGGGAGGCCATGGATATGGATGCAGAACCTGGTTCAGATGTGACCGCTTTAAAAAACAATCTCATTTCCATCACCCCCATTCATATCGATTTAACTAATCACGAACTGCGCAGCCAGGTGATGGTATGGGAAGAACATTTGACAGCCTTCTTGGAGGGTGGGTACTGAGCCGCAGTTCTAGTTCAGGGCAGGGGGCGTAAGTATGGGATAAGAAATAATCGCGAGGTGAGCCCCTTGTCCCGAGTCACGAAGCCAAAAATGCCGTCCGTTGGTTTCAGTCCGCGCGCCCTGGTCGCTGGAGTGGGAGTAGCCCTTTTAGCCACCGTCCTGACAAGCCTCGTCGTAGGAATAGCATTATTTGTGACACCGCTCCCTGAGCATGCCGTGGTGGTAAGCAGCGGCTTTCTGGGAGTGTTTTGCATTTTTGTCGGTTCCTTTTGGGCCGTCCGCCGGGAAGGACGGTCGGGATTGTTAAATGGGTTTTTGATTGGCAGCATTTACGTACTGGCATGCTATGGCCTGGCAAGTTCTTTTGAAATGGTCGCTTTGCCAACCGCTACCCTACCTTTAAAACTACTGATCGGGGCTGCAGCCGGGGCGATCGGCGGCATGGTGGGAGTGGCGTTTTCCCGTTGACGGGGGAGGGTAGGGAAGGAGATTTTTGTAGAGGGCTGTAATCTTGTGTAACATTATGGTTTAGGGAGGATTAGAGAGATAATTGCACGAAATGAACCCTCGCAAACAATGGGGGGTGGTTTCGCATGTTAGTGCCGGATTCGAAATTTCCCAGCAAAAAACAGGTGCTGTCTGCTTTGAGAGGGCAAAAACGAACAAGTCTTTCACTGGTCGTCCGCTGGCATCGTTTGATCGCTTGCACAGCTTTATTATTTGGCAACTTACACGCCTGCCGACGGCATTTAGAGGCTCATGTTCAGCGCTATCCCGAACTGCAATCAGATTTAGCCATTTTGCTATGTTGTTGTGGAGATTACAACCCGGCGTTAGTTTACTTGCCTTTCCCAGATCAAACGCAAGCAACCGCCTCTTTTGAAAACACTGCTTACTGGCGCCTGCGCGCGTTACAAGGATTGCATCGTTGGACACAGGCCCGGCAACTAATCGCAAAGGTGCTGCCGGTGGTGGACAGTCGCCGTTTACGCCTGGCCGCTGCCCAAAACGCAATTGCGCTTGGCGACTACACCGGCGCAACTGCTCATTACCAGCAAGCAATAAAATTTGGCGCACCAGATGCTACTTTGTTGCACGACCTGGCCCGCTGCCAGCAAAAATGTGGACAACTTTCACAAGCGCTTGAGAACTATCTTGCCGCCTTCCGGTTGGCACCCCATGACCCTTCGATCCTGAGCAATATCGGACTCTTGTTGGCAAAATTGGGCCGTTTCGGAGAGGCAACTTTCTACCTACAGCGCCTCCTCCGCTATACGAATGATCCAGCCGGAGCCATGAATAACCTGGCGTATTGTCTAGTAGCCCAGAAACGATTTGCGGAAGCTTTACGTTATTATCGGCGCGCTTTGCGAATCGCAGGAGAGGATGTGGAATTATTACGCAATACCGCGAGTTGCCTGCTGGCTATGGACAGACCAGACGAGGCCCGCAATCTTTTGGAGCGTGCCTTGCGCCAGGCGCCTGGTGATCACGAAGCGTGGCGCCTGCGCGCTGTCTGTTTACGCGAATCCGATCAGCGCGCTTGTGAGCAGTCACTTAACCGCGCTTTGTCACTGGCACCACAAGACCCGCTGGTGTTGGAAAGCAAGGCAGCCTGGTTATTGCAGCAAGGTGATGCCAAACGTGCCCACGCTTTTTATACTCTGGCTTTGAAACTGGTGCCGGATGATCCCATATTATTGTGGGGCCAAGGGACCTGCCTGGAAGGGATCGGTGAAACGGAAGCGGCTTTAGCAGCCTTCAATCGTTCCTTAGCCGCGCGCCGCAGCGGTTAATGTATATTCTTCTTTTTTTCCGGCAGCTGCTGTAGCCATTTTTGGCATGTTTGCACCAACTGTCCCATTTCGGTCAGTGCTTGGCTTTGGGAAGTGGCAAACTGGCATTGCATTAAGGCAGTTACTGTTTGCTGCAAAGACCCAATCACCTGTTTATTAACTTGCGTCTGTTGCTGGGCAATTTGTTTTTCCAACTGCAATAACAATATTTCACTTTCCTGTTTGTTTAATCCCGTCTGGATCTGGCCCTGCAATTGCAAGCACAGATCGTGGATAGTCTGCAAGTTTTGGCTATCGGCAATATTGGCGGATGCCTGCCCTAAGGCGTCCTGCAACGACTGTTCAGAACTGAGATGTTCCTGCTGGACAGCTTGGGACAACTCTTCCACGCTCTGTTGGAAATGATCCAGAGGACTGAGATTCACAGATGCCATTATCCCGTTCGCATCCCGTTTTCCTTTTTGTTCCTGGTTCATAATTGTACCTCCTTTAATGATTATTACAGCATAACCCCACCGGATGGTATACATTCAAGAAGGCGGTATACAATATGGACACAGGCAAAAGGCGGGCCCGCCAGCCCGCCTAGCTACAGATGATGGCTATGACCCGTTGCTGATCGCTTCTTCGGCGTATTTTATCATGATCTTCACCATATTCCCACCGATGCGGCCACCGCAACGACCGCAGTCGCGAGCCGAAACATTGCCCCAATAGCCATTCTCAATTTGGGGCAGAACACCGAGCTCTTCGGCAATTTCATACTTGAAACGATCCCGCAACTCAGGTGATAAAAGCGGTTGATTGGTAAATTGAGCAACCAAGGGAATTTCACCTCCTCACATCATATTGTGTCGCGCAAACACGCCGATATGTTTAGAATAATGCGGGTACAAAGGCGACACCTTGTGTGGTACGCCATTTTTTTGTGCATTGCATTTCTGAATTCTCCGCTCACCGGCTGAAAGCCACGTTTCTCGGCAGGAATTGACATTCGTTGTCAGAACAATCCTCAACAGAACTTTTGTGGGGGTTGCTAACTTGACGTATTTTCTGCGGGCCGGTTTGATCTCCGAACAAATGGAAGAAATATATCAAAAAGCATTCCATGCCTCTGTTCTTTTGCAAAAACAACAAAAGAAAAAAGGTGCAGACAGCCAAATGACTTCAGGGCTGTTCCCAGATGATGAACTCACTGCGAGTACGAACCACTGGACGCACCAAAAAGAAATCCAAACAGCTTTGTTGGCAATCATGAAATCTGCCCAACAAGTGCGGCAGCTATTGGATCAGTTTCCCTGTGAACCATTGATCTACACCGGAGAGGGTTCCACAGACGAAGTAATTCACATGCTGGAAGGACTGCTGGTGGCCCCGCGCAAACGGAAGTCACGCACCGCGGCCAAGCGTAGAAGGAGGCTGTAAAATGGGCAAAAGCTATCCTCAACAACCATTAGTGGGTGTTGGGGTGGTAATAAAACATCCGCATGATGGCCGCATTTTAATGGTGAAAAGAGACAGTGAACCCTACCGCGGGTACTGGAGTATTCCCGGCGGGGGATTGAAGTTAGGAGAGACACTGGAGGAATGTGCGCACCGTGAAGTGCAGGAGGAATGTGGGCTAAAAATATCCATTGAAGGCCTGGCCACTGTCTTTGACAGCATCGAGTTCGATCAACAAAACAAAGTGCGGTATCATTATGTGTTAGTCGATTTCGTGGCCACCTGCCTTGGAAAAAGCGAACCACTGCCGGCTTCCGATGTCGCTGCAGCGTGCTGGCTGGATATTGCGGAATTGTCTTCACTAACGATGACACCGAAGACGCGCGAGATTTTGCAGCAGTTGCGCCAAGCGGGCAAAATCTAGGCTTTTACCCGCTCTTCTTTTAGTATCTGCAGGTTCAAAAATGAGATTATCAGCAAAGCAGCCCAAATAAACAGGTAAGCAATCAAATGCTCGTTGCCAAATGGTTCATTATACAGGAGCACGCCCAGCAAAAAAACGATCGTCGGCCCGATATATTGCAGGAATCCGACCAGATACAATGGAATCTGCTTAACGCCGGCCGCGAATAGAAGCAATGGTAGCGCCGTGACGACACCAGAACCCACCAAGAGACCGGCTGTCACGGGGTCGCCGTTGTAAAAAGAAGCCAGGTGGCGGGGGATGAGGTACCAAAGGGCGGCGGGGGTAATGATCATCGTCTCCAGAGTGATGCTGGCGGCTGGACTCAGTCCGACCAGCTTCTTACATAATCCATACAAGGCGAAGGTGCCTGCCAGGGCCAATGCCACCCAGGGCACCGAACCAACGCTGATGATCATATAGAGAACGCCGAAAACCGCCAGCGCCAACGCCACCAGCTGCCAATTGGAAAGCCTTTCTCTTAAGAGCAAGATCCCGAACATCACGCTGATCAGTGGATTTATGTAATAACCGAGGCTGACAGCCAAAACCTGGTTTACACTCACGGCCCAAATAAAGAGGTACCAGTTTCCGGCCACGACCACCGCCGCCAAAAAGACCAAGAGTGCCTGTTTTGGCTGGGCACACAGCGCTCGGCATTCAGCCCAGAACGAACCCATTTTCCGGGTCACCAAAAGTACGACAATCATAAAAACGAAGGACCAAATAAATCGATGGGCTAACACTTCAACAGACGGCATATGCCCCAATAACTTCCAGTAAACCGGGGAAAAGCCCCACATGACGTAGGCGCTGACAGCCAAGAGCGAACCAGTCAAGCGGCTGTTGGTATTGATGTCTAATTTCATAACAGACTCCATTACTTGATTTTCGCCAACAGTTCTTGACTGGAGCGCAGTTTCCCTGCTGGCACCGGAAATCCAAGCAAAAGAGGGTGGGGGAGGTAAAAAACACCCCACTGGAGCGGGCATCCTGGCTACATGGATTGGATCGGCACAATCTCCGCGTTGCAGCTCTATAACAAGCCATAGCAGAAAAATCCCCGCTGAGGAGATAGAACTGGGGTGAAAATGTGTTGAGGTCGCTGATGATTAAAAAACACGACCATTGCGATTGGCGCCGGTGCTATTTTTTTTTGATTTATGTTACATAATGTTTATTATCGGAAGTTTTTTCTAAGAATGCTTAGCCAGCCTCAGCCAGCGTGGGCGCCAGAGGCTTCCCATTTGTAGGATCAGCACACCACTCATCACTATCAACACTCCTAAGACTTGGGGCCAATCCATTATCTCTTTTAGGAACACGACTGCCGTCAAAACCCCTACCACCGGCTCCGTATTGGCTACGATCGCCGCGCGGCTCGCTTCGATATAGCGCAGGCTGCTGGTATAGGCAATATAAGCGAAAATAGTCGGCACGGAGACCAAAAACAATAATTGTGGCCAGGTACCAGACAATTTGCCAAACGACATGCTCGGTTCCCACAATAAGCTGACAATCGTTAAAATGGCGCCGCCGAAAATTAAATTATATACTACTATCGTCCATGGATCATAATCTTGTACGGCCTTTTTCCCGAATAAACTAAATAGGCAGTAAAAAAAACCAGCGTAAGACCGGACAGAATGGCGGTTTTGTTCACGGATAAATTGGCAACCTGATAAGCCTTCACCACCAATGCGCACCCGACCAATGTAAGAAAAAGCGCTGCCAGTTTCACCGGTGTGATCGACTCTCGATATATAAAGAAGGCCAGCACGACTAGAAAGGCTGGGGCGGTATACAGCAGCATCACCGCCATAGTCACCGTCCCATACTGCATAGATGTGAAATAACAAAGATTAAAAAGCGCCACGCTCGTCAAGGCATATATAAACAAAAACGGGATATCCCTCCAGCGCACCTTCAGGAGTCCAGGCTTGATGATGACCAAAACGAGGCTCAACAACAGGCCACCTCCCCCTAAGCGCAATGACGCCACCTGTAACGAGGCAAATCCCATAGCATAAAATTGTTTCACGACCACTCCCAGCGTTCCCCAGCAGGCTCCCCCCAGTCCGGCCAACAAATAACCGCGCAGACTATTGCCCTGCATCGCCCCACCTCCTGGCGTTAAAAGCCAACATTACCAGTATAACCGAATTCGCAAAAAACCCCAAAAAAACAACCGGGGTTTCTGCCCCGGCTGTCATCTCCCTTTTTACTCATACCGGCAAGCAAATTACCTGGCCCGGATATAAATTCAAGTCCTGGAGATTATTATAATTCCGCACATCCTCTATCACAGCCCGAATCGGCCTTTCTCCTTGATAATGCTCGGCCACCAACTCCCAGACGGTATCTCCAGGCCGCACGCGCACTTCGACAAATTCTGTTTGTCCGAAGGCCACCGCAACATTTCGTTCCAGGCCGATCGGACCGATAAGCAAAATTGTGGCCAGTATTGGCCCTAACAACAAACCAATCATGCCTAGAAAGATTGATTCATGTTGGTTGATCATATTAGGACACCTCCGGGAACATATGTTCGGTATCCATATTTTAAGCGAACACCCGTTTGTTTGTCAAGCGTTTTAGCGAACATTTGTTTGAATTTGCCACGCCAGCGTGTTATAATACTGGAAAAAGAATGGCAGGAGGTGCTAGGCCTTGATGCCTCACCTGACAAAAAGGCAAAAACAAATCTTGGCATTCATTCAAGAGCAAATACGGGTGAAGGGTTATCCCCCATCGGTGCGAGAAATCGGTGCCGCCGTGGGCTTGACTTCTAGTTCTACTGTGCACGGCCACCTGCAGAAACTGGAAGAAAAGGGAGTATTACGGCGGGATGCCACAAAACCGCGGGCAATGGAATTACTGGTGGAGACTCCTCCGCCAAAACAATACTTGGTGCCGGTTATAGGCGAGGTCACTGCCGGCCAACCGATAACGGCAGTGGAAAACATTATAGACTACTTCCCTATTCCACGGGATATGGCCCGTTACGGACAAGACCTGTTTATATTGAAAGTGCGCGGGAACAGTATGGTTGAAGCAGGAATTTTGGACGGGGATTTAGTGATCGTACGCCAACAACCCACAGCCCAAAATGGTGAGATCGTGGTAGCCTTGCTGGAAGATGAAGCCACTGTGAAGCGGTTTTTCCGTGAAGACGGGTACGTGCGTTTACAGCCGGAAAATCCCGTCTTTGCTCCCATCTTAACGCGAGACGTGCAAATACTGGGCAAAGTGGTCGGGGTTTTCCGCCAGATCTCTTAAATGCCTCTAAAGGCCCATTTGCGCAGCCGCACTGAGGCATGCTGCAATCGTCTGGCTGGCCTGCAGGCCCCCTTGCAAATAAACCCGATACGGGTGGCGCAATGGTGCATCGGCGCTCAGTTCTAGTGATGCCCCTTGAATGAATGTAGGGGCAGCCATCAGTACCGGATCAACATAACCTGGCAAATCGCCCGCTACCGGCCGCACCCACCATTCCACCGCTCCTGCCCGCTGTACGCCCAGACAAAAATCAGTCACAAATTCTTCCTGGCCTAATTCGATCACCTGGATGATGTCAGCGCGATCTTGTTCGGGAAGTGGATCTACTTTAAAACCGAGCCGTTGGAAAAATTCCGCTGCGAACACAGCCCCCTTTAAAGCCTCCCCTACTAAAGCCGGCGCCAGGAACAACCCTTGAAACATCAGGCGCTTCTCTGTGCCGATGGTGGCCCCTAGCGCGGCTCCCAAACCGGGCGCCGTCAACCGGGCTGCCGCTCCGGCGATCAAATCTTCCCTTCCCACCAGGTATCCCCCTGTGGGAGCTAATCCTCCGCCCGGGTTTTTTATCAAAGAACCGGCTACTAAATCAGCTCCGACGTGTCCCGGCTCCACTTCGGCCACAAATTCCCCGTAACAATTATCAACCATCACTGCTGCCTGCGGCGCGTGCTTCCGCACCACAGCCACTAGTCTTTTTATTACGGCCATAGGCAAAGACCGGCGCGTTTGATAACCGCGCGAACGCTGGATAAATACCAGTGCCGTTTGATCGGTGCAACACCTAGCCAGATCATCCTCATCTGGCAATCCATTTTCTCCCCAGGCAGATTCCCGGTAGGCTACCCCCAACTCAACCAGGGCGCCTCTGGCAGGCTTGTCCATGTGATGACCAATTACCGTTTGCAGACTGTCATACGGCGGCCCTACTGACAACAACTGGTCCCCTGGCTGCAAATTGCCAAACAAACCCAGGGTAATGGCATGTGTCCCGGAAGTAATCTGGGAACGCACTAATGCGCTCTGTCCGCCGAAGACGCTGGCGAACGATTTTTCCAGTTGCGCTCGCCCCAGGTCGTTGTAACCATATCCCGTCGTGGGGGCAAATGATAATTCGGAAAGCCTGGCCTCTCCGAATGCCCGTAATACCCGGGCAAAGTTGCAGCGGGCTCTGGCATCAATGTCTGCCCACCGGGGCAAAACGGCTTGCGCCGTTTCATAAGCCAATCCTAACAGAGGCGGTGGCACTGTCACACCCCGGCCTTCTAAATCACTTTTCATGATCGCAAACAACTCCTGCCAACCCACGCGCCATAACCTCCTGCCCAGTCAATTCACGCGTATTATACCACAACCCAGCAGGCCCGTCTGCCGCAGGGTTGCCGCAGATTGGGCACACACCCTCTTCTAATCCCCGGTGCCGTAAAATGATTGGGCTCTCAGCTTGCCCCAACGCATAACCACACTTGCTCCCCGTCGCCTTCCCGCAAAGATAACCGGCCAGAAATCCAATACCAAGAGCAACAAACGTGCTGGTTACTGTCATTTTTCCACCTCCCCGCTTTTTTTCCACCCAAGCCGTTCCCCCATTCTCGCCATGACCCAAATTAAAACGGCTGCCGCACCCACGCGCCCCGTGGCCATTGGGTCCAGTAGCACCGCCATCCCGCCACAAAGCGAACCAACTACCGTCATTGTCACCCGATCCCACATGCTACCCCGGCCAACCATATGACCAACCAGCGGCCATGCCGCACAAACCGGTGTTTGCTCACTATCCATCACGTCATCGATACACTGGACTGCCATTAAAGCAAAAAGGGCAAAGGTTGTATGCTGGAGACCAAAGCAAAAGCCGCAGAAAACCAAACAGGAGATCGTTTCCATCCAGGCGCTCGTCCCGGACGGATAGCGTTCTGCCGGTGCTGACACCATGCCCAAAGCGTAAGCCGCCCAGAACAGTGGTAAGGCCTGCTGGGCGTCAAGACTACAAGCTACTGCCAAAGCAGCCATACCATACACCGCCGTGGCCGGCCCTAACCGTTCCACCCAGTTCCAGCGCCCCCATAAAGCATCTTTTTGATGGTCCAAAAAGTCGTCTAACAACTTGATTGCCAGTCCACAGAAAAACACAGCCAAGAAACGTCCGATTTCAACGAGCGGCATGGAACACAAATGCGCTCACCTCCCGGAACCCCTGCCGCTCCAGGGCGGAAATCGGTATCACGCGGTGTCCGGCAAATTCTTTTTGCAGGCGCGCCAGTCCCTGTTTGGCATGGTCCAAATCCATCTTGTTGGCCAAAAGGGCGTAATGACTCCGCAATGAAGCAAACCGGGCGATTTGGCGATCAAGTTCACTCACAGCTTGGCTGGGTGGCGCCTCCCCCACCATGGGTGCGCTCAGCATATGTAACACAACTTCCACCGCGCGCAGGCGGGCCAATGTGGATGCCATTGCCCGCCGCACATCTTCCTCACCGTGAATATCATCGGTCAATCCACAACTGTCCGTAAGGGCAATTTTCCGCTTGCCTTTCCCACCCGGTATCAACAGATTGATGGTGTCCAAATACCGAGTGCAATGTGGTACTTCATCCACCAGCTTCCGGCGCGCTTCCGTCAAAGTCAACTTTAAATACTCAATCCGCCCATCCCGATAGCGGCGTTCCAATGCTAATTCGCGCACGCCCAAGTGAGCAGCATAATTCACCAAAAAAAGACTCTTGCCAACGTTAGTTTTGCCAATAATAAGACAATCGGGCAACTTTAGGACACCTCCTCGATGTCCTCTGGTGCAATCATGATCAATTCCTCACGGGTCAGCCGTTTTTTTTCAAACAATCGCAACGCTTGCCGGCGAATGGAAGCCTCGATGATATTCCTTACATCGCGGGCGTTTCCCTTATCAGCGCTGGACGACTGCTGCCGTTCTTGAAGAATCTGCACCAGCTTTTCGCGCCCTTGGGGTGTCAACCGATATTGGCGGACTCTCAGCATCTGATCGGCAATGGCCAATAATTCGTCTACTGTGTAATCAGGGAAGTTAATGTGAATCGGGAAGCGGGATCGTAATCCCGGGTTGCTGCGAATAAACCATTCCATTTCCTGCAAATAGCCAGCCAGAATGACTAATAAATGGTCCTTGTGGTCCTCCATCGCTTTCACCAGCGTGTCGATTGCTTCCTTACCAAAATCCTTTTCCCCTCCGCGTGCCAACGAGTAAGCCTCGTCGATGAACAACACACCGCCGAGAGCATTTTTTATCTGTTCCCGCGTCTTTTGCGCAGTATGACCGATATATTCCCCCACTAAATCGGCTCGCTCCACTTCCACCAGGTGACCTTTTGGCAGGATTCCCATCTCCCGGAATATGCGACCCAGTATCCGCGCCACCGTTGTCTTTCCGGTACCGGGATTGCCTTTAAAAACCATGTGCAAAACTAAGGGCTCCGCCGCCAAGTCCATAGCTGCGCGGCGGCGTTGAATCTCCACAAACGCTTGCAGCTCTCTGACTAGGGCTTTTACTGAAGTCAATCCAATCAAATCATCTAATTCTTCCATGGCCGGCGGCAAACCGGGCTGCGGTTCCGTGCTCGCTTTCACGCGTTTCGCTACCACGCTATCGACCTGCCGAAACAGCTCAAAAGCCTCAGCCGGGGTAATCGACCCCGCTTCTAAAAGTTCCAGGACCTCCTCCACACTGTTCGGCGCCTGTTGCTCAGGCATTTCGTTCCTTGACATGATACACCCCCTGCCTGCGACCGCTTCATTATACGCGACAGGGGGCAACAGGCGTGCCTACGGCCCTTCAATCGGCGCCCACGGAAAATTGGGCATAAAAAAGCGTCCACCATTCCCGGTGGACGCTAACTCTTACTGCGGACTAGACCTGCGCTTCTTCATTCACACGCATGTCGACCTGCTCGGCAAAGTTGTGGTTGAGGGGGCGCATTGGGGTCACAGTAGAGATGGCATGCTTGTAAACAAGCATTTGTTTACCGTCTGCCTCTAGGATGACAGTGAAATTGTCAAACCCCCTGACCACGCCTTTCAATTGGAAGCCATTCATGAGATAAAATGTCACGGGTGTGCCTTCCTTGCGAACCTGGTTCAAATAGCTATCTTGCAGATTCAATTGCGCTTTGGCCACTGCGCTCCCTCCGCTTAACCGTTCTCCTCTTCCCGACTAACACCATTGTACTTTATTTTCCATTTATTCGCAATCATTGCGGCAATTTCCAATGCCAGTTGCCTATTACTGGTATTCTCTCCCACCCTTAGCCATTTAATCCTGGGATCGCGCCGGAACCAAGTCAGCTGGCGTTTAGCAAATCGCCGCGTGTTTCGTTTTATCAATCGCACCGCCTCAGGCCAAGTAAGCCAACCCTGCAGATACCAGTTCAATTCCCGGTAACCGAGAGCCTGCGCGGCGGTCATGGCCGGTTTTGCAGGGGCGAAAACCCCCAATTGCCGTAACCGCTTGACCTCTCCCAACCATCCGTTTGCTAACATGGCATCTACCCGGTCATCGATGCGCTGGTAAAGATAAGCTCTGTCTAATTCCAAGCCAACCATCAGCAAATCATACCGGCCGGCACCCTTTTGCGCGATTTTGTTCCCTGACCCGGGCGCCACTTCCAAGGCCCTAATTACCCGTCGCACGTTGTGTGGATGGATTTGCCGGGCCGCCTGCGGGTCATACATTTCCAAAATCCTGTGCAGCCCTTCTTTCCCCACCTCTTGGAATACATTTTGCCATTTTGCGCGCACCCGCGGATCCGGCTTTTGGGGGGCAAAGCGATATTCGTCCACCACCGCCTGGATATACAAACCGGTGCCGCCCACCAGCGTTGGCAAACACCCCCGCGCCAACACTTGCGGAATGATCTCCGTTACTAACCGTTGGTACTCAACCACGCTGAACGATTGCCACGGTGCGCGCAAATCGAGTAAATGGTGGCTCACCTTTTCCCGTTCCGCTCGCCCCGGTTTGGCTGTACCAATATCCATGCCCCGATAGATTTGCATTGAATCGGCGGATATGATCTCAAGCGGGATCAAATCGGCCAGCTCTAAAGCGACGGCGGTTTTGCCGCTGGCGGTCGGTCCCACTAATACCAATAAAGGAGTTTTTTCCAAGCACCTACCCCCTACCGGCGGCCGAATCGCCGGTCCAGTTCAGCTATCGACAGCTCAATCATCGTCGGTCGCCCGTGCGGGCATGTATAGGGATTGCGGCATTCCCACAGTTGCACCAGTAGCGCACCGGCTTCCTGTTTCGTCACACCGGTGCGGGCCTTGATAGCGGCTTTGCAAGCGGCTAACGCTAGATGCACTAAGCGGCGCGGCATTGGCCCCGACGGAGCGTCTTGATCGGCAGCGAGCAAATGGTCCAATAAAAAGCGCAGGTCCATTACCCCAAATCCATCCGCCAACACAGATGGGACTGCCCGCACCAACAGTGTGTTCCCTCCAAACGGCTCGATCACAAACCCCAAACACTGCAACTCCTCTTCCTGCTCGGCTGCAAACGCTCTTTCTTCCGCACTGGCTTCATATGTTAGGGGCAGCAATAACTCTTGTCGGTGCAATAGGTCCGCGTGGTGAATCAAACGCTCAAAATACACTCGTTCGTGAGCAGCGTGTTGGTCCACCAATAACAAACCAGATTCACCTTGTGCCAAGATATACTTGCCCTGTAATTGCCCGAAAACCTGAACGGGGGGCCCCTGTCTAACAGAGCGGTCTGACGAGACAAATAAATTTTGGACTACCGGGGTTTGTTCGGCGCTGGCTGCCGTTTCGCGCAGCGTGGTTTTCCATGGTATATGGTCGATAACCGCTCCCGGAGTAAGATTGTGAACTCTCAGCCCCTCCTCGACGGCATTGCGAACCAGTGAAAATAAGCGGTTTTCATCTGCAAAACGCACTTCTTGTTTAGTGGGATGCACATTTACATCCACAAATCCGGCAGGGAGTGCTAACAACAGCACCGCGGCCGGATAGCAGTTTTTTGCCAGCAATCCGCCGTATGCTTGCTCCAAAGCCACGCGCAGTCTAATACTCTCTACTAAGCGCCCGTTGACACCTATTACCTGGTAATCTCTGTTCCCGCGCGCCGCACTGGGACGTCCAACCAAACCGTCTAAGCGCAAATCGCCATCCTGCCCTTGAATGGCCAAAAGATCGCCGTACATTCCTTGGCCCCATACCCCAAGCGCTGCCCGTCGTAAATCGCCATCCCCGCTCGTGCGCAATAACAGATTTTGATCGGCACGCAGCTGAAAGGCCACCTCGGGATGGAGAAGGGCTATGCCAGTCATCAAACGCCTGATGGCACGCTGCTCAGCCGCGCTGGATTTCAATTGTTTGTGCCGGGCTGGGGTATTAAAAAACAGATCCCGTACCGTCACGGTCGTGCCCACGTCACAGCCCTCCGGCCGTACCGTTGGCTTTCCACCGCCCACCACTCCTACCATTGTTCCTACCAGTTCCCCCGGTTGCTTGGTAGTGAGAGTTACCCGTGCTACAGAAGCGATGCTTGGCAGAGCTTCGCCCCGGAAGCCAAGCGTCCCTATCCCATTTAAATCTGACCAGTCCTTGATTTTGCTCGTGGCATGCCGCCGAAATGCCAACTCTGCGTCGGTGCCATCCATCCCCCCACCATTATCGCTCACCCGCACCAAGGTCCGACCACCGTCTCGCAGCTCCACCACGATGCGCGTGGCACCGGCATCCAGAGCATTCTCCACAAGCTCCTTGACAACAGAAGCCGGCCGTTCCACCACTTCGCCAGCGGCGATCCTGTCGCACGTCAGTTCGTCCAAAAGCACAATGGCCATCAATCCCCACTCCTTTGGGCCCGCCGTTGCCAATCATATAACAGATTCAAAGCCTGTTGGGGAGTGATATTGTCCAAATCCAAACAAGCCAACTCCGTGATCAAAGAATTATCTTCACTGGCGACGGCACTCTCCAGCAAAGCCTGGAATCGCAGTTGTTGATCATGATTGTACTCTGGTAGCGCGTTCTCTTCCAATTTTTCGAGAATCTGTTGCGCCCTTGTCACCACCGGGCCGGGCAAACCGGCTAAGCGCGCCACCTGAATGCCATAACTCCGGTCGGACCCCCCGGGGATAATTTTGTGCAAGAAACTGATTTCTCCCCCGCTTTCTACCACCGCCACACTCATATTGTGCACACCCGGCAATAAATCCTGTAACTGAATCAATTCGTGGTAATGCGTGGCAAACAGCGTTTTGGCGTCGATCCCGTTTGGTCCCGCGATCGCCTCCACAACCGCCCAGGCAATACTCAAACCATCAAACGTGCTGGTGCCCCGTCCCACCTCATCCAATATCACCAGGCTGCGCTCAGTGGCGTTGTTCAGGATATTGGCCACCTCGTGCATTTCCACCATGAATGTGCTCTGGCCCTGCGACAGGTCATCAGCAGCCCCTACTCTTGTGAAGATCCGATCCACCAGGCTAATACGCGCTTGATCAGCCGGGACAAAGCTGCCCATCTGGGCCATTAAGACCGCCAGAGCCACTTGACGTAAATAGGTTGATTTGCCGGCCATGTTCGGCCCGGTCAAAATGATAACCTGATGCTCTTGATCCAAATAGCAATCATTCGGGACAAATGCTCCCGCCCCCAAAGTCTGCTCTAAGACAGGGTGGCGACTGCCCAGCAACTCCAACCGGTTACCGGCATCAACCTCGGGCCGGACGAAACCATGGCGGGCAGCTGCTTCCGCCAAGGAAGCCAGTGTATCCAACTCCGCCACCACCCGCGCCGTTTTCTGCAGCCGGGCCGCCTCCAGGGCCACTTGTTCGCGCACCCTTATGAACAGTTCATATTCTAATTTACACAACCGATCCGCTGCTCCCAACACCAAGTCTTCCTGTTCCTTCAACTCCGGCGTGATATAGCGTTCCGAGTTGGCCAGCGTCTGCTTGCGGATATAATCATCAGGAACCAGATCGCTATTGGCGTGGGTAATTTCGAGATAATAACCGAAGACGCGGTTATAGCCTACTTTGAGTGATTTGATCCCGGTCCGCTCTCGTTCCCGTTGCCCAAAAATAGTGATCCAATCCTTGCCTTGCCGTTGGATCTCTCGCAGGCGATCTACTTCACTATCATAGCCCTGCTTAATGACTCCACCTTCCGTGATCGTCAGCGGTGGAGAATCGTTGATAGCTCTTTCTAACAACTCCGCTACTTCCGGCAACTCATCCAACTCTGTCAACAGCTCACGGCAACGGTGGCTATGCCAGCGACCGACTACTTGCGCTACTTCCGGCAACGCCCGCAAAGAGTCCCGTAACGCCAACAAATCCCGGGCATTGGCACTGCCGCAGGCCGTCCGGGCCGTTAATCGCTCCAGATCATAAACCTTCTCCAGGCTTTCGCGCAATTCGGCCCGACCAACCTCATCCACTAGCATTTCCTCCACCGCATCATGTCGGGCCTGGATGAGGGGCAAAGATACCAAAGGAGCCTCCACCCACCCACGCAACAATCTTGCCCCCAGGGCAGTGACAGTCTCATCCAACACCCACAACAATGTTCCGGATTTCCCCTTGCCATGCATGCGTTCCACCAGTTCCAAGTTGCGGCGCGTCTGGGCGTCAAGCAACATATAGTCCCCGACGCTGTAGTGGCGCAATGCCGTTATATGGGAGAGGGCTTGCCGGTAGTTGTCTTTGATATAGTGTAAGGCCGCACCTGCAGCCTTGATCCCTGCGCTCAATCCTTCGCAACCAAAGCCGGCCAAAGAAGCCGTGCCGAATTGCTCCTGCAAGATCTGATAGCCTGTCCCGGCGTGGAATGACCAGCTCTGATACGGTTGCGGAGGCATCGTTACGTCCCGGATCAAGTCCTGTTCCTTTTCCAGGCCTGGTTCAAACAGACACTCCGCAGGTCGTAAGCGTGCCAATTC
>DUQP01000004.1 GCA_012837735.1 Bacillota bacterium
CCAAATTAGCTTTTGCTTTTTGATTGCCCATCTTGTGGAGTCTAGCCTCAGAGTTACCCATTCTTCGAGGAGTCTTTCGCATTGATTTTACTTTTTCTCTTATAGATATTATGGCCCTTTCTAGTCTCTTCTTTTCTTTAACATATTGCTCATATTCAAATTGAGCTAGCTCACGCTCTCCAGTCTTTTGCCTAATATATTTACTGTAGTTACCGGAAAAGGTTTTGATTCTCCCTCCTTCTATTTCAATTATTTTGGTACAAAGGCTATCTAACAAATCTCGATCGTGAGAGATCAGGACTAAGGCCCCAGAAAATTTGGCTAAGGAGTTTTCGACTAATTGAATCCCTTCTATATCCATATTACTAGTAGGTTCATCAGCGAAAATAATAGCATTATTATGATTTAGGCTAGCCGCTAGCTTAAAGCGGGTTTTTTCTCCTCCGCTCATGCTCTCCCGATAGGTTCGGTGAACTTTAAATTTTGAAGCCATCTCTTGCTGTATTGTTTTTTCCTCAGGGGGCTCTAATTGGGAGATATAGGAGCATTTCCCATAAAGTTTCACCCATCCTTCATCGGGTTCTATTCTTTGGCTCAAAAGATTCAATAGAGTTGTTTTTCCTGCCCCATTTAATCCCACAATACCAATGCGATCTTGATCATATATGCATAGGTTTTCAATATCTAAAATAAGGCGATCTCCATATGACTTTTTTAGATTTCGGCATTCTACTAACAACATGAAAAAACCCCTCCGAAATTTACCGGAGAGGATAGTATCCTTGCAGACCTTAACCATACAAAACAACTATATCTTCTATTGCCCATGGCCTTAGGCCGAAAAGTATAATACTCTCAGGCAACGGCATCTACAGCAAAATATAGTTGTCGAAAGCTATCTGCAGAAGTGAATACTATCCACTCACAGGAAAAAATGCATGTTTACTAAGCCGTTCCCCAACGGCTTATCCAAAACTACATTTTCTAGTAAAGTGAATTAACTGTGCATCTTCTGCAGATACCTTGCCTTCATTAAATTTTCCCTTAGGCTTTTAATTAGGCTTTTCATTAGCCCTATAGCCTCTGACTACAATTAAATAGGTAATCAACCTCTATGTCAAGTTTCTATGTGCCATATCCAAATTGTTATATGATTAGCAAGGTGGCGTTGGTACGGAGCAAGTGTTATGGAAGCCCTCAATAAATCGATTTCATGAAAAGCGATTTTACTCTATGAGGAGCGATATCGATTCTATGAAAGCTGATGTCTCTACCTTTCAGCACGTTAAACCGTAGGGACAGTTCGGCTGGTCCCTTTTTCACAATAATTAACCACGAGAACCGTCCCCTTGGTTTCTTTGTGTGTAAGTCGAGTTGATAGAATTAACACTAGTCGGCCTTTATGCATCTACATAGCACAAGACGGTCTGATTGAGGTCTTTAGTTGATTTTTTACCGAGACAAAAAGATGGCCGCGTGACCGCCGGTAACTCCAGCCAGATTAACGATGGAGCGGTGGCCGTCGTCGTGATGGCGGCGGAAAAGCGGCCGGTTTGGGCAAAAAGCCGATGGCGGGGGTGGTCGGCTGGCCAGCGCCAACGTGGAACCAGACATCATGGGGATTGGACCCGTGCCGGCCGTACCCAAGGTGATGGCCAAGACCTGTTTGACGGTTGCTGATATGGACATCATCAGTTGAACGAGGCCTTCGCCGCCCAGAGCATTGCCTGCATGCGCCATCTGGAGATGGACCCGGAGAAGGTAAATGTGAACGCCGGCGTGCTGATGGATATCTGAGCAGCCGGTCGTCTTCTTAACGCAATTTTTCGAAATTGCTATTAGCCGCCCAGGGCAGAGGTAATTTCCTCCTTAACCTGGTCGGATTTTTCTCTCTCCAAATGGCTTAACAAAATGCGTTTGGCTTCATTTCCTCCCAGACGCCCGATTGCCCAGGCAACGTGCATGCGGACCAATTCATCTTCATCATGCAAAGCTTTTTCCAGGTGCGGAAGCATATCCCGATCACCGCTGTTGCCAAGGGCAATGGCGGCGTTCCTTTTGAAGTACTTAGAATCCGCGATATAGTTGTACATAATGGGTTGAACGTTCTTGCGGAAAAAAGTCCTCGGGCATTGGGAGCATTTTGGCGAGGGTAAAATTCATAGCAATTTCCTCCAGGAATTCATCCTCCGGCAAATGCGACTGCAACTTCTGGTGATTTTTCGGACAGGCTTCCTGGCACAAATCACAACCGTGCACGCGTGTCCCCATTTTTGCGCGTATTTCTTTGGGAATTACAGTAGGGATACGGTTTTTTTCTTGCCTCATCCAGGCATTGAATCCCAGACATCGTTCTGGGTCGAGTTTGAATGGTTCATAAATCGCTCCGGTGGGGCAGGCATCGATACAAGCCCGGCAATGCGGAGGGCAATGGCAATCCATGGTTGGCTGGTTGTATTCCAGTTCTTGATCAATCACAAGCGTATAAATCACGACAAACGAACCAATCCCTTCAACATACGCAAAAGTATTTTTCCCAAATGTGGTTGCGCCAGACTTGGCAGCCGCCCAACGCGCGGGTACTTTAATCTGCCTATCCACATTGCATCCCCTGGCAACCAGGAACTCCTCCATTAGTTTGATTCTGGCACCATTAATTCGTTTTCGGGCGGATTATATGACCGAGACAGATAAATACGTCCGATTTTATCGGTCAGGGTTTTGGCAAGTAATCCCATACCAGAACAAGCACTGATTTGGCGGAAGGCATAAGCGTGTTTGGCTGTGCGCCTTGCAAAAGACCGTGCGGTTCCCGGATCCAAAAATCATAATGCGCTTTTCTTGCTTGCAGGATATCAGCATAATCAGCCAAGTTGTCAGCCGGAGTGCAGCCGACCCGGCAAAAACCCAGATCTAAAGCGTAGCTTTTTATTTCCTCGGTGAGAGACATCAGCCCCTCCTTGTGTGTATATGCACACTAAACTGAAAAAATTTCAATGCCTTCGATTTCAGCAAGCAATTGCATCAGGAGTATTATGTTTGCAAAACCAATTCTTTGCTCCACTCCCTGTTGTGCTTTTTCCCATAAAGGTGCGCAAAGATCCAGCGCCTGTCTCCCGGCCGCCGTAACCTGGATTTGGCGATTCCGACTTCCTTGCGGAGAAATATCCGCCACTAAACCCTTTTTGAAAAGGGGTTTCATGTTGCGCACCAGTGTTGTCCGTTCCAGGCCGACAGATTGCGCTAATTCGCTCAAACTGCACACACCCAAGCGATGCAAGTTTTTCAGTAAAGAATATTGATTTACCGTCAGTCCGCCTGGACGCAACAGCTGGTCGTAATACTCCGTCAGCGCAGTAGAGGCCCGTCTTAAATTAATACAGTGGCATAGACTCCGGGCCCGGGCTTTTTTTTGTCTCATTATTCCATCACCATATAATAGTGTATATACACTTTTAATGATAACATTGGTTAATACTGCTGGCAAGCATTTCGCCCGCACGATATTTCCCCCGCCTTCTTTGTCCGACAAACCGGTGCTGGTTTACCCGATAATGCTAGCAGGATTTTGCTTTGAAACCGGCGAACAAGTGATAACATGGAACAGCGTTCCCATAAAGGGAGCTTTGCTATCGTGGTACGCAGGAGGAAAAGGGTATGGCAAGCCGAGGACAGCCCGGGACAATTTGTATGGTGGCGAATGCCCTTGATTTGCTCTTGCTGTTGCGCAGGGAGGGCAAAGCGCTCGGTGTGACAGAATTGAGTGAACGAGCCGGTTTACCCAAGAGCACCGTGCACCGCCTGCTCACTACTTTGCAATCGCGCGGTTTCGTGCGCAAAGAGGATGAGACTGGCAAATATGTGCTTGGGCTGAGGTTGTTTGAGATCGGCATGTTCATTGCCAATCAGCTTGATGTGCGCAAGGCGGCCGCCAACCACGCCGACTGGTTCGTGGAAAAATACCAGGAGGTCGTGCATTTGGCTGTCCTGGAGGACAGCCGGGTGATTCTGCTTGACAAGCGGGTGCCGACTGGCGAGCGGTCGAATCAGATGATTCGCTTTCACCTTTGTTTGAGCTCTCCACCCCATGCCACGGCACTGGGCAAGGTTCTGCTGGCCTATTCGCCCCCGCGGCTGGTGGATGAATATATTGCGGCTGGTGGTCTTGAGCCGCTTACGCCTTCCACGATCACGGACCCCGACGAGTTCCGGGGGGAGTTGGCCCAGATTCGCGCCCAGGGTTATGGTCTATCGCTGGAAGGCTTTGAAATTGGCATGTCGTGCATCGGTGCGCCGGTGTTCGATTACCTGGGCCGGGTGGTGGCCGCAATCAGTGTTTCGGCGCCCACGGCCCGCATTGCCGCCCGTCTCAAGGACATTGTCCAGGACATACAAATTGTGGCGGCGCAAATATCTGCTGAATTAGGTTACAAAGCGCTCGATGAGGCCGGAGAAGCAGGTTCCAAGTAAGGATGGAATTTTGTCCGGTCTGAAATCTGTCAAGGGAGGTTGATGCCGCAGGTTTTGAGCAATGCGCAGGAGGATTTCTTACCTAAGCGGTTTTTGCCGCTATCTTGAGGCCAAATTCAAACAAAGTTCGGCCGAGTGGAGTGTGATGTAAGTGAAGGAAATAAGGATCCACGGGAGAGGTGGGCAAGGTTCTGTGATCACGGCAGAACTGTTTGCCATTGCCGCTTTTGCAGACGGCAAGTACAGTCAGGCCTTCCCCTATTTCGGTGGGGAGCGGCGCGGTGCCCCAGTACAGGCCTTCGTCCGCATTGACGATCGGCCCATCCGGTTACGCAGCAAAATCTATAATCCGGATTACGTAATCCTGCAGGACCCCTCCTTGATCGGGATCGTTGATGTGCTGCAGGGTCTGGGGGAAGATGGCATGATTTTGGTGAACAGCGAGTTGTTGCCAGAGGAGATTGGGCTTGATACGAAAGCGCGCGTAGTGACATTCCCGGCCACGAAGATCGCCTTGGAGACGCTCGGTGTGCCGATTACCAACACGGCAATCATGGGTGCCTTCTCGGCTTTGACCGGCGAAATCACTATCGATGCGCTGAAGCCGGCCATCGAGGAGAAGTTCACCGGTGAACTGGGCGAGAAGAACTTGTTGGCGGCAACGACTGCCTACGAAAGGGTGAGAGCTTCCCTATGAGGCTAAATGCAGGAGCAGTTTGCGCTGGCGGAGGTTCCTATGTTAACAAGACCGGGCATTGGCGGACATTTATCCCGCGCGTTGACACAGACAAGTGCAACGGTTGCGGCATCTGCTACACCTATTGCCCGGATTCTTCCATCGAAATCGTTGAGAAAACCGCTCAAATTGACTACGACTATTGCAAGGGTTGTGGCGTGTGTGCCCATGAGTGCCCACGTGAGGCCATTGCAATGGAGGAAGAGAGGAAGTAGCTATGGGGAAAAAAGCTGTCATTGAAGGTTCCATGGCGATTGCCATTGCTGTTAAGCAGGCCAGGCCGCATGTGATTTCGGCCTACCCGATTACTCCCCAGACCCACATCATGGAATTCCTGGCGGATTTCGTGGCCAATGGGGAACTGAAGACGGAGTATCTGCGCGTGGACTCGGAGTTTTCCGCCGCCTCAGTGGCGCAGGGGGCAGTTGCTGCCGGTTCCCGCGCTTACACGGCCTCTGCTTCGCAGGGCTTGCTGTTGATGACCGAGGTGCTTTATAACGTGGCGGGGATGCGGCTACCGATGGTGCTGACGGGTGTGAACCGCAGCGTCGGCACGCCGGTCAACATCCAGCCGGATCATCAGGATACGGTTTTGTTCCGTGATACCGGTATGATCCAGTTGTATGTGGAAGATGCGCAGGAGGCGTACGACGCCCATGTGCAGGCCTTCCGGATTGCGGAAGACCGCGATGTGTTGCTGCCGGTGCTGGTGTGTGTGGACGGATGGACGATCTCCCACACATTTGAGCCGGTGGAAGTCGAGGAGCAGGAGAAGATCGATGCCTTCCTGCCTCCTTATAAACCGCTTTACCATTTGGACCCAAAGAAGCCTTACACATTCGGGAGCATCTCCATCGACAAGGATCTGATGGAATTCCGTTATTTGCACGAAGAGGCCATCCAGGGTGCGAAAGCCAAGATTGAGGCAATCGCCAGGGAGTTCGAGAAGACATTTGGCCGTTATTACGGTGGCCTCACCCAGTCTTACAAAACTGAAGACGCTGATATCGTTTTTGTGGCCATGGGCTCCATCATCGGTACTCTCAAGGAGGCTGTTGATGAGTTGCGTGCCCAGGGCAAGAAGGTCGGCGTATTGAAGGTGCGTAGCTATCGCCCGTTCCCGGTTGAGGAAATCAGGGCTGCGCTGGCGAACGCCAAGGTGGCTTGCGTGATTGATCGCGCCATCTCGATCGGTTTCGGTGCTGGCCCGTTGACCATTGATACGCAAGCGGCTCTTTACGGGCCCAATGCTCCGCAAGTATTGCCCTTCTATGCCGGTCTAGGCGGGAAGGACGTAGAACTGAAACACGTGGCCGAGATGGTCGCCAAGGCCGAGAAGGCTGCTGCTGGCGAAGCTGTGTCAGCGGAGCCGGAATACGTGAATATCAACTGGAACCTGGTCAGTTAGGGGGAATAGTCGAATGACCCAGAAAGAACTATTTGCTTCCGGTCATCGCGGCTGCCCCGGATGCGGCGCCGCCATGGCCACGCGGATGATGCTCCGGGCAACCGGTGATGATGTGATCGTCGTCTCACCAACGGGATGTTTGGAAACATTTACATCGATGTATGGTGAGAGTTGTTGGGAAGTGCCCTGGTTTCACGGTCTGTTTGAGAATGCCGGTGCCATCGCCAGTGGTGTCGAGGCTGCCCTAAAGATGCAGGGCCGCACCGACACGAAAGTGGTGGCCATCGGTGGTGACGGCGGCACGTTTGATATTGGCATTGGCGCCTTGTCCGGCATGCTGGAGCGCGGCCACAATGTCACGTATATTTGTTACGACAACGAGGCCTATATGAACACGGGTGTGCAGCGTTCTAGCGCTACCACGCCGTACGCCTCCACGACCACCAGCCCGGCCGGCAGCCATTCGATGGGCAAGACCCGGCCAAAGAAGAACCTGGCGGCCATCGCTCTGGCCCACGATGTTCCGTATGTGGCCACGGCATCGATCGCCTATCCGCAGGACTTTATGAACAAGGTCAAAAAGTCGCTCACCTTCCAGGGAAGCCGGTTCATTCACGTGCATGCTCCTTGCCCAATCGGTTGGGGCTTTGATACTGCCCTGACGGTTGAGGTGGGTCGTTTGGCGGTCGAGACCGGTTTGATGCCGATTTGGGAAGCCGAATACGGCGAAATCACCAAGGTGCGCAAAATCCGTGAGGTAAAGCCGATTGAGGAGTACCTGAAAGTCCAGCGGCGTTTCCGTCACCTCTTCGCTTCTGACGCCGGGAAGAAGGAGCTGGCTGCTCTGCAGGAGCTCTGCAACAAGAACATCGAGAAGATGGGACTGGCCGGCGAAAGAAAGGTGACTACGGATGTCTCTTAAGACCCGGGAGGAATACCTGGATAGTCTGCGCCAGCAAAAGACGGTCGTCTATTTTATGGGTGAACGCATCGAGAACGTCGTCGACAGCCCGTATCTGCGTCCGCACATTGAAAGCGCAGCCATGACATATCATTTGGCGCATGATCCGGTGTTTCAGGATCTAATGGTCGTGGAATCATCTTTGACAGGGAAAAAGATCAACCGCTTTACTCATATCCATCAGAGTACGGAGGATTTGGTCAAGAAGGTCAAGATGATGCGCATGATCGGTCAGCGGACCGGCAGCTGCTTCCAGCGCTGCGTGGGTTTCGATGCCTTGAACGCCCTTTATACGGTCACATATGAGATCGACCAGAAGTATGGGACCGAATACCACGACCGGATCAAGAAATACTTGGAATATGTGCAGGAGAACGATCTGATGTGTGCTGGGGCAATGACGGACCCGAAGGGTGACCGCAGCAAGAAGCCCAGCCAGCAGGCCGATCCCGATCTATACACGCGCGTGGTGGAAAAACGCCCGGATGGTATCGTGGTGCGGGGTGCGAAAGCGCACCAGACCGGGATCGTGAACTCACACGAGTTCATCGTCATGCCCACCACTGCGCTGGGTCCGGATGATGCGGATTACGCTGTAGCTTGTGCCATTCCGGTCGATGCCCCGGGCGTCATCCACATCTTTGGCCGCCAGACGAACGATCTGCGCAAGGCCCAGGGTGGCATTGATGCCGGCAACGGGCGCTTCGGCATGGTCGGCGGGGAAGCCCTGACGGTCATGAACGATGTGTTCGTACCATGGGAGCGCGTGTTCATGTGCGGCGAGACGGACTTTGCTGGTCTATTCGTGGAGCGTTTTGCGGCCTACCACCGCCAGAACTACGGCGGGTGCAAGGTCGGGTTGGCCGATATCATCATCGGCGCTTGTTCCGCCATGGCCTACTACAACGGCGTTGAGAAGGCATCACACATCCGCGATAAGATCGTGGACATGATCCATTTGGCGGAAACATTGTATACGGGATCCATCGCTTGTTCGGCCGAAGGCCGTCCATTGCCGTGTGGTTCCTATTATGTGGATACCATGCTGGCAAACATCACGAAGTTGAATGTGACGAAGAACATCTATGAGATCTGCCGCTTGGCACATGATATTACGGGCGGTTTCATTGCCACGCTGCCGTCGGAGGCCGATTTCCGGCACCCGGAGATCGGGCAGTATGTTGAGAAGTATTTCCGCGGCCGGGCTGATGTGCCGACCGAGGTGCGCATCCGCATGGCTCGCCTGATCGAGAACATGACCGGCGGCACCGCGCTGGCAGAATCGATGCATGGGGCCGGTTCGCCGCAGGCGATGCGGATTATGTTGCTGCGTGAGGGTAATCTACCGCACAAGGTCAAACTGGCGGAAGAACTGTCCGGAGTTGACAAGGTATTGGACAAAACTGAAAAACCGGCATAAATGGGCTGGCCGGGGGCGCCCTGG
>DUQP01000005.1 GCA_012837735.1 Bacillota bacterium
TCCGCCCGACCCACGCTCGCTAAACAGCGCGTTATCGCTGCCGTCAAAGTAGTCTTGCCATGATCCACGTGCCCAATCGTCCCGATATTCACATGTGGCTTCGTCCGCTCGAATTTCTTCTTGGCCACCAAATCTACCCCCCAAAAAAGTTTATCCGTGCAGCGGGGCAACCCGCTTTTAATGACATTGAGCCTTCCCAAAAACCGCCAGAAAAGCACCTACCTGACCCTAGTCTGTTTCCACAAACTCCAAATGATTCCTGCTGCTCAGCAGCATTTTCCTGCTCTATCAAAGCAACTCACTTACCACTGGCGACGGGGAAAAAGCCACATTTTCCACTGGCTTAATCCTTTCCCAACGTCAGATTAGAGCAGGCCAGAAAGAACTAAGAACCCCCGAATCCATTTCCCCTTGCCACCCAGTTTGAAAATTGCCATTCAGAAAGAAAAAGAGCCGCAAACCTTTTGCGGCTCTTGGCTCTTCGCAATGGAGCCACCGATGGGAATCGAACCCATGACCACCTGCTTACCATGCAGGTGCTCTACCTCTGAGCTACGGTGGCATTGGTTGCGGGGGTAGGATTTGAACCCACGACCTCCGGGTTATGAGCCCGACGAGCTACCGAACTGCTCCACCCCGCGGTTTAGAAAAAGTGGTGGAGAGGGCTGGATTCGAACCAGCGAAGGCGTCCGCCAGCAGATTTACAGTCTGCCCCCTTTGGCCAACTTGGGTACCTCTCCACATAAAATTGGCTAATTCTTTTATTAGCGTCGCACCGCTTATTTTACTATTTGGATACGCCGATGTCAAGGCAAGGCAAAGCTACAGCTGTAGAGCGACCAGAGTTTCGTTCAGGGCATCCGGCAAAACGCCCGCTCAGTCTATGTGATATAAACATTCTCTATCCCATCCAGCTACGAACTCTGGCCTATTACAAAGCTACTTCTCTACCAATCACGTTACATTCTAATGGTCCTTCACAAATCCGCCCCGCTGAGAATAACATGTTGTGACCTTCGGTAAGAAAGGAGGAACAGAATATGTCGTTCTTCGGGAAAAGCACTTGGTCCATGCAAATCGCCTTTGTGTTGTTCCTGATCCTGATTCTGTTGCTATTGGCAGACGATTAGGAGTCAAACAACACATCCTCCTTTTCCTTTGGAAAAAAGGCCCCGGTTTGGGGCCTACTCATTAGCATGAACCAGAGCGGCTAATTGTTGGTAAATAGCAACCATTTCCGCCAAAGGCATACGCACCAAGCCGCTGGTGGAAGGAGCGACAAAATCTACCACTTGAGCCGTGGTAGGCTGTGGCTGCACTCCCCAATCCACTTCACGCCGCCCGCTATATTGTTGGTACACCCCTTTGCCCACAAAGCAAACGATCTTGGGCTTTAATCGCCTGATTTTCGCTCGCAGTATCTTTCTGCCTTCCTCATACTCTTCCTTGGTGATGTCGGCCGCCGCCCGAGTTGGACGCGGGATGTTGGTTAGACCGTAACCCAAACCTAACAGCTCTGCGTCCTGTTCAGGGCGATACTGATGTGGTGTCAATCCAGACATAAATAGCACGGTCCAAAAACGGTTGTTGGGATTAGCGTAATGATGACCAATCTGCCCGGAATGCAAGCCGGGGTTAAAACCAACAAATATGATCTTCAAGCCCTTTTTCAAATGATCCGGGATCGGCTGCACACAAAATTCCTCCCTCCTGTCCCACCCAATCTGGCACATTAGGCAAACTCAGAAATCTGCCCTCTGTAACCCTGCACAGGACTTGCGAATATTATGTTTTACGATCAACCGGAAAGGGGGCTCTTGGATGTCACAGGGTGGTGGCTTCTTCGGAGGCGGTACATGGTCAATGCAAATCGCCTTCGTTTTGTTCTTAATCCTTATTTTGTTGCTACTTTCAGACGATTAAGGACGCCGGGGGATACTATCCGAGAAGGCCCCGCCCGGGGCCTTCTCCACATATTACCCCTACGCTCAATTAACATAAAACTCCAGAAAATCCTTTTCAGCTACTTGGCTACGATCTTCTTCCCTTCTCGTAATCCTTTTAGTTGCGGGTTTAAAATGACCTGATCCCCTCTGTTCAGACCATCATTAATAATCACTTCCGTGTCATTTGCCAAACCAGTTTGGACATGCTGTATCTTCGCCCGGCCTTCTTTTGCCACCCACAGAGCATCCCCGTCAACCAATTTAAACAAGGCCGTTTTTGGGACAACTAGCACGTCTGCCGCTTCTTGCAAAATAAACTGCACATCGAGCTCGAAACCTGGCGCCACTTTGCTCTGATCTGGGAATTGAGGTGTAACCGTTACCCTGACACGCTGTTCTTGAAGGCCTAAAGCGGAAATCTGGGGCTCCGCAAAAGGCGCAATGCTCTCCACTTCCCCCAAGAACACGACCTGCTCATTCCTGCGTTCCTGGATTAATTTCACTCCGCTACCCACTTCCACTAGCTGCACATCTTCTGTCAAGAGATATGTTTCAACTTTGAAAACATCCGGCTGGTAAATAGTCATCAATGGCGCACCGGGGGTCACCAATTCGCCGGCATCCACATTCAGGTTTGACGCAATCCCAGCGATAGGCGCCAAAATAGCATAGTGACCTGTCTCATCGCCAAATGGTTCTATTCTGGTGCCCTGCGATCCGTGCACGGCAAATGCCTCCAGTTGTTGTTGGAGACGATTCTGGGCTGACTGGAGAAGAGCTTGCGCATCTTCAAGTTCTTGCTTGGTCACCGCACCCTCCTCAAAGAGGGCTTGCAATCGATCATACCTATTTTGGGCAGAGATGAGATCAGAACGAGCATTGTTGATTTGTAGACGCAACAGGGCAAATTCCTGGGAATTGACAACGGCCAAAACCTGGCCCTCTTCAATGAGTTGTCCCTCAGCAACGGGTAGCTTAATCACCTGACCTGCGAAAGCCGGATGGATTGGGCGCATCACCTGGGCAACCACGGTTCCTTTCTCCTCAATGGTAATGGCGAAGGAACGAGGTTGCACTTCCAATACATCCGCCACCAGTCCCTTTGTTATTTGGTAGAAAGAGACTGCCCCTATCAGAATTAGTACCACCACTCCGAGCAGAATCACCCATTTCCGTTTCAAATCCTTACTCACTCCCTATTCTCGCGACTTGAGCGCTTCCACCAGACTCAAACGTCTGATCTTACTCGCCGCTGCCCGCTGCGCCACCCAGATGGAACCCACTGTCACTATCGTTGCCAGTAACAGGGAAGTAGCAGTAATATTAGCAGGCATGGTATAGATGTCGTTACTAATCGCTACCGACGTACCGACCAACATGAACTTGGTGGTGGGCATCCCGATCAAGATCGCAAAAAACGCCAAGAACCATTGCTCAAATGTCACTACTGAGAGTACCTCAGCAGGCGTCATACCCAGCACCATCATGGATGCCAACTCATGCTTGCGCTCTGAGATCGTGATCACAGTTGAATTGTAGATTATCGCAAATCCAACCACGATACCGATTAAAGCAAAGATGTAAATCGTGCTGCCGGACGAAGCCATTAATTCTTTGGATTGCCGCAAACGTTTTCCTTGCACGTCAATATCCTCAATCACTTCACTACTGCGGTATGCCTGCTGCAAAGCATCAATTTGTTCTTCATCCACTTTGGCGATCAACGCCGTGGCGATATCACCGCGCCCTAAAAAATCCTGCAGAGCACTTAGCTCCATATATGCATTCATACCTAGGTATTGGGGTACAATGCCAACGACCGGAAGATACTTCCCTTCCTCTGCCGCCAGATACGGACTTTGCACTCGCAAAGAATCCCCTGCTTCCACTGCCAGCAGGTTTCCCAATCGCTTCGATAGCAACAACCCGCCCTGGGGAGGCAGTACCCGCTCCCCATCTTTGTCGAAAATATTGAAAAGCCTGCTCTCCTCAGAAAGGCCCAACAGCAATACATCTTTTTTCAGCCAACGATTGTGTAATGTCACAGGTATCTCCGCCATACCCTCCACTCGGCTCACGCCGGGGAAACGGTAAAGCTCCTGGATGGCTGGTGCAACGGCCATGGGTTGCCGCAAGGAAACCTTAACATCAAATGTTTCCACTTTTTCATATTGATCAAACAGCATTACTTGCACCAAATCATTCATGGACCACGTTAGACTGAGCAACGAAAAGCAAAGCACAACTCCCAGCAGGACAAACAGACTGCGACCCTTATTGCGAAATAAATTCCTGACTGCCATCATTCCCTGGACGGTCAGCATGTTCCAAAATAATGTGATGTGTTCCAAAGGTACCTTTTTGCCAATTGGTGGGGCCGGTGGACGCATCGCTTCGGCCGGCAAGAGAACAAGGACACTTTTTGCTCCCAGGTACCCAGAAATGAGTGAAAACCCTAACGCCAATCCGAGTCCCACCACTGGAAAAACAAGGTCCACGCCACTTTGCAAATCAGGTAGGTTGAAGAATTCTTGATATAGCGCGGTCACAGGAAACGACGCCATTACTCCCAGGCTGGCCCCAATCACACCGCTAACTACACCTATTATTAGGGCGAAGGAAAGATAGTGAGTAACCACCTCCCCAACTGTGTAACCAAGGGCCTTCAAAATACCTATTTGTCCTCGCTGTTGTTCAACCATGCGCCGTAGCATGAGATAAATGATTACGGCCGCGACCATCAAGAATTCGAAGGTGAGAGCCTGCGTCATCGCCTCACCACCATCAATTTCACCCTTCAGCAACACATGGCTTGTGTGTTCTGCTCTTGGATAAAGAGCCTCAAGTCCAAAGCGCGCAAGCCTGGGCTCCAGCTCCAGTTTAACCTCTTCGTAATCCGTCCCCTGTTCCAGTCTAAAGGCCACTTCATTGATGACGGCATCCGATCCCAACAGTTTTTCGGCCGCTTCTAAAGAAATAAACGCCACTCCAAATGTATCCGGAGTTGGGAAGAAATCGTTTTTCGTCCGCAAGGCATACACAAACTCGGGGCTCAGCCCGACACCCGTGATATTCAACTGCCTTATCCTGCCATTGATTATCACCGGTAACTGGTCCCCCAGCTTCAGGTGATTCGCCGCAAAAAACTTGTTGTCTATCCAGATATCCGGTCTATCATCGTCAAGATCAGAACCATAAAGCAAACGCACACCATTGACCGGTTGGGTTTCGGACAAATCTACAGTCACCAAGCGCAGAAAAACGTTTTCGTCCCTCTCCGGCCACATCACTTGCACATCCCGCATGATGCGGCCATTAGCCTGTCTGATACCCTTGAGATCAGACAACTTGGTGACCTCGGCTTTTGGAATCCCTCGTACCCGGGCGAATGCATCAGCGAAATTTTGTTCTTCGTAAAACTTTTCCTGGGCGGAATGCAAGTTTTCAGTCGCGATTGACATCGCAGTGAAAATCAACAAACCGATAATCATCAAAACCATACAAGCCACGTAAGACCCGGCGTTTTCCTTCAGGTCACGCAAAAGCTTGCGCCAAATCATCACCAAACCACCCTTTCCGGTGGCAAGGGCGTTTCATTCCTCTCAATTCGATCTAGTCTGCCATCCCGCAAATAAAAAACCCGGTTCGCAATCTGGGTGATGGCTGCGTTATGGGTGATAATGACAACAGTTTTTTGATAATCTTCACAAAAGTTTTTCAACAGTGCCAGGATGCGGATGCTATTCTGGTAATCCAAGGCGCCAGTCGGTTCATCACAAAGCAAGAGTTCCGGATTCTTAGCTAATGCCCTCGCTAAAGCGACGCGTTGTTGCTCACCACCGGATAATTGAGCGGGGAAATGGTTTTTTCGTTCACTGAGTCCGATTTTTTTCAGCAGGTCATCAGGCGATAGCGGGTCTTTGGCGATCTGAACAGAGAGACTGATATTTTCATACGCCGTCAAGTTTGGCATCAGGTTGTAAAATTGAAACACAAAACCCACCTCATGCCGCCGGAAGAGGGTGAGTCGTTTTTGATCAGCATCATGTAAGGGCTGCCCGCGGTAGAAGAGCTCACCATGGCTTGGTTGATCCATACCTCCGATGATGTTCAATAAAGTGCTCTTACCCGAGCCACTAGGGCCAACCACCACCACCAACTCTTGCTCTTCTAAATGTAAATCAACATCTTTTAGAGCCTCCACTTGCACCTCGCCCATCTGATACGTTTTGCTTAACCCTCTGGTAACCACTAACGGTTCCACGAGGCTCCTCCTTTCCCACTCACAAAGCACCTATGGTCTGGCAATATCTAATATTACCAGGCTTTTTCGGCAATAAAGCATGTTGTTCCTCCCATTATTTCCCCAAGCCCAAACGGCGGACTATAGGCGGCACTTGCCTGCCCAAGCGTTTTGTACAAGCCGGGCCACCTGCTTGTTACACTCCCGCGCACTAGTTCTACATATAGCACCGTCCTCATCTCCCACATACGAAGGTATTGAAAGATGTTTGTGGAAACAGTCCAGGGTAGGCGCCTGGATTATCGGAGGTGGTCCAATATGGAAAACCGTTTGCAATCGGCGGCCGATATTACGGTTGCTTGGCTCAAGGCTTTAGGCGAAGCGGAAGACGAAACTCTGGACTTCCTAAAAAACCCTGACAATATCATCGATTTTTTGCGCAAGGTGTCGCGGGCGTTGGAGGAAATTGAAAAAGGCGATAAGGAGCCTGACAACCCCAGTGAAATAATCGCACAAGATGGGGAAGATGCCGAAGAAAGCATTGAGTCCCAAGTGGAAACCCCATCTGCAGAAGTCATTGACTTGTGCACAATGGAACAAGATTTCTCGCCAGAGGAATAGCCATGAAACCAGGCGCCTACTGAGTCTAAAAAACCCTAGCAAGCTGCTGTTTGCAAAAATCCGCAAAAAATGGGCGGAGATACCAACGTCTCCGCCCTTTAGATGTTAAATTTTTTGGAGCTGGCGACCGGACTTGAACCGGTAACCTGCTGATTACAAATCAGCTGCTCTGCCGATTGAGCTACGCCAGCTTTTTTGCAGCATCATTATAGGTCAATCAAAAGGGCACTGTCAACCTTCGCTCTCCCTGCCAGCACCGCAGGCGGGGCAAACCGGGAGCAGAATTGGCCTCAGATTTCCACATCCATCACAAGCAGATAAGGCCTGTTTCCCACAACTGGGGCAATAAGCTCCTACACACGCAAAACCGCAATACGGGCACTGGCTGCGGTGCAACCGCATCCGCGCTAAGCGCTCAAAATTGAACACATAGCGGCGCAATGCAACCAAACCAGCCACGGTCACCAATGTGCCGGCAACTGATATCAATAACTGAGCGTAGTTTTGCAGGAAATGCCAAGCATAGAAACCCAACAAGAAAACGAGTTGCAAAATACCAAACCCTAAAACTGAAGTACCAATCACCAGGTAGCGGCTACGTTTTTGCCTCATCCGTTGCCAAAGCAAAACTGATAATACCAATGTCAATCCGGCAAAAACGAACCTGATCATAAAAAGCTGGAACTCGTAACGATTCTGGGCCGCTCCCCACTCTTGATAGAATTGTTCTTGCTTAGCGTCAAAACCCTGCTCTACCTCTGCTAGCCGAGCAGCCTGGTTTTTCAGCACCTGCTCAGACAACCCTAGCTCTTGTTCCGCGACAGCTAATTTCCGACGGGCTTCCTCGTATGCTGCCAACTTCTGTGCATTAGCGATCCCGGCATCAAGGGCAGTACGATATTCCTCGCGGCGGAATTCATATTCAACGCGAGCCTGGTTTAAAATACCTTTGTCTTCTTGGTAGGCTTCATGAGCACGTTGCCAATCCTGCCGGAATTGTCCCAATTCTTCTCGTAAAGACGCTAAACCATATTCCTGTTGCATTTGATCGTAATCGGGCTGCACTGGTATTTCGGCAGCGCGGTTCATCACCCATAGCCCGCCTATTAACAAAAACAACACTAAACCAAAAGCCAGCAGCTTTTCCGCCCGCGTTATTTCAATTTGCTCTTGTTCATCATAAGCCAATGCGACATCCCCCTTTGGCCCGCCTAAAAGAATGGCCGCCCAACGGCGGCCTAGCACTCGTCTTGGAGTTCATTGCGATTATCAAGGTAGCGTTCCAGTTTTCTCTTGACCCTTTGTAATGCATTATCGATCGATTTCACATGGCGATGCAATTCCGCAGCGATCTCCTGGTATGACTTGCCATCCAAATATGACATTAAGACTTTCCATTCCAAATCACTCAGGATCTCGCCCATCTTGGACTCGATATCGAAAAAATCCTCCCTGCTGATAATGAGTTCTTCTGGATCGGTAATCTTGGAACCGGAAATAACATCTAGCAGAGTCCGGTCGGAATCTTCATCGTAAATCGGCTTATTGAGCGATACATAAGAGTTGAGCGGAATGTGTTTCTGGCGTGTAGCGGTCTTAATAGCCGTGATAATTTGCCTGGTAATACACAACTCCGCAAAAGCGCGAAAAGAAGAGAGTTTGTCACTTCTAAAATCCCTGATCGCCTTATAAAGGCCAATCATGCCTTCTTGAATGATATCCTCCCGATCCGCTCCGATCAAAAAATAAGACCTTGCTTTAGCACGCACAAAATTCTTGTATTTATTAATCAGGTACTCCAAAGCAACCGTGCTACCCTGACGGGCAAATTGGACGATATCTTCATCCATCATAGTCTCATAATCCTGGAAAATATCCTGTTGCGGATTCAAGCTCATCACAATCGCCTCCCCCGGTGATGCCTGCGGGCTCCTCAACGATGGGCAAAAAACAATCCTTTGAAAGAATTCTTCTTTGCAGTTCAAAAAGCCAGTGGAAAGAAACAAACCGATAAGATAGAAAAACCCAAAACAAGGCGCAAAGCACGGCCATCTTTTGGATTCTCCGCAGCAAAATAATTACGTTACAAAACGACAGTTTTGCCTGAAACCACGTAGTAATTATAACTTAGGAGCATAAACCAGTCAAGCCCGTCCCAAATTTGAGCGCTGGCGCCGCACTTCATACAACACCAAAGCAGCAGCAACGCCGACGTTCAAGGAACGGACTTTGCCTAGCATGGGGATTTTAACAACTACATCACAGTTTTTGCGCACCAAACGAGATAATCCTTTGCCTTCACTACCCACCACCACTGCCACTGCGCCCGTCAAGTCTATATCCCAATAATCTTTTTCCGCATCTTCCTCAGCAGCAATGATCCACAATCCCTGGGTCTTCAACTCTTGCAAGGCCTGGGAAATATTTGTAACCTGGGCTACTGGAATATGTTCCGTAGCACCTGCCGCCGCCCGGATCGTAGCCACCGTTACACCGGCAGCCCGGTCACGGCGAATCACTACTCCGTGCGCGCTCACCGCTTCGGACGTCCGCAGGATAGAACCCAGGTTCTGTGGGTCTTCAACGCCATCCAATACGACTATCAGGGGGTCCTCTGTCCGCACACCCGCCAGCATTTCGGACAGGCTAACGTACTCATACTTGGCAGCCCACGCCACTACTCCCTGATGTCGCGCTCCTTTCGCTTCTCGATCCAAGTAGTTCCGGTCCACCATTTCAACCGGAACACCGGCCTCTTCGGCTGCAACACGAATATTGTGCAGACCTTGGGCATGTTTCGCCAATAATATCTTTTTGATCTTGCGGTGTCCACGCAGTGCTTCCAGCACTGGGTTGCGGCCGGCGATAATCTCGTTTGTCAATCGACACTCCCTCCTGCAGATCTATCAACCCGGAGGCGGTTGATAAAACCACAAGACTTGTCCCCCTCTGGGCAAACACCATCCACCACACACGGCGGTCCCGCTTGCGCAAATAGCACAGGGGCAACTTTGCGCACTTCCCGCAACATCAGGTTGGCCACCCGTCTAATCTCCCATTGCGCCCGCTGGCATTGGCGCAAACGGAAAAAATTGTGCAGACTGCGGGCATTCATAGTACAAACAAAGCTTGTTTCACAAGCATTCGGCAACACATACCGTGCATCCTCGGCCGGCACACCAAGCTGCAACAGTTCATTGTACGTTTTTTGAAGCTCGTTCATGCATCGGGCGAAAATTTGTTCCGCTACGGCGTTCACCTGGATAGATGGCGGAGTAATATATGAAAACCCGCTTTCCTTAACATACCGCTGCGAACGCTGGGAAAAAGAAGCGATCCGATGCCGCACAAACTGATGGGACATAGCGCGGCTGCCTGTGATGATAAATGTAAAGCTGGCATGTTCCAAAGGACTAAAGTGTCCCCGCCGCACCAACTCCCTGATCAATGCCACAATTTGATAATCATCCAGTTTGTCTGTGATTTGCAGCGGAGGCAAAGAAGAATAACACATCCGAGCAGCCACTGCCACCGCCCGTTCAGGATCTGGAGTGTGGTTAACCAGCTTGACAAGCATTTCTTTTCACCTACCAAAAACCAAAATTGTCCCGGGCCGCCACGCACAGAACCCGGGACAACAAACTCCCTTGCTTAATTAGCAGCACCACGCCTACGCCGCAATTGTGCCAGCAACTGTGGCACCACCTCATGGACATTACCGACGATGCCATAGGTAGCCACCTTGAAGATTGGGGCCTCCGGATCTTTATTGATTGCCACAATCACATCGGAGTTGCTCATCCCCGCCAGATGCTGAATGGCCCCGGAGATGCCGCAGGCGATGTATAATTTTGGGGCAACTGTCTTGCCGGTTTGGCCGACCTGGTGCTCTTTGCCAATCCACTCCGCATCGACAGTGGCGCGCGAAGCGCCGACCACCCCGCCCAATTCTCTGGCCAACTCTGCCAGGATCTCAAAACCCTCTGGCTTGCCCAGGCCGCGGCCACCAGCAACTATTACCTCTGCACCCTCCAGATCGACGAACTGTCGCACCTGACCGGCCAATTCCCGCACCTTGGTCTGCACGTCTGCTTCCCGCACATCATGGTCAACGCGCACTAATTCACCCCGGCGACCTGGCTGGGCAACGGGACAGGGCATAACGTGGGGCCTGACCGTGGCCATTTGCGGGCGGCGGTTCGGGCAAATGATCGTGGCCATGATGTTGCCGCCAAAAGCCGGGCGGGTCTGCTGCAACAAACCTGATTCCGCATCAATAGCCAACCCAGTACAATCAGCAGTCAGACCTGTCTCCAAGCGCGCGGCCACCCGGGGACCGAGGTCGCGCCCATTGGGAGTGGCGCCAATCAAAACAATACTTGGATTCTCTTGTTTCACCAGATCGGCCATCACTTGCGCATATGGTTCTGTCCGGTACTGGCTGAACACTTCGCCCTCGGCCAGGTAAACCACATCCGCCCCATGCTCAAACAAGGCATCAGCCAAACCAGCCACTTCCGAACCGATCAGCACAGCAGCCAGCCCTTGCCCGAGTTCGTCCGCCAACTCCCGTCCTTTCCCCAATAGTTCAAGCGCCACAGTGGCCAGTTTCCCGCGCTGGACTTCGGCATATACCCAAATACCGCTGCTGGTATCGGCGGGTTCCTTTTCCGATTTTCTTTCCACCTCAATCGCACTAACTGGGCAAGCCGCTTCACATGCCCCGCAGCCAGTACATTGATCAGTCAAAACAGCCTTGTCAGCCACTATTTCAACTGCCCCCGGGAAAGGACAGGAATCCACACATAGCCCACAACCAGTACATTCTGCTGTATTTATTCTGACCGCCAAATGACACCTCTCCTCTCACACCTTGATCTCTATGGGCATTATACGATGTTTTTTTCGTGTAAACGGTCCAACAAGGCACTAACCGCTTCTTCTACGGATCCGGAAAGAATCTCGCCACCCTTACCTATAGGCGGAGTGAATACTCGCACGACTTGGGTCGGGGAACCCTGCAATCCGATTCGTCCCGGGTCAACTCCGAGGTCGCCAGCCGTCAATACGGGAATGTCTGCCTTCTTGGCGCGCATCTTCCCACGAAGAGAAGAAAGGCGAGGATCATTGATGTCAGCCGTGACCGTCACAGCCAGTGGCATGGCAGCTTCCACCACCATGCAATCCACCCCATCGTCCCGCTCCATACGCACTACTCCATCCACTATGTCCAGTGCCCGCACATATGTGACTTGTGGGATGCCAAGGTGTTCAGCCACCTCTGGCCCCACTTGTCCTGTGTCACCGTCAATGGCCTGTAAGCCAAACAACACCAAATCATATTCACCCTGTTGCTTAATGGCTTCCGCCAGCGTATAAGAAGTAGCCAGGGTATCCGCCCCGCCAAAGGCCCGGTCACTGAGCAAAACAGCCTCATCTGCCCCCATAGCCAACGCCTCCCGCAAAGCCTCTTCTGCCTGGGGCGGGCCCATGCTTATCACAACCACGTTACCGCCTAATTGCTCTTTAAGTTGGAGTGCGGCCTCCAGGGCATTTTTGTCAAATGGATTAATGATGCTTGGCACACCTTCCCGCTTCAAGGTGTTTGTTTCTGGGTCAATTTTTACTTCGGTAGTATCTGGAACTTGTTTGATACACACGATGAAGCGCACTATAATCCCTCCACAATCTTCCTCCCCCGATGGGGTGATAGAAGTTTATCTAACGACAATTCTAGTCGAAATCCATACTTCCTTCATCAAGTCGACATTTTCCAGCGGGGCCCCTGAGAAGTGTCCTCAATGACAAACCCTATCTGCTGCAGTTCGTCCCGGATTAAATCAGCCAAGGCCCAATCCCTGTTTTTGCGCGCCCGTTCCCTGATTTTCAATAGCAGCCCAAGTAAAGCGTCGGTCGTTTCTTGATCATGATCCTTTGCTCCAGGCGTTTTTTCCCCCAGGACTCCCAACAGACCGCCCAGTTCCAAAAGCAGATCACGCGCCGCCACCAAATCCCGCACAGGAACCGAATCACCATCTATACTGTTGATTTCCCTAGCAAAGCTAAACAGCACCCCCAGGGCATCGGCGGTGTTAAAATCATCATCCATTGCTTTTTCAAACTCCGCCCTGACCCTGGGCAAGCTCCGCTCTAATTCGCTGTTTTCTGCTTGCGCGCAGGTCTCTTTTCGGTTCTGAAGCAAGTGTTCCAAATTGGTCAGCGTCGTGCGCAACCTTCTCAGGGCTGCTTCGGCGCTCTCTATCTGTTCCACAGTAAAATTCAATGGGTTCCGATAATGAGCGGAAATCAGAAACATGCGGACCGCGATCGGATCAAAGCGCTCCCGCAATTCCCGCACAAGGAGGAAATTGCCCAGTGATTTTGACATCTTCGCTCCTTCTATATTCAAGTAGGCGTTGTGCAACCAGTACCGGGCAAAAGGCTTTTTCGTGGCTCCTTCACTTTGTGCTATTTCATTCTCATGGTGCGGAAAAACCAGATCGGCCCCACCGGCGTGGATATCAAACGTCTCGCCCAAATACTTCATTGACATGGCGGAGCATTCCAGGTGCCAACCAGGCCTGCCCATACCCCATGGGCTATCCCAGGCCGGTTCACCCGGCTTTTGTTTTTTCCAAAGAGCAAAATCAAATGGGTGTTGTTTTCGTTCATCCACATCGACCCGTGAGCCGGCTTGCAAATCCTCAAGACGCTGGTGGGACAGTTTCCCATAATCGGCAAAACTGCTGACACTGTAATAAACATCTCCATCCACTTCGTAGGCATGACCATTTGCAATCAGCCGTTCCACCAATGAGATCATCTCCGGGATGTGCTCCGTAGCGCGCGGGTGTATGTCCGCCCGCTCAATCCCTAAGGCGTCCGCATCCTCAAAGTAGGCCGTGATAAAACGTTCCGCCAGTTCACTAACCGAAATCCCTTTTTCGGCAGCCCGTTTAATCATTTTGTCATCAATATCAGTGAAATTCTGCACATAAGTGACGTCGTACCCGCAATACCTAAAATAGCGCCTAATCACATCATGAATGACAAAACAGCGAGCATTGCCGATATGAAAGAAATCATAGACCGTCGGCCCACAAGTGTACATTGTTACCCGGCCAGCGTTTAACTCGACGAATGGTTCTTTCTTACCGCTCAGGGTATTAAACACGACGATACTCACTGTTGTTTCGCCTCCTTTGATTGCTGACCAACCGCGCCTGCCGTCACAGATGGCTTTGACAGCTTCATCTCCAAGCGTTCCAATCGCTGCTGTATTTCGGCCAGTGTTTCTGCCACCGGATCCGGCAGATCACCGTGTTCCAAATCAACCCCCGGCTGCAGACGGCGGCCGTTGCACACCACGATACGCCCCGGCACGCCAACCACCGTGCAATTCTCCGGCACTGACTTAATTACCACCGCTCCTGCTCCAATCTTTGAGTTAGCCCCCACTGTGATCGATCCCAGAATCTTGGCCCCGGCACTGATCATCACATTATCGCCAATAGTGGGGTGACGCTTCCCTTTTTCCTTCCCGGTGCCGCCCAGGGTCACCCCTTGATAAAGAGTAACGTTATTCCCAATTTCCGTGGTCTCACCGATCACGACCCCCATGCCATGGTCAATGAAAAACCGTTGCCCGATGCGCGCCCCCGGATGAATCTCAATCCCAGTGAACCAGCGACTGAACTGAGAAACCAGGCGTGCAATTAAGAACAGCCGCCAGCGATAAAAGACATGGGCCACCCGGTGCAGGACCAGGGCATGAAATCCGGGATAACAAAGAATGACCTCGATAACGCTGCGTGCAGCCGGATCACGCTCCAAAACAGCCCGAATATCTTCCCGGAGCATCCTGAACATGGTCATAACCTCCCTTAACATAGAAAACACCTCTCGTCTCACAGAGACGAAAGGTGTTTCGTGGTCCCACTCCGCTTCAGGCCAGGATATCCCTTGGCCCCTCATTAGTAGTCTATAACGGGACTGCCCGGCGCCGCCTACTCATCATGTTTTCGGGGCACAGCTCACGGGTGCAATTCCCCTACCGCCGCTTTCGGGCCGCTTGCAGCCGGTGACGGCCCTTCTCTGCAAAGCAAAACTGGCGGGTACTCTCCCGATCATAGCCGATAACAAAATAGCGTTGGTCACCATCGGGCGATCCGCGCTAATTACATACTGACTATCTCTGATTATACCCGGCCCTGTCTAACGTTGTCAAGCGGCTGCCAAGCTAGAACCCCTTTACTAAATAATCCAACCGGACATTCCCTACGCCCCGCCCCACGAGCCCCAATTCCCGGGCTGCTTGTTCTGATAAATCTATAATCCGACCTGCCACCCATGGCCCGCGGTCATTTATCCGTACGATCACCTGGTCTCCAGTAACCAAATTAGTGACCAATACTCTCGTGCCAAACGGCAGCGTGCGATGGGCTGCTGTCAGATCACGGGCATTAAACGGCTCTCCACTTGCTGTGCGACTACGCTCAAATCCGGGACCGTACCAAGAAGCCTTACCATACACAGTATACAATCCCTGACCCGGGATGTCGAAAGCCACTGCCGATGGCAATGACGTTTGGCCCAGCGCCCCCGCCAAGTTCCGACACCATTGCCAGGCTAATTGGACCGGAGTACAGTGATTGAGTAAGGCCGTCGATTCATCGATCGTGACTATGGGTTCCTCGCCCGCCAATACTACTATTTGCCCATTCCTCATTCCGGGATGCAATTGTTCGCACCAGCCAGCGGCAATGGCCTTATGCAACCGGCTCGCTACCAGTTGAGCGCGGCATGGCGCGTCAACTCCCCCCGCTGCCGCACGCAGACGTAAGACAACCTGCTCATTAACGGTGACCTCACTCACCGCCCGGCCCTGGACAATTGTTTGTCTGTGTCCCACAATTGGCGCACGCGCAGAAGCCATCCCGCTCAAAAACAACAACAATAGAAAAAGAGGCAGGATCACCCTCCGGAAGTCTCTCATTACAAGACCCTCCTTCTTGGTACCTGCCGTGATTATTTGTATTTAATCAGAAATTAATTCAATTTGTACTAATGCCAGGGCCGCCAGGCCCTCCCCACGGCCAATACTACCCAAGCCCTCATTCGTGGTGGCTTTTACACTTACTGCCTCGAGTGGCAATCCCAATGTTTCAGCAACGTTTGTCCGCATTGCGTAAGCATGCGGTGCAATCCTGGGGTGTTCCGCCATTATCGTGGCATCAACCTGCAGCGGTGCCCACCCCCTGCTGCGCAATAATAATACTGTCCGCGCCAGCAACACACAACTCGAGATCCCACGTAATTCCGGATCATGATCAGGAAAATGCTCACCAATGTCGCCCAGACCGGCCGCTCCAAGCAAAGCGTCCATAATGGCATGCAACAAAACATCTGCATCAGAATGGCCTTGCAAAGAAAAGCCGGCCGGCAATCTCACTCCCCCCAACATCAAGTCTGTTCCGGGTCCGGTACGGTGAATATCGTATCCTATACCGGTGCGCACCCGGGGGCGCGAGTTGCCGAGCAAAAACTCCGCCACCGCCAGGTCCTGCCGATGAGTAATTTTTAAATTGTGCCGATCGCCTTCCACGACCCGGACCGGATGACCATACCGCTCGATCAGACTGGCGTCGTCAGTAGCCAAAAAACCTTCCTGCTGGGCTTTTTGGTGTGCTTGCCAGAGCAGCTCCCTGTCAAATGCCTGAGGAGTCTGGACAGCCCAAAGCTGTTCGCGCAGGAGCGTTTTTTGCACCATGCCACCCGCCACCACCTTGATCGTGTCAACAACTGGCACCGCGGCAGTGGCAGCACCGGTTTCCATAGCAGCCTGCAATACCGCGCCCGCCAACTCCCTTTTCAAGATCGGGCGGGCACCATCGTGGACTATCACCCATTTACTATCGGCCGCCAGCAAGCCACGGCGCA
>DUQP01000006.1 GCA_012837735.1 Bacillota bacterium
AAATACCGATAACACGTATTGGATGATATATCCATCCTGTCTCCTCAACCCTATGAAAAATGCCCGTTATCTAAACTATCAACTCAACCCTATCTAATTTCAGGCTTATTTTTCGCATAAAAATATGCCATCGGCATGTTACCATGTACTCATTTTACCTCCTTAGGTCGGGTAGATAACTTAGATGTAATCCCGCAAACCCAGTAAAATCTAGGCTTACAGTCTTGACATCAATACTACCGTCTCAACATGCAACGTAGCGCGAGATTATATGCGAGTGCTGATATCCGTTCCTCACACAAACGACTGAGAGCCGGTGCCTAACATCGCAGATCACCGCTGTCACAACTCGCCCAAACCGACATTTTGCCAGGCAATGCCGCCCTGAGAAGAGCCTCACCCTTGTTGCCAAGCCTGCCGCGCCAAACAGAGCCGCCCCCAGGCACAGCAGACGGGGTGATCCAATCTAATAGGTGGCGGCGTGCACAAAAAAGATAATCAGCCATGAGATGCCCGAGAGAAAGTCTGTAATTAGACAGACAAAATGATCAATGGCAGATCCATGTCCATCCGCTCTCGAAAAGCCAGACCATAGCCGCAAAAAGAAACAGAAACACTGTTCGAAAAAGGGCCTCTGCTCTTGGCCTTGGCCAGTCAAGTCTTATCAACCGTTTCGACCAAAAATATATATCGCTGTGACGTAATCGACATTTGGAATTGAAATCCCTCGACAGCTTGCAGCATGTTTCTCGATCGCGCTCACGTAAAATGGAAGCCAGGAAAACCTGGGGCAGGGGGGATTTTCTTGACTGAGAGTTGTTACGATAGCGCGCAAATTTGCCTGAACGGACACGTCGTTAACCCAACTTTTTATTACCATCCGGAACTGAGCCGGGCGTTTTGCCAAGAATGCGGTGCTAGCACCATCACTCGTTGCCCGCACTGTGGGGCAGCGATCCCCGGCAAATATTTTGTGGAGGGCGTGGCTGATACCATGGAGTATGCCTGCCCTACTATTTGCCCGGCATGTCAAGCCTTGTATCCGTGGACGCGGTCTTTGTTTTTGAGAACCGGCAGCTAACATCCACCATGAAAAAAGGGCTGTCCCCGAGGGCAGCCCTTTTTCATGGTTTGGCCATCACACTGATGCTGGCATACCCCAAACCCGTGCTTTTGGAAATAATATCCGCTACCTGCGCCACCTCCGGCCGGCCCAGGTCGGGCGCTTTGACGATCGCCACAGCGGCACCGTCGTTCAGCATCACGACCACATCCTGAAAGCCCTTCGCTCTAATCAGGTTTTCGATCAACAGCTCTCGGCCGATGTTCTGGCCGATAGCCAAAAAGCGGTCACTGGCCCGTTGTCTGGCCACTGTGTCCGCATGCTCGTTATCGATAATCTCCCGGAGCAGTTCCAGCTGCCGTTCCCGCGCACGCTCCCGCTCCAGCCGGTATTCCACATAAAAATCCAGCGCCGGAACGGTGGTTTCGGCGGGCTGGTAAACGAGCTGGGTACTGGGTAGATCAAATTCCGTCTCATCATCGGTTTCGGTACCCGCTTGTTCCATCTCCGTTAGGGAAACCACCTCCCGGGTGAAATCACCCCGTTTCAAACCCACATAGGCACACAACATGGCCACCACCAAAACAAACACCAAGAAGCGTGAAGCACTTTTGCGACTAGCCACGATCATCGCCACTCCCCACCTTTCCAGCCAATACCGTAATCCGGTTTACCGGTACGTTCAGCGCCGTGTGGACTGCATCGTTCAAGGCCGCTTTTACTCGCGAGTCAGCCGCTCCCTCCGCCACAACCAACACCCCGCGCACAGCAGGTGCTGTTAATCCCACCTGCGCCGGCTGCTCACCGCCACCATTACGCACCAATGCCAGGTCCGCTGAAACTGTCACCTCGCTCACTGTGCGCGTGCCACCGTTGGCGTCTTGCTCCTGCGTGATCCGTTCTGTCTGATCCTCGTTAAGCAGATACTGATGTTGGGGACCTTGTTCAAGAGTCACCGCCACAGCCACTTGGCCAGCACCCAGGACCCCGCTCAACAGCCTTTCTAACCGCCGCGCATAGCTCTCTTCCATGGCCAAGAGCGGGATTTCATAATTGCTGCTCCCAGTTTCTGCTGCCATCCTTGGAGCAACGTTCTGTTCGTAGACGTCCTGGGGAGCAAGCGAGATCTTGCTCACCAACAACAGGGCCACCCCGAGCAGGACCAAAATGATCAGCCGATGTGTTTTTCGCAACCAGGGCAGGGACAAGTTGCACCAGCTAAGCTTTGGCGGGGTTTTTTCTGCTCGCTTACCACTTCCGTCCATCAAATTACCACCCCCATCGGCTCTATTCCCGCTGCTCCCACTGCAAGTGGATGCAGGCCGGGGCGACTTCTAGATGATGCGCGATCTCGTTTTGCAAACCCGCCAGGGACAGAGTTGCCAGCGGTTGGGATTCATCCTCCACCCGCGTCACTTCCACTCGCACCGGGTTTATGCCGCCTGGTTTTACACCCCAATCAGCCACAACGGCACTGATACCTGTCAGTACCGGTTCTCCTCCCTGTTGTTCATATTGAGCCTGGACCGCCAAGGGGGAATACCCGGCCATGCGAATAAGTTCACTCACTTCTCTTTCCACCGCCCGCCGCCAGGTCTGAATGGCCTGCTCCTGCAAAGCTGCTTCCAAGCGCTGAGACGTCGCATCGGGCGGCTGCAGGCGCTCCTGGAACAAATCACCGAGGGAAACGGCGGTCTCCTGGGTGCGAACATGCAGGCCCTCCATTACGCCAACGAACGGCGCGAGAATGGCAAACAAGATCAATAAGCCAGTCGCCAACTTCACGTACCGCCGCATTGCCCCGGCCGGCACTAAAATCTCGACAAAGCCAACCAGAATTAACACTAGCGCAATCTGCCGTACCCATTTGTAGACGGCCTCCATGTGACCACCCCCGTCAGCGCAGCATCACAGCTACATTGCCAGCCCCAATGATCACCGTCACGGTAATCAAAAACATCAAACCGACAGCGGCAGTCGCCACCAGGAACAACGTCAACGTGTTGGCAATCACTTGCAGGCAGTCCCCAACCGCTGCTGCTCCCAGCGGCTGTACGAGGGCAGCTCCCACCCGATAAACCAGGACTACCGCTAATAGTTTCAGGAGCGGAAACAAAATGGTCAAAAAAATCGCCAGCACACCCAGCAACCCGACCGCATTTTTCAGGATTAAAGCGGAGCCGATCACCACCTCCACGGCATCGGCAAACATACCGCCGACCACCGGAATAAAGGTCCCGGAGAGGAACTTGGCGGTCCGCACCGTTACCCCATCCGCGATCGCTCCGGCCGCCCCCTGAACCGCCATCACACCTAGAAAAACGCTGAAAAAAAACCCCAATAGAGTCAAACCCGCCTGCCGCAATAATGCCGCCAGGCTGGAGACAGACACCCCTTCCCAAACCCGGCTAACCAGCTCTAAAATCGCCCCGCAGAATATTAATGGCAAAACAAATTCTTTCACCACCATCCCGGTGGCCTGGGTAGCAAAAATCATTAAAGGACTGAACAACCCGGCAGTCACGACCGCTCCTGTGGCCGCCACCAGCGGAATCAAGAGCGGCAACAGCGCCACCATGAATGTCACCAGGCTGTCCACCACCGCGCTGGCAGTGGCCACTGCGACCGAAAAGCTGGTTAACGCCAATGCCACCAACACTAAATAAATCACTACGAGGGCTAACCGGGCTGTGTTCTCCCCACCGAAGGCTTCTTGCAGCTTGCCCAATACAGCCGCCACCACCGCCAGAATCAAAATCTTGCCCAAAAGGTGCGCGCTTCCCAAGACCTCGCGGAACAAATACTGGCAACTACCATTGATAATCTCTCGTATGCCGGGGATCTCTCCCTGACCGCGGAAAAACCCCACTACGCTCTGCAATGTCAAAGGCGGCAAATAATCTGCTCCGGTACGGTTCAATTCCGCCAAAAACGCTTCTACTCCGGCTGTATCCAAAGCGGCCAATTGCTCGGCCAGCATCTCCGGCACCGCCGTGCTTTCAGTGGCCAACGCCGGGCTCGCCACCAGCAATAGAACGCAAAGCAGAATCATGGCCAAACCGAAACGTCTCATGGCAATAGCTCCACAATAATCTCGAGAATCGCCAGGATAATCGGTACCGCCAAAACAAGAATTATCACCTTGCCCCCGAACTCCACCTTGGCGGCCACTGCTCCCTCACCAGCGTCCCGGCAGACCTGGGCGGCAAATTCGGTGATATAGGCGACGCCGATGATCTTCAACACCTTGTCCAAATACCCCAACTCGATTTGGGCTTGCAGGGACAAGTCCTCGAGAATGTTCAATACCACCAGCACCTTCCCGACCAGAAATAAAAAGATGACGATCCCTATGGCAACGCTCAGCAAGACAGCGAATTCCGGCCGCACCTGCCGCACGAATACCAGGCATATGGCCCCGGCTAGCCCCACTGCGATGATCTGGACGATTTCCATCGGCACCACCTAATCGCCCCGACGCGGGCTAAAGATTGAACATGGTTTTAATTGAAATAAAAAAACTGTTTACTAAATCGAAGACCAAAAACCCCACCACAACCAAGGCTACGACAGCCAGCAGGTAGCCGATCTCTTCTTTCCCAGCCTTCGAAACCAGGGTGTGGAGCACACCGACCACTACCCCAATAGCTGCGATCTTGAAGATGATATCCACATCCATGTCCTTTCCTCCTCACGCCGGGGTGAATTGTCGCTAGATCAGAATCAACGCCACCAGGATCCCGGTCAGGGGGCCAAGATATGACCACAGCCGCCCATTCTTTTCGGCTGCGCGGCGGGCCGCCTCTTCCGCCTGGGCCAGCCGCTCCATTGCCAGGCGCAGGTGTTTTTGTTGCTCCGACCGGTCGGAACGGCCCAGGGCCGCGCACAAAGAAAGCAAAATAGCTCTGTCATTGGGCAGCAGGGCGCTCCGGTCGCGTTCTGCCTCCATCCCCACTTCCCATGCCTGCGCCACTGATACGGCCTGCCTTTCCTGCAAACGGATGGCACTTTCTTGCAGGACATTGGCCACTGGCCGCTGGGCGTGACAGGCTGCTGTCTGCATGGCGCTTGTCAAGGGACTGAGCGCATAGCTGATTTCAGTTTCCAGCACCTGCAAGGCGGTACGCCACGACCGGAGCTCTTCCGGTCGGCGCCGGTATTCCCCCGCCACAGCCAGTCCAATGCCACTGCATCCGGCGATCACCAACAGAGCCGCCACCAACCTCAACATCTTTCGTCCCCCTCTTGAGCAACGGCCGCAAGTTGTCATCATAGATCGCTTCGATTGTGCCCACGCCTTGTGAGCGTCCCAACAGCACCAAGCGTTGAAAGACTTTTTCCTCAAAAAGCGGTCTTAGCACCGGACGGGCCTGCAGTTGCGCCGCTGTCCCGGCATGGACGGTGGCCAGCACTATCACACCGGCGTGCAAAGCTTCCAGCAGGGCCTGCACATCTGCGTGGCTCCCCACTTCATCACAGGCCACCACTTGCGGCGACATGGCTCGCAGCAACATCATGATCCCTTCCGCCTTTGGACATGAGTCCAATACGTCTGTTTGTGGACCGAGATCATGTTGTGGTACCCCCGCCTGACAGCCGGCAATTTCAGACCGCTCGTCCACCACGCCCACCCTCAGGCCCACCAACAAACCTGGCACACCGGTGCTGACACACCGAACCAAATCGCGCAACAGGGTCGTTTTCCCGGCTCCAGGGGCAGAAAGCAGGAGGGTATTTTGCAATCTACCGGTTGCCAGCAGATACGGCAGCAAAGGAACGGCTATCCCTGGCACCGCCCGGCCAAACCGGAGATTAATTCCGCCGATTTGCTGCAAAGAACGCACCTGACCATTTTCCACCACCGCCCGCCCGACTAAACCAGCGCGGTGTCCACCCGATAGTGTTAGGAAACCGCTCCGCACTTGCTCTTCCACCGCATATAGGGAGTGTTTTGTCATCACAGCAAGAGTCTCCGCAAACGCACGTTCTGTCACGATTAAAGCATCGCCGGGCAGTTCCGGACAGATTTTGCCCGTCCGGGTGAGGAAGAAACTAAACCCGCTGAGAGTGACCATCAGCGGGCGGCCTTTCCGCAACCGCACTTCCTCCAATTGCTGCCAGGTTCGTTCGTCCAGTCCGGCCAAAACCGCCCGCAATGGCTCCGCCAGACACGATATCAACTCCGGCACAGGCATGTCCGCTTCCCCTCCCTGCTAATAGATATGGGGTTGGCCTTTGATTATGACAATTGACAGGCACAAAAAAAAAGACCCACCATTCGTGGCGGGTCCTAGCTAACTAAATTGCTCAGTCTTCCATTTCCTCCAAGTCTTCATCTGCTACCAATTCATCCCCCGGCGTAAAAACGATATCACCGCAACCAGGACAGACGATTTCGACAGCCGCCTCCGCGTCATTCATAATGCGCCCGTCCACCGACACCAATTCCCCACAGGTTGGACAGGCAATGTCGATCGAATCATCGAAAAAATCCTCTTCAGCGAAGAATCCTTCTTCCAAGTCGGCGAGATCCTCATCCAGAACGGCCAGATATTCCTCCATCTCTTGCTGCTGGACAGAAAGAACAGTCATGTGATCTGCCACAGCCCCCAACACCTTGGTAATCTCGCGCAATATCCGGCCTTGTTCTGTGTCGTCGCGGATTTGAAAACCATCCATCAATCCCTGTAAGTAGGCAACTCTTTCTTTCAGGTCCTCCACGCCGTTCACCCCTTGGCTCTTGACATTCTTTATTATCGTGCCCACTCCCACCGGAACTAAACGCGGCTTTAGGGCCAAATGCCAGTCTAAGCTCGCTGCACGTAATGACCGGTGCGCGTGTCAACCACGACCCGTTCGCCCACCTCAATGAACAGGGGCACTTGCACGACGACACCAGTTTCCATGACGGCAGGTTTGCTGCCACCGCTGACGGTATCCCCTTTCAGGCCCGGTTCTGTTTTCACCACTTCCAATTCCACGGTATTGGGCATATCGACCCCCATCGGGTTTCCCTGATACATCAAGATGGCAATCACCATGTTCTCTTTCAGGTACTTCGTGCCATCGCCCAGTTGTTCGGCAGTCAATTCCAGTTGCTCAAAGTTTTCTGTATCCATGAACGTATATGAGTCTCCTGTCCCATACAAAAACTGCATCTCGCGCCTTTCCACGCGTGCGCGCGGCAACTTCTCACCGGCCCGAAATGTGCGTTCAAATGTGGCGCCGGTCTGCAAGTTTTTGATCTTGGTTCGGACGAAAGCCGCCCCTTTACCCGGTTTCACATGCTGGAATTCCACCACCGTGTAAACATCGCCATCGATTTCGATCGTTGTGCCGGTTTTTAGCTCATTTGTGGAAATCATGGTATCTGCCGCCCGCACCCCTGGCGGCTGCCTCCCTTCTTCACCTAGTCTATCCCCGCTTAAAGGTTGAAACTTTTTAGCGCATTGCTGAGGACCTCAACGCCGTCCTCCCGCACTACCACCAGGTCTTCTAGTCGTACCCCGCCCCAACCAGGTCGATAAATGCCCGGCTCCACGGTGACCACCATACCCTCCTGTAGTACCAGGTCCGGATCAGTTCCCGGGCCCAGGCGCGGTTCCTCGTGCACATCCAATCCTACGCCATGCCCTAAGCCATGCCCAAACAGATCGCCATAACCGGCTTTGCTAATCACATCCCGCGCCAGAGCATCCGCCTCCCGACAGGTCATGCCAGGCTGCATCCCTTGCAAGGCTGCCTGTTGGGCCTCGCGCACGATATCCCACACCTGGCGGCAGTCCTTGCCCGCACGTCCGATGGCCACAGTGCGGGTCAGATCTGAACAATAACCTTGCCAGACGGCACCCATGTCAACAGTTACCATCTCACCGGCAACGAGTTGACGTTCCGTCGGTTCGGCATGCGCCAAAGCGCCGCGGGGACCGGAAGCAACGATGGTCGGAAAAGACAAACCACTTGCCCCGGCGCTGCGCAACCGAAACTCGATCGCCAGGGCCAGCTCACGCTCTGTCAAACCGGGCCGGATGATGGTCAAAACCTCCTCCCAGACCCGGTCCACCAAAGCGGCCGATTCCCTAATTAGCTCGATTTCGACCTCATCTTTTTGAATCCGAAGCCCCTCCACAAAGCCACTGGTGGGCTGCAACGGAGGGAAAGCCTCGGCTTTCAGCCGTTCCACAAACTCATAGGTGCAATGAGCAGCTTCGAAGCCCAGGCTTTTCCACTCGCGCTCCCGGCAGTGTTGCGCCAGCGTTGCCAAAGGTTTTGTGGCCAGCCGCAGCAATTCGAAATTCGGCGCTTCCAGTCTGGCTTGCTCCCAATAGCGAAAATCGGTGGCCAGCCACTGACCGCCCCGGCTGTCAATCAGCAAATAACCGCTCGAACCGGTGAAGCCGCTCAGGTACCGCCTGTTCGTGGCTCCTGTCACCAACAGGCCGTCCACCCCGCTCTCCTGAAGGGCGGTCCGCAAGCGGTTTAGGCGCGCTGGGCAGGTCAATTCTTCGCCTCCCTAATTACTGCAACCAACCCCCGCAAGGCAAGCACGTAACCCACCGGCCCCAACCCGCATATTTGGCCCATTACAACGTCCGCCAGCAAAGAATGGCGGCGGAATGCCTCCCGCCGCGCCAAGTTTGTGATGTGTACTTCGATCGTCGGGACCGCCAAAGCTGAAATCGCATCCCGGATGGAAACGCTGGAATAAGTAAGGCCAGCCGCATTGATGATCAAGCCATCTACTTGGCCCATGGCATCATTCAGCTTGTCCACCAAAACCCCCTCGTGGTTGGACTGGATGGTCTCAACAGTCACGCCTAGCACCGCCGCTTCCTTTTGCAGCCAATCGTTCAACTCAGACAACGTGGTCGTTCCATACAGGTCCGGCTCCCGCCGACCCAGCAGGTTCATGTTCGGTCCATGCACAATCAGTATCCGCACTGACACCCCTCCCCGCCAAAAATACCAATATCACTCAACCGGGGAACAAAGCACTACAGTTGTTCATAGAGCGGGAAACGCTCGCACAATGTCGCCACATCCTGGCGCACCTCTTTGAGCATCTCCGCCCCCCCGTTCAAAGCCCTGTCAATCAACGCGGCAATCATGTCCATTTCTACCGTCCCCATCCCGCGCGTGGTGACAGCCGCCGTTCCGATCCGGATACCACTGGCTACCGCCGGTTTCAGTTTATCAAAGGGAATGGTATTCTTGTTCACGGTGATGCCGACTTGATCAAGCGTGGCCTCCGCCTGTTTGCCTGTCAGCCCCCGGGCTCCCACATCAACCAGGAGCAAATGGTTGTCGGTGCCGCCCGCCACCAAGCGCCAACCGCGTTCTTTTAAGCCAGATGCCAAGGCTTTAGCATTTGCCAGAATCTGTGCTTGGTATCCTTTAAATTGGGGAGACAGAGCCTCTCCAAACGCCACCGCCTTGGCAGCAATGATGTGCATCAACGGCCCGCCCTGTACCCCTGGAAAGACCGCTTTGTCGATGGCGGCCGCTTTATCTTTGTCGCACAGAATGAACCCACCGCGCGGGCCGCGCAACGTTTTATGGGTGGTAGAAGTGACCACATCCGCCACTCCCACAGGGCTGGGATGCAACCCGGCCGCCACCAATCCGGCGATGTGGGCCATATCGACCATCAGGATGGCGCCCACGGCATCAGCGATCTCCCGGAACGCGTCAAAATCAAGCGTACGGGGATAGGCGCTGGCGCCGGCCACGATCATTTTCGGCTGTTCGCGTTCCGCCAGAGACCGCAAGGCGCCGTAGTCGATCTGCTCTGACTCCTTGTCCACCCCGTAAGCGACAAATTGGTAGATCTGACCGGACCAATTCACAGGGCTACCGTGTGTCAGGTGACCACCATGGGTAAGGTTCATCCCCAACACCTTGTCCCCCGGCCGCAAAAAAGCCAGGTAAGCAGCGGCATTCGCCTGGCTACCGGAATGAGGTTGTACATTGGCATGTTCCGCTCCAAACAGTTGGCAAGCCCTTTGGCGGGCCAGTTCCTCCACCCGATCCACGTGCACACAGCCACCGTAATAGCGCCGGCCTGGGTAGCCTTCGGCGTATTTGTTTGTCAACGGCGTAGCAGCCGCCTCCATCACCGCCGGGCTAGTAAAATTCTCAGAGGCAATCAGCTCCAATGTGTGGCGCTGGCGCTCCAGTTCATCCCTGACTATCGCATAAACTTCGCTATCGACTATTCTCAATTCATTCAAACCCAACCCCCCCAACCACCTTCGCCACAGGCCCTTTGGCACTGGCAAGCGTTTCAAAAGTCTGGCTTCAATCTACCAAAGCCGTGGGCCGCTGTCAACTGAATCCAGCAGGTGTAACCGGCACCAACAATCTGCGCCGGCGCCGGTCCAACTCCTGCTGTTTTTTGGTTTCTTTATGGTGCATAGAAATAATGCCTGTGGTTAAGGTGTTCCTGCACTAAATCCAAAGTCTCACCGAACCTTTGGAAATGCACGATCTCCCGTTGCCGCAAGAACCGCAAGACATCCGTCACTTCGGGGTCGTCGCTGAGCTGAATGAGGTATTCGTAGGTGGCGCGCGCTTTTTCTTCTGCCGCCAGGTTTTCGTGCAAGTCAGCGATCGGATCGCCCTTCGACTGAATGTAAGTGGCCGTCCAGGGAGCTCCAACCGCATTCACAAAATACAGAGCTTTGTCGTGATCAGCATAGTAGCCGTCCATCCCGGCTTTTTTGATCATTTCAATTGAAGCGCCCTGCAGTAACCCGTACACAAGGGCAGCCACAATCTCCATGTGCGCCAATTCCTCTGTGCCAATGTCATTCAAGACCGCAATCGCTTGCCCGGTTGGCATGGTGTAGCGCTGGGTCAGGTAGCGCAGGCTGGCCGCCAACTCACCATCCGGCCCCCCATACTGCGTGATAATGTTTTTGGCCAAACCAGGGTTTGGCCGGGTAACCCGAACTGGATATTGCAATTTCTTCTCATACACCCACATCAGCAATCCTCCTCGCTACCGATCTGCCACGGCCAGGGAGTCTCGATCCACTGCCAGGGATACTGGCTGGGAGCGTAACCAAAATTCGTAATCGGGCCGTACATTCGTTCATAGCGCATCTTGGCCGCTTGATACGCCTGCGTGAAACAATTGTATTCTGCCAGAGCCCGCCGGTCGCAGGGATGGGTGTCTAAATACAAGTTGAACTCCAGAGCCACGAAGCTAAGTTCCTGTAGCTCTTTCAACATTTCCATCCGTTCCCGATCCTCTCTCATGATTTATCCCCTCCGGTCTCACCGGCAGCGCATTTTCCGCCTCGGTAGTGGTAGGGCATATACAGCTCCGGAAAAACCGTTCCTTTGCTGAGCGCCTCTGAAGGGTCGTAGCGCGTGGTAAACATCTGGAAGGGGATGTAGGCTTGGGAAAGCTTTGGGCACCTGTCGTACCGCTCGTTTGGCATCAAAAAGCCCCTCCTTTGCGGCGGTTTTTGCCGCCTAGTGATAACATAATATGCGAGACCCAGATAACGGTTAACAAAAACAAATTCCGGGCAGGCATACCCGGGAAAGGAGAGAAACATATCAACGATCAATCTCTGAGGAGGAGCCTATGGATCCCTTAAAGCGCGTCCGGGATTATTTGCAACGCAACGGCAACTTCCCAATAATACTATTTGACACAGACACCAGTACAGCCCCGCTGGCTGCGGCGGCCCTCGGAGTGGAGGTCGGTCAAATAGCAAAATCCATCGTTTTCGTGGGCAAAAAAGGCAGCCAAGCATTGGTGGTCACTTGTGGCGATCAACGGGTCGACAGCAAAAAACTACGTCAATTGACCGGCGAAAAGATGCGCCTGGCTAATCCCGAGGAAACGCTCTCCATTACGGGCTTCCCCCCTGGGGGAGTATGTCCGTTCGCATTACCGGAGGAATTGCCCGTGTTGGTGGATGCCAGCCTGTCCCGTTACCCGGTTGTGTACGCGGCTGCCGGAACAGCCAACTCAGCTGTGCCGATCAGTGCCGAGCAACTGATCCGGTTAACAGGTGGACAAGTGGTGGATCTGGTCTAAAAAAGAGCCGGCTGCCCGGCTCTTTCCTCGTTTATCCAACTTGCGCCAAGTGATTGCCGAACATCTCCCCCAGCCTGCTAATGCCCTCTTGAATGGCCTCTTCCGTTGCCAATGAATAAGATAAACGCAATGTGTTGGGCCCGCTCCGGTCCGGAAAGAAACAGCAACCGGGCACGTACGCGGCCCGCCATTGGTCGACCGCCGTGGGCAGTAGCTCTTCCGTGTCCACCGCACCGGGCAAGGTAGCCCAGGTAAAGTATCCTCCCTGGGGGTTCGTCCACTGCGTGCCGGGCGGGAAGAATTTTTGTAACGCCTCTTGCATGACCAAGCGGCGACGCCCCAGTCCATGCCGGATCTTGATGATCTGTTTAGCCAGCAGGCCCTTTTCACCAAATTCCTGAATCATTTTTTGCCCCATGCTGTTCGGGCATTGATCGTTCGCCTGCTTCACCAGGATCATTTTCTGCACTAGTTCCGGTTCCGCAATCATCCAACCCAATCGCACGCCGGGGCAGAAGATCTTTGAGAAAGTACCCAGGAATATTACGCCACCCGTTTCATCCAATGATTTTAACAGCGGCTGGGGCTCGCCTTCCAGCTGCAGTTCCCCATAAGCGTCATCCTCGATGATCGGTACACCATATTCAGCACCAAGTCGCACCAATTCTGAGCGCCGCTCGGCGGCCAGTGTCAGTCCGGTCGGATTGTGGAAGTTCGGAATCACATAGATGAACTTGGGCATTTTCCCGGCCTCCCGGCGATCCGATAATATTTGCGCCAGCAAGTCAGTACGCATACCGTGTTCATCCATCGGTACCCCAGTGGTATACCCGGAATATGTCTTGACGGTATGGATAATTGCCAGGTATGTAGGCGCCTCAGTGATCACCTCATCGCCGGGCTCCAGCAGCAACCGACACAGGTAGTCAAACGCCTGCAGCGCACCCCCTGTGATGATTGTGTTCTCAACTCCGGCCAGCACGGAACGTTCACCGGCGCGCTGCGCAACGAACTCACGAAACTGTGTCAGACCAGGAGTCGGACAATACTGAAGTGCTTGCTCAGGAATCTCCCGCAAAACCTTAGCCGCAACCTCTTGAATCTCTGTGACGTAAAGAAGATTCGGATCGGGCAGACCGCCCGCTAAGGAAATTACGTCGCCCTTCTCAATGATGGCAAAAATCCTTGCCACATCAGAATGCTTGATCGCCCTGGTCCGATCCGCATACAGAGTTTCGAAACTCATTGCCATACCCGCCATCCCCTCTCTCAACCGGTTAGCCTTCCCTGTTCGACATCAGCAGGTGATAACCTGCCTGGAAGTGGTTTCTGGCCTTGATCGGCAACTTTCGCCACTCCTGACTGGCAGCCCCCTACCAATGGCAGAATGTACCTGCGCAGTTTCTGCCCACCCTTGCGGCAATTCTGGTCAGTACCTCTTGACGAAAGGGTTGACCCAAGGTAAGAATAAACCATCTGGGCTTATTGGCAGCAGGAGGTTGGAAAGATGGCAACATTTGCAGTAACAAACAAACCACGGGGCACCCAGTCTCTTCCCCCATGCGGATTGGCGGCATTTGCGGCTGGCATGAAGGCCGGCCTGCCGATCGCGATCGGCTATCTGCCAATCGCCATCACATTCGGTCTGTTGGCCAAATCCGCCGGATTACCTAACGTCATTAGCGCTTTAATGTCGTTTGCGGTATATGCCGGAGCCAGTCAATTCATCGCCGTACAGTTGTTCTCTTTGGGGACCCTCCCGTGGGAGATCATCCTGACGACGTTTATCATCAATCTGCGCCACCTGCTCATGTCCGCCGCCATATCGCAACGGTTGCCGGCCAGGCTTGGCAAAGGGTTGTTAGCCGGTCTGGCTTTTGGCATCACAGACGAAACGTTTTCCGTGGCCGCACTGCAGGCGGATGAAACCCTACCCCCGGCTTTTTTGGCAGGTTTAAATTTGATTGCTTTTGCCGCCTGGAATATCGGCACCTGGGGAGGCCTATTCTTTGCTACCGCCGTGCCGCCTGCCCTGCAGGCCGGCATGGGGATAGCCCTCTATGCCATGTTTATTGGGTTGCTCGTACCATCTTGCCTGTCCGAAAGACCCGTCTTGGTGGTATCCTTGCTGGCGATCGCATTCCATACGGGATTGCGTTATTTGCCATGGATCCCATCACTTTCCACTGGTTGGACGATCATCATCGCCACCATGTTTGCCGCCGCACTCGGAGCGTTTCTTTTCCCCCAGGAGGTGCAGGAAGATGCTTGAGCTCTGCCTGACCATCCTGGGCATGGGGATAGTGACCTATGTCCCGCGCATGTTGCCATTGGTCATATTGAATGAAATAAAGTTGCCGCCCCGGTGGCACAATTTTTTTCGCTTTATTCCCTACGCCGCCCTGGGTGCACTGATTTTCCCCGGCATCCTGACCGCAACGGGCAGTATTCCTTCCGCCCTGGCTGGCTTTACAGCAGCATTGCTATTGGCCTTTCGGCGGGTAAACGTGGTCATGGTAGTGTTCGGCGGCATCGCAGCAGTGCTTATGTGGCAGTTATTAGTCGGCTAAACAACGGCAAACAAGCATCCGTTGACAAGTCAGTACAACTCCCCCCATATCTGGAACCAATGGCATTAATGGCGCCGATGCTCAGCATTCCGGCGCCATTTCAGATTTTATACTTCCTTTTTTAAAACAATAAATAATTCATTTTGCAAAAAAAGAGGATTTGCCCTCGCGCTACAGAATTCCAATAGGAAAAATTAAACATTTTTTACACAATCACAAAACTAATAACAAAAATATAAATGAAAGGAGTAACTTCCAAAGTCAGTACTGACTTTGAAGGGAAGCCGGAGAGTGATCAAAAAGCATTGGACCTGGATTGATTTGGTCTTCGGAATTATTGTATCGAGCATCTTGACATATGCCTTCATATTAGCCTTGCAAGGTCGGCTTTCATAAAAAAATAGCAGGCGCCCCCAGGTGACAGGTTCCTGCTGCAAGTTTTATTTTTCCTCCAGTTGGCGCCCGCTACCGTACATTACGCCACATAATTGACATATCCTGCTATTAATTTCTGGATTTTGTAAAATTTGTCATTTAAGATGGTTATGGTGCAGCAGGTAAAAAATTGCTGCCACTGTGCGTATTACTGCTCAGTTTGGGCAATTGTTGACCGCTGTTTTCCCACTTTCAGCGCAAATGCGTTTATCACTATCAACTCCCCAAGCTCTTCTCCAGTCTCCACTGTTGATAATTGGCACAAGCACAGCTAGTATTTAAATGGGGCCACAGGAAAAGTCAATGCGCTCGGTTGATCGCAGAATAATGCTGTTGCCGTCCTGGAAAATAGTTGAATTGACGTGCCTCCATCATCCTTGCCACATCACTCTTGATGGTTCAACCTATTCGCTTTGGAAATGTTCTCCCGTCTACTTGCCCAGTTAAAAACATATATCCGATTCCCTTTGCGCATACTATTGTATTGCCACAATTGTAGAAATAGATTATCTTATTATTGTACCGGACGTTGCCATAATTCGGAATGGTTAAGTATTCTGCGACCAAAGAATAACAAGGCCACTAAAATATTGGGGGGCTTTAACAATGTTACTTACGGGGGTTTTCATCGACGGAGGTTACATGAAAAATATCCTGCGGGATCGATTCGGCAAGCCTAGCATTGCCTATGAGAAGTTCACCCGCTGGGCTTGCACGGGTTATCAACTTTACCGGGCTTATTATTATGACTGTCTCCCCTATTTGCCGCCTGTTCCCACTGAAGAAGACAAAAATATGTTGCGGAAACAGGAGAGTTTTTTTAAAGCCCTGAACAGTCTGGAGCACTTTAATGTCCGGGAAGGCCGTTTAGAATGTCGCGGCACGCGCACGGATGGAACGAAAATTTACGTGCAAAAAAGAGTCGATTTACAGATGGGTCTGGACATCGCCTATTTGGCCACCAAGAACTTGATTCGCGTCGTGGCGCTCGTCACGGGCGACAGCGATTTTATTCCGGCTGTAAGGATGGCTAAAGAGCAGGGGCAATCGTAAGGTTGGTGCATGGGCCACCCGATACTTTCCACCAAGCATTGTGGCAGGAATGTGATGAGCGCATGGAAATAAATGAAGAGGTGATAAATAGCATTTTAAAAGAATAATTCAATCGCATAATGAATGGGCTACCCAGAGTGATAGGGTAGCCCATTCCGCATTTTATGCTCGACCGCCAGGGCGAGCCTCATTTTTCGCTTTTAGTATAACCCACCCAATTTGGAGCCGGCAAACGCGATTTTGGCGAAAAGGTTTGACTTTTTTTCGCTTTGCTACCGTTTTCATTGCAATATGTCCTATTTCTCATTACCATAATTATTTCCGTGTAGTCCGCTTGGCACATGCTCTTTAAGGGGAAATCGTTTCCCGTAAACTCGCCCACATGCCATCCGAGATCAGTCCCAGCCGCCACAAAGCTATGCCGGGCAACCGGTACCGTTTGGCTATACCGACCTTTGTCAGGATGCTATCGGGGGATTCGCTGGCAGCAGATATGCCTAAAATCAACTTTTGGGCTGGGACGCTTGCTAATGCCATTTCCACAGCTTCCGCCACCAAATCAGCAGGTTCCGGCACCGAACCATATTCGTACGCCATGACGATGAGCCTGTCTGCTAATTCACCCAACCTCTGGTAATCATAACCCTGATAAACGCTGTTGGGGGGATGCAAAGTGAGGGTTAGGGGTTTAGGTAATTGCTCAGCTAAAAGCTCGACAAAAGCGTTAAAGCTCTCCCGCACGGATGTTATGTTATCTTCTTTCCTCCAACCCAGACTCTCAATATTTAGATTAACCCCGTCAAAGTGCGTCGCTTGGGCAATGATTTCCTCAACAGCCTTTTCCATCGTCGCTTCCCGGCTAAGTAGCGCTGTGACCGTGCCGTCATCATCTGTCACATGCACCACCATCTCCGTCCTCAACCCAAACTGTCCCGCCCGTTCCAAAACATCTTCCCAACCGACTGGCCGGCGCCAACCAGTCTTGCTGTCTACCAACAGCCTACCATCACTGGCCAAGCTGAACCAACCGAGCGCCAATTCGTCCACCAAATCCGTATTGCCTAACGTAACTGCCGGGTACGGAACACCAAATAGGTTTGTCCAACTGCTCGCCTCTGTGCTACCTAAAGCATAGAACCCAATCAGGGTCATATGCGACGGCGGGGACAGAATTTTGATCCCCTGCTGATGGCCAAGCCACTCCACCCGGCAGCGAAACGCCTCGCTAAAAAAGCGCAATGGTACTACAGTACGTCCTTCTACTATCGTGGCCGGCACATCCAACGCCACCTGTTCACCATTCACCCGGGCGGTCTGTTGATTGACCGGTATGAAGACTTTTGTTTGACCATCATTGGCCCGCACTGCCCGCTCTGCCTCATCCCAGAACACCGTGACCCCTAAAGATTCCGCCAAAGCCCGAAACGGAACAAGGGTTCTGCCATCCCGCACTTGCGGCGGCACATCGAAAGCCACTTTCCACCCGTCCACGGTCACCGGCAAGTCTCCTTGGGCAGAAACGGGTTGCGCAATGATGGCCGCCAGTACTAACACGGCCCCGCATACCAGAATTTTTGACTTCATTCCTATGGCCCCCATTCTATTCGGTAGGCGCTGCGTCAGGGACTAAAGGCTTGCCAGCCAAGATCTCCTCCACTTCCTCATATCCAGCCGGGAAAGAAAAGTTATACCTGGCAGGCAGCGCAAACACATACATAGCATTGCGGGCTAATTCCTTTGGGCCGATCGGTGCCGCACCGACGCTCATTTGGCCGTCCTGCACAAGTTGCCATTGCTGATGCGTGAAAATCATAATGGGGATATCTTGTCGTATTGCTTGCGCAGACCAATCCGGATGCCTGAGCAAAACCTGCGGGCCATTAGCGATAATCTCACCGTTTTCCACTGATTGCCCCTGCCAACTAGCACTGACCACTGAGAAACCCTGCCAACTGTCAGGCAAGGAAAATGTAAAGCCATATTCGTCGTTGTGATAGACCGTGGCTCCTTCACGGTCACCAAAGGTAAAAGCGGTAATTCGCCACTGATCATCTATTTTTTCCACTGTCACCTCGATAGGACGTCGGGCACCCGCATCTTCTGTTCCTTGTTCGACGCTGGTGAACTCAATTACGGCACCAGTCACCTGATAGGATTGCAAGGAAAGCTCAGTAACGTCTTCGATTTCAATCAGTTCTGGCCAAGGGCTGGATACGACTCGCCCGGGAGCCTCGCTGGGCGATGCTAACCATTGGGCGAGGAGTTCCTCGCTAACATAGTCCGCATACTTGTTTTGAATGCTTTCCACCAAGACTTCTTCCGGAGCTAGCAACGAAACCTCCTTTAACCTTTCGCCAAACGCCGTTACTACATTCTGCACGGCCGCTACGTTGTCTTCATTTGCTGCCCGGCCACTTCCACATCCACACAGCGAAACGGCAAGAAAAACCGTCAACAGGATAGCAACTGGTTTTTTCATTCGCCCACCCTCCCCAAATCTATTTGGACGCCAAACCCCTACTTTTGTTCCACATGCCTCACACTCTCGTCCACGGCAATCAAAAACCTCTCCGTCCGGCTATAATAACAGCAGGTATTTTTTTGATTATTGCTGAATTCAGCGGTATAGTTCTCGGCAGAAAGGTTGAACCCAAGATGACAAGAAAACCTGTGTTGCCAAGAATCGGTGTCTGGTTAATTATTGGTTCATTGCTGTGCTTAATTTCTTATGTCTTGTTTTTGTTCTTCAGCTCTTTGGAGAACATACCTGCAATCATCAGATTCACGCTCACCGGAACTATCGGTGGTTCTATCATCATCCTACTATACCTATTGATAGAGCGGGTCAGGAAAAGAAAGGATGAGGAAGATGATCTTAACAAGTACTGATACTGTGGCTGGCAGGGAAATCGTAGAAACGTTAGGATTGGTGCGCGGCAATACCGTGCGCGTAAAACATCTGGGTAAGGATATTATAGCGGCGTTTCGCAACTTAGTCGGCGGCGAAGTGAGCGAATATACGGAATTGCTCTCTGAAGCCAGGAGCCAGGCGCTGGCCCGGATGGTAAAACAAGCAGAAGAATTGGGAGCCAACGCGGTCGTAGGTGTTAGATTTACCACCGCCCAGGTGATGACAGCGGCAGCGGAGATTATGGCTTACGGGACGGCGGTAAAGTTGAAATAAACGCGGAAAGGCCCGCACATCAGGGCCTTTCCTTCCATGTTCCAACGGTAATTCTCTGGTGGCCAGCACGTTATCTCGAGCAGATTCATACAGCCAGGCATGATGCTCTGAGCTATTCGTACTCACCCAGGGTAAGGGCGGTGATCCGCCACTGATCATCTATTTTTTCAATTTTCACTTCGATGGGACGCCGGGCAGCCGCATCTTCCGTTCCTTGTTCGACGCTGGTGATCTCAATCACGGCCCCAGTTACCTGATAGGATTGCGGGGAAAGCTCAGTTACGTTTTCGATTTCAATCCGATCTGGCCAAGGGCTGGAAACGACTCGCCCGGGAGCAGCGCTAGGCGATGCCAGCCATTGGGCCAAAAGTTCTTCAGAAACGTAATTCGCATAGTTGTTTTGAATGCTTTCGACCAAGACTTCCTCAGGAGCTAGCAACGAAACCTCTTTCAGTTCCTCGCCAAAGGCTGTTACCAAGTTTTGCACGGCCGCTGCGTTATCTTCATTTGCAGTTGGGCCGCCTGCGCAGCCACACAAAGAAATGCCGATAAAAACCGTCAACATAATTAGAAAAGCGTTTTTCATTTGGTATCACCCTTTGTATCAGACCGGAAAAAATAATTTTTGTTCCTGGACCGTTGGTAATCGCAAGATTATGAATTTTTCTTTATAAAGCAATCAAATTTATTAGGCTTGATTGGCGGCGGGGTGACTCACAAGGAAATAAAAGCTGGACAGGAGGGCTTTGTGCTAGTATGCAGTCAACAAAATCGTTTCTCCGGCTGGGGTGGATAAAGTAACGCCGGTTTGACCATGGACCTGTAGATGTGCGCTTAGATTATCCATGTGGAGAGCGCGAAGATCACCGTAATCTCCGTAATGGGCCAATATCTGCTCTGCCAACCCCGCTATTTCCTGCCCGGAAATGGGTAGATTGCAAAACTCCCGGATGGATGGAGCAAATCCCGCTCCATCCTGTGCTTGCCGATAGTCCAGCAATGTATAATTACCGTCATAATCCTTTTCAAAGGTGAGGGCCGCGGGCACCACACACCCGCAGATCAGGGAAAGTGCTTTTCCATTCAACTGATACGTGCCGCTATGGGTGGTGACGAAAATTTTAAGCCGTTCCCCCTGCCGATAATGCCCATGAATCCTAGGGGCAACTATCGTGAAGCCTCGCTGGTTGCTGTTTCTCTCTACCTCCACCCTATATACGAGTTTTTGCAGTGGGTCATCTTCCTGGTAGGCGAAATCAGGCAAAGATACCGCTTCCTCGGGCAGCCCCACCAGCAGGCCTGCCACAACAATCAACCCGGCCACACACCACAACCAGAACGCAGTCTTTTTGTATGCCGGGATGTTTTTTGCCCCCACCTTGACATCATTCTCCCTATCCATAATAAGCTATGGGATTTTTGATACCATAAAAATCCCTAAAACCCTTCTCTTTCCATCACAGACGCATCAGCGCGAGCCGAAATCGTCACCTCTGGCCATATCCATCCCGTGAAGTGTAGCCGGATTGGCACGGATATAGACACTGCTACCGTGGGATCCACCAACAAACGTCCGGTCTGCTGGTGTCGCACCGTTCCCTCGCCAGGATTATAGACATGCACGGAAATGGACGCTTGGTTCGTTTCTGTAATATCCGCCAGCTGCACAGTCAAGTTTTCCTGCGCATACGCTAAAGCTGTCTGTTTAGCCGCGGAATCGATCAAGTGTATTTCGCCAGTGGCCAACAGGTCGAGATCGAGCGCCTGTACACCGGCTAGCGCCCCCATGTCAGCCGCAACCTGCACGCCACGCCGGGCGATGAAAAGGTATCCGGCATCGGCCACCAACCCCAAAACCACCAGGAAGACGGGCAGCAGGAGGACCACCGTTACGGCGATGGCCCCCCGTTCACATTGTCTCATTACGGCACCTTCTCCGATCGGCAGACTACTTCCACCTGGAGCGGAATACTTTGGCCAGCGATGGCCCGCACAAAAGGAGTCATTATTTCGTAACAAGACCGCACTGTCACAGTAATTGGTGTACCGTAAATAGCTTGCTTCGGTCTGATCTCAATATCGGCCTGGTGGGGGTCAAGTTGTCCCAATGCTAATTGTTCTTCAGTTGTCTGAAAAGCGCTATCGCTGGCTCCACCGTCAACTGCCGCCCGACGCGCACCTTCCCTGGCAGCAGCCACTAAGACCAGACGGGTGTTCATCAGAAAACCCAGGTCAATCAGAGCAGAGATTATTAGCATGAGCATCATCAGGACCAGGGTAATTTCAACGATCGCCGTGCCGGTTTCTGAATTCCCTTTTTCCAAATTAACCGCCCGCTTTCTTCACTAATTAGCGTTTAGTTGTCCGATTATGGCTTCGATTTTTTGCTGCAGGGCACCACCCAACGACGTTAAACTGCCGATCAAGACCACAACTACCAAAGCCAAAAGCAGCGCATACTCCGCCGTGGCTGCACCTTTTTCCTCTCCCCAGATTTGACGCCAGCGCCACGAATACAACTGCATCAAAGACCGCACCGTTGTCCACCTCCTTTCTCTCAATAACCTTTGCCAAGGAAGGAGAGAATGTTTGGCAAAACAGTGAGGACAAAGATGGCTGGGAAAAAGAAGCACAAAGAACAAACCGTCAGCTTTAACGACAATGATCCGGCCAACCGTTCGTAAGATTCCCGTTCCCGATGGCGCTGTTGTTGCGCTTGCTGCACCAAAACATCTCCAATCGGAGCCCCCGCCCGGAGAGAAAGGGAGACCGCCCAACAAAAACTTCTTAATTCCGGCAATCCAGTCCGATCCGCAATGCCGTACAAAGCTGTGCTACAGCTCCTGCCCGCTGCCATTTCCGCCAACGCGCGCTCCAGTTCTGATCCCAACGCTCCTCCAGTGCGTCGCGCCGCTACTGGTAAAGCTTCCAACAGGCTCATCCCAGCGCTCACACAAATTACTAATAAATCAATGAAAAAGGGGAATTCCGTGCGAATCTGCCCCCCTCTCCGTTGCGCCTGATACATCAACCACAGTTCAGGGAGAGGAGCCGCCACCAGCATACTTAGCGGCACTATTGTCCAATTGCCTTTTCCCCCAAATGCCAACCATAAGCAGGTCAAAAACATCATTGTAGCAATTATTGCCAGGCGCAGCAGCTGCCAAGACCTGACGTTTAAACCACCCGGCTTACCGGCTCGTAGCAAAAGGCTTTCCAGGTTCCCCTGCGGTATGACATTGTGCAGCCGCCGTATGATGAGTCCAGCCAGTCGCTCTCTTTTTGCTACAACCATCCGCTCCAAAACACACCACTCATTCCAAGCCAGGCGTAGCAACATGAGTGTTACTAACACCGCTGTTCCCACCGCCGCCGCTACATGCATAGGCATCACTCCGTTTTGGTACTGAAATCAATTAACCGCCTGCTCACAACCACCCCTACAACCCATAGAATTGCCGCTCCCATCACCGCAGTGCGGCCGAAGGGATCGCAAATTAACGGGGTGATCATCTGCGGGTAACCCTCCATCACTATCACACCTAAGAGAATCGGGATAATGGCCAACAACCCCGCACTTAGCCGGGCTTCTGTACTGCGCGCATGCAGTTCTGTCTGAATTAAACGATGTTCATGGACAGCATTAGCCAGGCTGAGAAACGTCACAGTCACACGTCCTCCCACGGTAGCAGCCAGCTCCACCGTATTAATGAATTGCCGAAAGAAACTATGCTCCGCTAATTTTCCCAAAGCCCGCTTCAAACTCTGAGTCAGTGTCATACCGCAACGATAATTGTTAATGGCGTCCGCCACCATACTCGCCAGTGGGTCTGCCATGTCCCCCGCCGCACTTTCCAACGCTTGGGCAAGGCTTTGCCCTGACCGCAGGCAACCAATCATGATCTGGAGCAGATCCTCCAGCTGGCTCTCTAATAATGCCACAGCGCGCGCTCTTTTCTGTTCCTGCCAGACCATATGGCCATAAATCCCGGCTACCACGCCCAGTAAAACGGTGCCGGCGTGGGTACCAAGGCAGAATAAAACGAGGCCTAACCCGCCTCCCACTAATGCCGGTGGCGCAAGCATCACCCGCAAATGATACTGGTTTTTTGCACATGGTCTGGCCATTAGCCGCTGTTGGTATGGTGCCAATCGGCTCAGCCCAGTTCCCATCCAAGGCAGAGCCAGATTAAATGTCTCAAAAAGCCCGATCACCGACAGGAAGGCACTTGTGAAGGCGCCCACAAAAATCAGGAACAGTGCATAGCCGCTTGGCATAGGGTTTGCTCCTTTCTCACAGGAACAGATCGCCGGCACCTCGGGAAGCCAGCTTTTCTTGTAAACGTTGCGGCGGCGGACCATCAGCCAGCAAGCAGAATGATTCTTTTTCCGCCTGCCCAACGCAATTTTGATACCTAAACAGGGGCCAAAGTTGATACGGCGGTTTATCAAGCTCTTCACCGCTCGCTCTGTAACCGGCCACAGCTGCAATTTCCATTACTCGCCGCCTACCGTCCGCAAAACGCACTTGATGCACTACTAAATCAATGGCATTAGCAACCTGATACCGGGCAACAGATACCGGCAATCCTTCACCCGCCATTAAGACCATATTTTCTATCCGGACAAGAGCATCCACACTGTTATTGCCATGCACAGTAGACAAAGAGCCGTCATGTCCAGTCATCATGGCATGTAGCATATCAAAAGCTTCCGGCCCTCGTACCTCACCAACGATAATCCGGTCGGGTCTCATCCGCAAAGCATTACGCAGTAAGTCGCGCATGGTAGTAGCCCCGTTCCCTTCCACGTTTGGCGGTCGCGTCTCCAGTGACACCACATGTTCGTGTTGCAGACATAATTCCGCTGCGTCCTCTATCGTCACGATCCGTTCCGTGTTGGGAACGATCGCTGCTGAGAGGGCGTTGAGCGTGGTAGTCTTGCCGCTCGCTGTGGCGCCTGAGATAAGAATATTTAGGCGTGCAGCCACCCCCCGAGCCAAGAAATCTGCCATCGCTGGGGAAAGCGTTCCCAATTGTACCAAACGGGGCAGATCATGATGGCGACCACGAAACCGCCGAATCGTCAACAGCGGTCCCTGCACAGCCAATGGTGGTATGATCACGTGTATGCGTGATCCATCCGGCAAACGACCATCGGCGTAAGGCTGTGACCGGTCTACACGCTTTCCCAGAGGAGCAATCATGCGCCCAATGACTTCCATCAGATGGGCCGTATCACGAAATCTGATGTCAGTCTTTTGTAGATGCCCGTGACGTTCTATGTAAACTTCGTTCGGGCCGTTCACCATTATCTCGCACACGCTGTCCTCCTGAAGAAGTGGTTCTATGGGTCCGTAACCGGCAATTTCATTGCTGATGATTTCAACTAGCTCGGTCCTGGCCAAGCGCCCCAATACACGCCCACTTGTCAGGAGGATTTCGTCCACACGCCGTCTCAATACCGCGCGCACCCGCTGGCTGTTGCGCGCGTCCCGCAACAAATCGCTGTTTTCGCGCAGGATTACCTCCTGCACCATAGCCGTCAGCTGCACAAGCTCAGAAAGTGGAAAGCCTTCGCGATTAGCTACACTGCTAGTCATCTATCACCCCTCCTCAACCAACCAAAAAGGGGGCGCCGGTTGCTCGTTCGCAAACCCCCATTTTCACCGCACACCAGATCCGCTAAGTTATTAATCACCACAGAAATTGGGCGTTTGCCATTCATAACCACTGGTTCCCCCGCCAGAGTCGCTGCCTCCACCGTTTGCGGTACATCCTCAATCACGACCCCGGCGCGTAAACCGAGGAAGCTCTCAGCTCGCCATCGATCAACGGTGGGTTTTTCGCGCAGGCGGTTCAAAACCAGCAACAGACGGTCCTCCCGCCCTCCGTACACCCGCCGCATGATATCTAAGATCATGCGCGTGCGACGCAAGGCTGTGGCTTCCAAGGTGGTGACCAAGATCACCTTTTCCGCTTCCTGAAGACAGTCAGCAAGGATTTCGTCATCCCAGGCCGGTGGCAAATCAACTACCACCAGTCGCCAATGTCTGCGCACCAGCGTCAACAGGCGACGCAGCGCATCACTTTTGATCAAATTGGCGACTTCCGGCCGGGGTGGTGCCAATAGCGCATCAAGTCCGCTCTGGTGCCGAACAGCGTAGGAGGCAATCTCTCCGCCCCCCAACTCTTCTAACGCTCCCACCGCTTCCGCTAACGTCGGACCGCCCATCAAATTCAGATGGACAGCCACATCGCCGCCAGTTAAATCCAAATCAACTAACACAACACCGCCTTTAGCGCGTTCGGCCAAAACGACCGCTAAGTTTACAGCCACAAATGTCTTGCCGGTACCGCCTTTGGGCCCATAAACTGCGATCAAACCATGAACCTGGGTTCCCAACGCCTGTGCCGGGGGCGGTCGCTCGCAAAAACCTTGTCCGCTTTCACGCAAGGCTTTGATGCCATAATTCCATACCGCAGTCTGTTCGGTCGTTGTGCTTTCTGCCAAGACCCGCTCTGCGCAAAGCTCCTCCACGCCCCGGCGGCTCCCGGTACGATCCTGTTCATCCCCATTCACAAGCGGGAATCCATCCGCCCAAAAAATTTGCAGATGTGGGTTGATTCGTTTTAGGCAATCTTGTAAATGTTGCCCGGCAGCTTTGACCGTCTCCGCATCCCGGTCCAAAACCACACACTGGATTTGGCCTGCGGCAGCGTGGACCAGGAGCGCCTCCAGGCGCAGGCCACTGCCCACTACTTTCATGCCTCCCTTAGCGCCCAAATCATCAATTAGCTGTTCGTTTTCTGAAACCACAAAAATAGTTGGCCTATCACTATCCGGTACCAGACGATCACCCCCGTTACTGAACAACTTCCTGCCTGAAGAGGCTCATCACGTCTACCCCTGTGGTTGATAATGGCTTCATGTCCAACGGATCAACCGTAATATAGACACGACCTGTCTCTAAAGCAAACGCTATTTGTTCCGCCTGCGCAGGTGTTACCGCTACGATCACCCCAGCCGCGGTCTCCTCTCCGCGCAATCCCAGGGGAGCCGTTGGCACGTGCAAGACTTGTAACCCTTGCAGCAGACACTTAGCAACAGAAAACCCGCCCGCGGCGGAATCGCCGACATAAACCAAATCCACCCGTGACCCAGCCGCTAAGGCTGTAGCAGGCATTCTGCCCGGTTGGTCCGGAATCAGAAAAGCGCGTTGCTCCGGAGCTAAAAGATGCAGGTAGCCCGGGTCCATTTCCACCTCACTGACTTTGTTGTATAGAATCTGTTCCCCCTCTAATACAGGCGTTCGCAGCCGCAGCCCTTGCAAACAGTCCAGATCTATCGCCGCGTCAGGATGCCTAGCATCCGGATCTATCCGCACTACCCGCACATCGCCCGGACTGAGACGATGGTACTGTGGCAGATCCCGCGCCGCTACCACCACCGACACAGCGACATGCAAATTCGCACAGTAGTTGTACACATAAACAGCTGTAGTCAAAGCCACTACCACAGCCAAAAGCAAGTAGCGATAGCCCCGCATCCAAAATACCTCCTAAAATTTTCCATTTGATATTTTCAGCCTAGTTCCCTGGCACCGGTATGTCAATGGGTAATCCGTCGCCATCAGGTGACAAAAGCACCGAATATTATTGGCAGGAAATCCCAATTGGGAGAGAGAATCCCAGCGCTCATCACTTCCGGGAGGTGAGTAATGTGGGCCCAAGCAAGGGGAAGCTTTTGATAGCGCTGATTTGCCTAATTTTCTTCGTGCCAAGTACGATCGTCCAGGCCGATGCCGACCTGGACCCTTGGTATGAAGATATGGAAGACCATTGGTCATATCATTACGTACATACATTGTGGCAAGAAGAAGTGACTGACGGTGAGATATGCCACGGCCTGCGCTGGATATTGGGCCACTTCCGGTTTTGGACATGGTCATGTTTTTATCCGGAGGAGAATACCACCAGAGCCGCTTTTGCAGTTTTGCTCGCCAAGGTGTTTTCTCTGCCCTTGCCATCCGACAACGGCACTGGTTTCAATGACGTAGGAAAAGATTATTGTCTGTATGGGAAAAAGGTGGCCAAATACCTGGAAGCGGCCCGGATAGCCGGCTTTATCGAACCAGATGCCGCGGGGAAATTCTATCCCGATCACCCATTGGACAGAAAAGATGCCGTGGTGATTCTGCTCCATGCCCTTGAGCTGGAGGCATACGCTTTTTCACTGGATGAAGAGCAAATCGACATACAACTGAGGGGTTTCCGGGATGCCAATGATATTCCCGCCTCGTACCGACCATATCTTGCCACAGCGGTCATGCTGGGCATCATCGAGGGGTATCCCGATCGGACGATCAAGCCCAATCGCACCATGAGCCGCGCTGAAGCTGCAACGATCGTTTATCGGTCTTGCCTAATCCGCGTCATGGCAACACCGAATCCTTTTTCACCAGATGGCGATGGGCATGAAGACGTAACGTATTTCACTCTTTCACCCCTGAAAAACTGTAACGTCAGCCGTTGGCAAGTAGATGTGTTCGATTGCGATGAGGATGAGGTATGGTCAAAAAGTGGCAACACCCGCACGCAACAATACCCGCCCCCGGCTGTTCCCTGGCCCGGATGCACAGAAGACGGTGAAATTTGCCCGCCGGGGTTGTATTACTACCGCGCCTCTGTTGAGGATCGCGCAAATCAAACCTTTTATTCTGCTTTGAAACCGCTCATTATCACCGGATTGGATTTATCAGCACATTTGGCACCGGCGATCGTCGCGCCCGGCAGTAGCGTGGAAGTGTTTGCCCATACGCTCGGGCCAGCCGCCACTGTCGATGCTACAATATCCTGGTTATCTCTTTCGCTGATCCCTGATACTCCTTTGCCGGCAACGGAAAACGATTGGACAGGTCAGCTGCAGGTGCCCCTAGCGACAGCCGACGGAGAATACTCCGTTGAAGTTGTTGGGCATTTCCCCACCATGACCAAGAGTGTGACCCTGATCTTGCAAGTTCACGACCCTTTGCCATTGCAGGCACAAATCCACCCTAACCCCACTGCGCCCGGGGGTGAGGTCGTCATGACCGCTTGGTCGGGGGAAACAGCTGCCCAGATGCAAGCACACCTATGCGGCAGAACGATTGATTTGCTTAACAAGGGATCTTATTGGCAGGGCACTGCTGGCATCCCAACTGATTGGCCATTGGGTGAGACAACAGTCAACATAAAGGTGACTTCCCTGGCGGGGAAAGAAAAAACGGTTACTCTTCCCCTTGTGGTGGAGCAACCGCAAATAACCGGTCCATCACGCCTGATCTTTTCACTTACTGACTGATTCCCGGCCCGTAGTCCTTTTGCGCATATTCTGCCTGTACCGATCGCCATAAGTCATCATCCACCAACAAGTCGAGTGCTGTTAGAGCCAAAGCCTTAGCACCTGTCAGCAAACTGCGCAGACCAGTATCGGTCACGGTGGCCTGGGCAAACCAGCGGGTATGCAACGGAATGTTTTCTTGGGTAATTCTGAGATAGGGGTGAATGGCCGGCATCACTTGACTGACATTGCCGAGATCGGTGGAACCATATCCCAACTGCCGCTGCGAATCGGCTTGTATGCCCAAACAACCCAAGTTTTTGCTAAAGCAACGCACCAAGGTACGGTTCGGGCGCATGGCCGCATAAGGATAGGCAAAAGAACGAAACTCTACCTGGGCTCCAGTGGCCATAGCAGCGCCGCGGGCACAGGCTTTCAGACTCTCCACCGCCCTGGCTAATACTCCGCTGTGGTAAGCCCTGACATAGAACCGGGCACTAGCAAAATGCGGCACTATATTGGGGGCTTCACCTCCTTTGGTGATCACACCGTGCACCCGCACTTCGTCCGGGAATTGGGCTCTTAGCCCGTTTAGAGCCACAAAAGTTTGAATCAATGCCTCTAAGGCGTTAATGCCCTCGTGGGGCGCAGCGCTGGCATGGGCCGCTCGGCCGTGGAATGATATTTCTACAGCCTCGCGCGCATTGGCGGTACTATCCAGGACAGTTTCACCGGCCGGGTGCAGAAGCAATGCCGCCTGAATCCCCTGGAAACAGCCACTTTCCAATAACGCCACTTTCCCCCCGGCATTGTCTACATAACCCTCCTCGGCCGGGCAACCGACCACATAAATGGCACCCGCCACATGGTCTAAAGCGGGAAGCATGCCGACCGCTGCCCCCACCGCTGCAGCAGCTATCCAGTTGTGGCCGCAACCATGCCCAATGCCCGGCAAGGCATCATATTCCGCCAGAAAAGCTACGTGGGGTCCAAGCCCCACTCCTTCCCGGCAGGCCTTAAGGGCGGTCGCTAAACCGCCTATCCCCAGTTCCACCTGAAACCCGGCGCTTTCAAGAAACTCCGCCACCGCCTTGCTGGCCTGCTGCTCCCTATACCCCAATTCCGGGTTTTCATACATAAAGCGGGCTAAGTCCCACAACTCCTGTTTGTGGTCTTCCACCGCCCTGAGGACTTCGCCCTGCAGGTAATCCTTGTTCAAATCGGTCGCCCCCCTCAAACAGCGCCCAAAGCTGCCAGTGCATCACAAATCATATCCACAGGGACCGTTAACCCGCATTTCACCTCTCCCAACCGTACGGGTAGCACAAACCGGGCCCCGTCCGCCCGTGCCTTTTTGTCATGCGCCATATAGCACAACACATCCTGTGCTGAAATGTCATGGGCAATAATCGGCAGACCAACCGCTCGCAATAGAGCACAAGTCCGTTCATGGTCTACAGCAGACCAAAGACCGAGCCGGCAAGCCAATAAACCGGCTCCCACCAGCCCGATCGCCACTGCCTCCCCATGGCTATAGCGGTAATTGCTGGCCGCCTCCAGCGCATGGCCAATCGTATGGCCCAAATTCAGTAAAGCCCGCTGTCCGGCCTCCCGCTCATCAGCCGCCACAATCTTCCCTTTGATACGCACAGAACCCGCTATCACCTGCACCAATGTGGCCGGATCGCGGGCAAGGAGATTTGGCCATGTCGCTTCCAGCAAAGCGAAGTAGTCAGCATCTATCACACCATGTTTGATCACCTCAGCCAACCCGGAAATAAATTCCCGCTCCGGCAACGTGGCCAAGGTGTTAACATCGGTCCAAACCGCCCGGGGTTGATGAAATATCCCAACCAGGTTTTTGCCTAACCGATGATTGACAGCCGTCTTGCCACCGATACTGGCATCCACTTGTGCCAGCAACGATGTGGGGACTTGGATGAAGGGGATGCCACGCATGAATGTACCGGCCACGAAGCCAGCCAGATCCCCCACCACCCCTCCTCCCAGAGCAATCACGAGACTATCCCTGTCAAACCCTTCTGCCAACATATAATCATAGAGCAGGCCCGCTTGGGCCAAAGTTTTTGCCTCCTCGCCATCCGGCACCTGAATCGCATTGACTTGCCAACCCCGTGCCTGTAACGAGGATTTCAGGTCACCGCCGTATAGCCGCCGCAGCGTGGCGTTTGTCACCAAGAGGCATTGCCCCGTCAGGCGCTCCGCCAGCCATGTCCCCAGTTCCAATAGGTGACCGGTACCGACTACCACGGGATAACGCCGTCCTTGTCCAAGTTCGATCCATATCTCCTGCAACCTTATACACCCCATTCCGGAAGCCGAGCAATAATCTCATTCACGATTTCCTGGGGATCCCGCCCATCGGTATCAACCACCAGATCGGCAGCCGCCCGGTACATTTCCACTCGGTCTGAAATCAAAGTGGCGATCCGCTCCGGCAAGGAGCAAGCCAGCAGCGGCCTGCCCTTGCCGGTTCCACAACGCCGCATGGCCTCCGCAGCGCTAACCTGCAGCCACACCACCAGACCAGTCTCTTTGAGCAAGGCAACGTTCGCCGGGTCCAGAACGACACCCCCACCGGTGGCGATTACGCTTGCCGCAGATGCCACCGCTTCCCGCACCGCGGCCCGCTCCCAGGCTCTGAAGCCTTGCTCTCCTTCCTGCTCGAACAGGGCGGGGATGGTCTTGCCGGCAATTTCGGTCACCAACCGATCGGTATCTAAGAATGCCACTCCCAAATGGCCTGCCAACAGTTCCCCCACCAGGGTCTTGCCACTCCCCATGGCACCGATTAGGATGATCCTCATTTGCGCTCTCCCCTAACGACAAACGGGGCCACCTATGGTGCCCCGGAAAACCTTTTTTTCGTTGGCCTAATCATATACCCGCGGAAACCGCTCCGCCAGTAGCGCCTGCTGGGCCTTGAAGCTCGCTTGCACAGCCGCCATACTGTCCCCGCCAAATCTGGCCAAAAACTGCCCGGCCACCACAAAGGCTACCACTGCTTCACAGACCACGGATGCGGCCGGTACCGCACAAACATCTGAGCGGTGCCAGGGAGCACTCGTCGGCCGGCCGCTGTCGAGATCAACGCTCGGTAGGCCTTCTCTCAGGGTGGGAATAGGCTTCATGGCCGCCCGCACGACTAGCGGCATGCCGTTGCTAATCCCGCCCTCAATGCCGCCAGCATGGTTTGTGGGTCTCGTGAGGCCTCTGTCACTGACGTGAATATGGTCGTGTACCTGGGAACCGGGCTTGGTAGCCGCGTCCCAACCATCCCCGACTTCCACCGCCTTGATGCCAGGCACGCTCAACAGCGCCTGTCCGAGCAGACCATCCAGGCGCCGGTCCCATTGCACATGGCTGCCCAGGCCAACTGGTACATCCCAGCAGCAAACCTCAATGACCCCGCCCAATGTATCTCCCTGGGCGGCTGCCGTCTCGATGGCGGCCACCATGCGTTTGCTCGCCGCCTCGTCTTGACAATAGACTGGAGAGTTCATAACTGCGGTCCGATCAGGTGGAAACGATGTTTTGGCCGCCACCGCGCCGATGGCCCGCACATGCCCCAACACTGTTATCCCCAGTTCATCTAAGAACCGCCGGGCAACGGATCCCACCGCTACCCGCATCGCAGTTGCGCGGGCACTGGCACGCTCCAATACATCCCGCATATCCGGCGCCAAGTATTTCAAAGTACCAGCCAAATCGGCGTGCCCCGGGCGGGGCGTGGTCACCCGCGCTATTGGCACACCTGGCGCAGGAGACATCTCCTCTTCCCAGTTGGGCCAATCGCGATTCCAGATCAACATCCCCACCGGACTACCGATCGTGCGGCCATGGCGTACCCCGGAAACGAACTCTACTTGGTCTTGTTCGATGGCCATCCTCCCACCGCGGCCATAGCCACCCTGGCGGCGCTCAAGATCCCCGTTCACCCAATCGGCCGTAATGTGCAAACCGGCCGGCAGGCCCTCGATAATCCCCAGTAGCCCCCGGCCGTGCGATTCACCTGCTGTCAAATACCGCAACACTAACAATTTTCCCCCCAACCGCTTACGGCAAGATTCTGCCAACCGGGATCCGTGCTGTCCTGACGAAATCCAACCAGCCAGCCAAAAAGAACATAAACGACCACTAGCAGTACCCAGGCACCCAGGGCAAAAAACCGGTAAGGCGCTTCCTCCAACGTCCAGACCAATTCCTGCACTAAAGCCCCAAACAACAACAGGGCAAACGATACGGCGATTAATCCACTGCCAAGGATGTCCCAAATAGCATCGCGGTCATGAAAAAGGGGTAAACCCGACTCTGCCTGTCTTGGTGGGGCTTCTTCCCGCTTTTTTGCCCGCTCCGGTGTTGACGCCGACATCAATGCCCGGTGTCCGGAGGACCGGCCTACGATTGCCGCGCCTCTTCCCCTGATGCGCCAGCGTTTAACACGGCGGCTAGTTTGCGTTGCTGACACTCTTTCCTTTTTCGCACATAAGGAGACAGTTTGTGAATTGACAGGAGCCACCTGGTTTTTCTGGGCTTGCCACCTGCCATCGGCACGCTGGTAAATATCTTCGTTAGCCCATTGGGTCGGCCGTACTTGCTCTGTCAAGCGTTTCACTTCCGCCAATGGTGGTTGGACCTGCCTTTGCTCTTTAGGTTCTCCCTTTATCAATGGCTGTTTAATACCCACATCTATTGGACGCACCCGTTCCGCCCCGACAGCAGCCGGGAAAGCATAACGCTCGCCAGTGGTGGCAGAGAAACGGGCTTCCAGCTCCGATACAGGCACCTCACGCATCCGTAATGGTCGAGTCCCAGCTGGTGGAAAGTTTGTTTCGGCTTGCTGCTGGCTGATCCCCGGAATAGAATCTTTCTGATCATAAGTCGCAGCGCTCGCGCGGTGATTCAGGACTTCTTCAATCGCAGCCCGTAAAGCAGGGTCAACAGGTATCTGTCCTGGGATGTCGTTTTTGGGTTTTGGTTTGCGCCAAAAAGCCCACCCGCGCCTTTGCTTGGCTTTCCGTTCGCGCCGTTTCGGTAAGGACACCCCTGTTTCCCCCCCTTGTTTTCTATTTCACACCAAGGATCCCAAGCCAGCGAGCAAAATCGCCGCCAAGGCCCCTCCGGCTAAGAAAGGGGCAAATGGGATGGTGTCTTTCATTGACTTTATCTTCCACAAGACCAAAATGATTCCTGCCACCCCCGCCACCAGGCAGCCAACCAAAAGCGCCGCCCACACGCCTTGCCACCCCAAAAACAACCCCATCACTGCTGCCAGTTTGACATCTCCACCACCAAGGCCACCCTTCGTAAAGAAAGCGAACAAAAACAAAGCCCCGCCCCCAACCAAAACCCCCAGCCAGGCGCTCACCGGCGCCACCACCTGCCATAAACCCAGGGACATGACCGCGAGAACCGCCCCGGCCGCGATCAGGGGGTTCGGGATCCGTCGGCAACGCAGGTCGGTGGCGGTGGCCGTTAACACAATCACCACCAGGGCCAAATAATGCCAGGCCGGACCGTCTAATCCCCAGCGCAGTCCCAACCACCAACCCCAGACTGCGCTCAGCATAGGCAACATAAATGTTGCTCCGGTCTGCCCACCTGCACATTCCGGGGTCCGACCTGCAGACAGGCAATATGTGGTCGCCCAACGACCGGTCAACAAACCAGCTGCCAAACCGGCCAGCGCCAAAAACAAAGGAGCACTCATTTCGACCGTCCTGTTTTTGCTGTCACAATTCCCAGCGCTCGGGTGGCGGCGGCCCACATCACGCCTTCCGGCGCTTCCACTCCGAACCAAATCTCCCAACTCAAGGCAGCTTGACCGATCAACATCCCCAGACCGTTTCTGGTAGCAAATCCGGCCTGGCGGGCATTCTGGAGAAATACCGTCTCGGCCGGGTTATAAATCAGGTCAACTACCAGACAATCACTCGGCAGGCCATGCCAATCCCACGGCAACGGGTTACCCGGTTTATCCATCCCGGCTGGAGTGGTGTTCACAACCAAGTCAAAGGGCTTTTGTCGCATGGTCAGCAGGTCGGTAGTCTCCACCACCGTACAGGTCAAACCATCAAGAGCACCGGCCTTTTGCAAGTCCAACATGAGCTGTTGCGCCCGCTCCGGGCGCCGGTTGGCCACCGTCACTTCACTCAACCCGGCTTCCGATAGAGCTGCCAAGATCGACCGCGCCGCCCCGCCGGCCCCGATCACCAGCATCCGTTTACCAGCTACCGCAAAACCCATCTGTTGTTCCAAGTCGCGGTGAAATGCCTCCCCATCGGTGTTGTCCGCCAGGATTTCGCTTTTCTTAAAAGCAAGTACATTGGCCGCTCCCGCCCGGCGCGCCCTTGCTGAGCAGTGGTCGGCGATGGTCAGGACAGCTTCTTTGTGCGGCGCAGTAACGTTCGCTCCCAGATAACCGAGCGCAGCCATCCCCTTCACCGCCACCGCTAAATCGTCCGCCAGCACGCGGTGGGCCAAATATTGCGTACGCCGCCCAACCGTACGCAGGGCGGCATTGTGAATGACAGGGGATAAACTGTGCCAAACGGGATCTCCGATCACAGCCAAAACGCTCCGCATTGCGCCCTGGTCCCAGACCCTGCTCAAGATAACCAACCCCTTTTGCGCAGCCATGCCAACACCCGGCGCTCCACCTGTCGCACCAGGCGCGTACCAATGAATTCCCGCTGATCAATCGGCTGCACCAGGATAGTGAACAAACCTAAACGGTTGCCCCCCAGCACATCCGTGAAAAGTTGGTCTCCGATCACAGCCGTTTCACTGGGCTTTGTGCCCAGCAATGCCAGCGCTTGCCGAAAGGCTTTTCGCCCCGGCTTGCGGGCATTGGGAATCGCCGGTACCCGAATTGTATCAGCAAACTTCCACACACGTTCACTACCGTTATTTGACACAATGCATATGGGCATGTCGGCCTCCCGAAAACGATCCAGCCAGGCAAACAACTCCCGGGCGGGGGTCCTGCCCCGCCACGGCACAATGGTGTTATCCAAATCGAGGATTACGGCCTTTATCCCGGCTGCCCTTAATTCTTCCGGCTCCACATGATAAATTGAAGGCCGGTATAGGTTTGGGCATAGTAACCCACGTTTACCGCCGGTCAGCTCTTATTCCTCCTTACCGCGCGCGACTTGCGTTCCCTTTCTAATTGCTGTTGCTTGCGCTGTTGCTCTATTTGCCTGTCCATTTCTTCGCGTTTTTTGCGGCGCCGCATGGCCCTTGACTCACCTTTTTCACGTCTTTCCTGCTGTTCCTGCCGTTTTTCCTTCGTCAACCGGTCCAAGGGCATCATCGAAGCCAGCACACCCAGCCCGACCCCGTTCAGAAGCATCTCACCTATTGCCGAACGTATTCCCATCCGCCCAATAAACCAGTCTTCCACGAAACCCAGGGAAAACATCAGAATCAGACCAGCGCCGCCCCAAAGGAACCAATTTGAGAAGGGCCGCAAACGATTGCGCAATAACGCATACACCGGCAGGGCGATCACGATGCCACCGCCAAGCTTCATCAAAGCACTTCCGTCCAACACCTTTCCCCCTCTACCGGCCGATGAAAAAATAGGGCGCACTTACTGTTGTGAACCCAAGGCCAGTCTTGCCACCTTTCCCCTATGGTTCCCCTTTTGACAGCCAAATCCTTCCCCGCAAGGCCATAACGGCTAGCAACGATTTGGTAATGAACTGATGCTGATCCACAACAAAAGTCAACGAACTAATCTTGAATTTCCCTCAAGTATCGGTTTCCTAATTACCATTAAAGCAGCCTAATCATTCATTGCAAGGGAGGTGTTTTCAAGATGTCGTTCGTTGATTGGGTCGAGGAAAAAGTCAATACCGAATTTGGTCCAGCAATTAAGCGATTTAATCCAGCAACGGGCGAGACTGCCTTTTTCGCTCCTCACGGAGAGCAGATTGGCAAGTCGTTTGTTGACCCGCTTGCGAAACGTCCAATCAAGAAAAATACTGCTGGTGAAGTAGAAACCGCTCGCAAACAAGCATTGGAACAACTGAACCAATACCCGCAGGAAGATGCCTTCGTTCAATACGTTAAGAGCAATTTAGAGGAAGCTCAGACAGTGGAACGTATTGACAATTTGATGCGTCTGCTCTCTCAACATTTTATCACTAAAGCCGCAAGCACGGCTACTACTTCAAAAATTCAAAAGGAGGGGTTAAATATGCGTAATGAGATTATGAAGCGTTACGAAACCGATGAGATATTCCGTAAGAAAGTTGACAAGGTTGCTAAACAATGGCAAGCGTTGAGAGGTAACAGGAACTCTCTGGAAAACTACGTGGAGGTAGTGCTACGCAACTACGAGGTATCGAAGTCTGTTGTTAAAGGGACATCCTTTGCCCTTTCAGACGATGAAATCCTTCAGGGACTCTTAGATTCCGTTAAGGAGGATGTCGTGCAGAAGAATTTCAGGCGAGCTACCGCTTTGCAGAGAGAGGTTGAAGAAGGAAGCTACGACTTGGAGCGCATTGGCCGCTTCCTCGAAAATACCTACGGGATAAAACGTCCACCGTTTACTCCTGATGATTTTACGAGGCTGTCTAAGGACAATAAGGAACATTACGAACCCTACCCGTCAAGTATGTATCGCACAGTAACGCTCCAGGCAAAGGATTTACAGGGGCGGTTAAGCCAATGGTTGAAAGAATTGCCAAACGCTCTTAGCTATCGTGACAGGCTAACTTCCACCGCAAAGGAAGGGGTTGCAAAACAGCTAACCGATATTCTCTCCATGCTGATGACCGTGGGTACTTTGGATGATGCCACAGTCGATAAAGTTTCTACGCCCACCCGAAAACGTGATAGTGCCACATACACGCAGATGGAGATGGAAGAGTTCTTCAAGAGAGGCCAAGAGCTTGCCAGCAACTGGTACACCTTTGTTAAGAGAGTTCAGGCTTCCGTAGAAAAGGAAAAATCAGAGAGGAGTTACCTCTCCGGAGACTTAAAAACTTTGTCCAACGTGGCACGCTGGCAATATCCTAATAACATTCAACCTGAAGTTGAAAAGCGTGACGATGGTAATTTCTGGAGTAGCTTATTCAAAACTTTGCCGCCGTCACATGAGCTTAGCAAGCTGATTAACCAGAAAATCTTTAACGAGTAACGGAAGGGAGATGAAGGTCATGCTACCGATTTTCTATTGGATTAAGTGGGACGAGTTGATGAAAGACGAACTGGCCGAAAGGCTATTTCGAACCTGTTTTGGGAATTTCGGGTACGACTTTATCTGCGTGTTTGGTGACAACGAGTGGAAAGCTCTCTGCCACTGCCCGTTGGGAATGCAGTGCAGTGAAGCAACTTACCACTACGAGCTAGTACCTCAGCACATTAAAAAGCAACTGGAGTATGCTGGATAAGACTTTCTCACCGAAGAAAAAAGTTGCTCTCTATAAAGTTCCGTTGGTGTAACTTAAAATTTTATCCATTAAGGAAGCTAAGGAGGTGAGACAATGCCTCTTCCTAAAAGAGGAACGCCTGAATATGAAGCATGGCGTAATTCTCCAGCCTATGA
>DUQP01000007.1 GCA_012837735.1 Bacillota bacterium
CATGAGCGGCCTGGCTGCTCCGGAACCTGGTTCCGAACGTACGGTCGTCTTTCAGGTCACACCTGGTGCCACTGCAGGGGGAATTGCCCAGGACTTGGCCGAGGAACGTTTAATCCGCAATCAGGCGCTTTTTGTCGCTTTGGCCAGGTATCGCGGTGTCCAGAACAGCCTGCAGGCTGGAGAGTATTTGCTTGGGCCAAGCATGTCAGCAAATGATATCCTGACGCGGTTGGTAAGAGGCGCAGTGATGACATACCCGGTTACGATTCCAGAAGGCTATACCGTGGAAGAGATTGCCGCCCGGCTAGCAGCGGAGGGGATTTGCGGTAAAGAAGAGTTTTTGGCGGCCGCCAGGCAGAGCGATCTAATCAGTTATCTGCCGGCGGAAGCGGATTTGATCGACCCTTTAGAAGGTTACCTGTTCCCGGACACCTATCACTTCCTGCGCGATATGGACCCCAATCAGGTTCTCCAGGTAATGTGGGAACGTTTCGAAGCGGCGTTTAAGGCAGAATATGTGGCCCGAGCGGAGGAAATCGGGCTTACCATACATGAGACGGTGACCCTGGCTTCAATTGTGGAGAAGGAAGTCATGACGGATTCCGAGCGGCCTTTAGTAGCGGCTGTCTACCACAACCGTTTACGGATTGGTATGAAACTGGATGCGGACCCCACGTTGAAATATGCTTTAGAAGACCGCAACCGGCCTCTGTATCATTCCGATAAAGAGATGGATTCCCCTTATAATACTTATCGCCGGGCCGGATTACCCCCGGGACCGATTTGCAGCCCGGGGGAGGCATCCCTGGTAGCCGCTTTGTACCCGGCAGACGTACCCTATTTATATTTCGTATCACGCAATGACGGCACCCACGATTTCAGTGAGACATATGCGGAACACCTGATCAAGGTCAACCGTTATCAACCTGGCTAGTGACCAGTTGGTAAACCAACCGGGCGGCTTGCACCAGCTCCGGGATGGCAAGGTATTCATCTGTCGTGTGCACCCTGTGCATCCCGCAGCCGAGCGTCACGGTGGGGATGCCTGCCGCGTTTAAAACGTTACTATCACTACCACCGCCGCTGGCGGTGGTCTGCATTTCCAAGCCCGTTTTGGCCATGGCGGCCTGTAGCAATGTCAACAGGGGGTGCTGCAAAGGGATGTGGAACGCCTCATAGGCGCGTTCGATCTGAATTTTGGCCACGGCCTGGTTGGCCAATGCGGCGGCTGTGAAGCTTTGTGCGATCTTCTGGGTTACCTCGGCCAGTTTTTGGGGGTCATGGCTACGCGCTTCTCCTTCGATCGTGACCAGGTCGGGCACGATATTTGTGGCCTGGCCTCCGTGGATCACACCGATGTTGGCGGTGGTCTCCTCATCCAAGCGGCCAAGCGGGAGGCTGGCGATCGCTTGTGCGGCGGTTTGAATGGCATTAATGCCCTCTTCGGGATGGACCCCGGCATGGGCCGCTTTACCGAGCACTGTGATTGTGAAAGAGTCCTGGGCTGGTCCGGCAATCACCACTTCCTGTGGGTTACCGCCGTCAAACGTAAAGCCATACTTCGCCGTCAGTTGTCCTTGGGCCACCGCATATTTTACGCCCAACAATCCCACTTCTTCGCAGACCGTGAATAAAACCTCCAATGGTGGATGGGGCAAGTCGTATTCCATCACTGCGCGGATCCCAGCCAGAATGGCACACAGCCCGGCTCCATCATCTGCCCCCAGGACCGTTTCCCCGGCGCTGACAATCAGGTCGTCTTCCCGGCGGGGTTCAATCCCATTAGCCGGTGTTACCACATCCATGTGCGCGCAAAACAGCAAGGTCGTAGAACCTTGCCCTGGCCAACGGGCCAGCAGGTTGCCGCCGTCTCCTCCTGTGCTGGTGGCGGCACCGTCTTCCATTACAGTTGCCCCCAGCTCTTGCAGGCGCCGGCGTAAAAAGCGGGCCGCCGCCGCTTCCCGGCGGGAAGGACGGTCTATCCGCGTCAAGGCGATGAAATCATCTAATAGACGTTCTTGGTCTATCAAGCCGTTCACTCCTTGCCGCTGTAATCATATTTCCTCCGGCAGTCCGCCAGCACCTGTGCTAGTGCTTCCAACAGCATTTCATTTTGTCCCGGAGTGCCGACGCTGATGCGCAAATATGTCGGCAGGCCAAACCCTTGACAGGGGCGCACGATTATGCCCTGCCTTAGTAGTCCCTCGAATACTTCCGGGGCCGGGTAGCCAGTATCGACTAACAGAAAGTTGGCCTCTCCCGGCACTACTTTTACCCCCATTTCCGTCAACCCGCCGGTCAAATAGGTCCGGCCCTGACGGGCGGCAATCCGGCTTGCCTGGGCATGCTCTTTGTCCGAGAGGGCGGCCAGAGCGGCGGCCTGGGCCAGACTGTTCGCGTTGAAAGGATTGCGCACCCGCTGCAAATAATCAATCGCCGCCGGGCTGCCGATTCCGTAGCCGATGCGGAGACCGGCTAGACCATACACTTTCGAGAAAGTGCGCAAAAGCAGGATGCGATGGCCGGCCTTGACATAATCCAAGCCATCTGGGTAATCGGGCCGATCGACGAATTCGCCATAGGCTTCATCAAGAATCAGTAAAGCCTGAGCGGGCAGCATCTCCAGTAATTGTTCTAATTGGGACCTTGTCAGGATGGTGCCGGTTGGGTTGTTCGGACTGGCTAGACAAACCAAACGTGTGGCGGGGCTGAGCACTTGCTGTAAATCAGCCAGACCATATTGAAAATCCCGCATCGGCAGGCTGAAGTGGTTTGCCCCCATGATGTGGGCTGCCCAACCATATTGGGTGAAACCGGGTTGCCATGATATGACCTCGTCACCCGGGTTCAAAAACACCTCTGCTATCAATTTAATCAGTTCATCGGAACCGTTGCCGACGATCACCTGGTCCATGTGCACACCCAATAATTTGGCCAGGCCATGACGCAGGTCGTATGACGACCCATCCGGATACATATGTAATTGTCCGGCGGCTTCCGCCAAGGCTCGCAGAGCAACGGGAGAGGGGCCGAGAGCGTTTTCGTTCGAAGCGAGCTTAATGACTTCCGTTAATCCGTATTTTCGTTTTACTTCACTGACCGGCATGCCGGGCTGATACGGAGTGAGGTGAGTCACCGCGTCACGTACCAGGGCTTCATCCGGCCAGTCACTACAGTTTTTTAATTGTGCCATGGCCGACGTTTGCATCTCACATACCTCCTGTGGCTGGGTCCCTGAAAACCGAAAAAAAAGATCCCGTCCCCAATAAGGGACGGGATCGAATTCCCGTGGTACCACCCTAATGATCTCGTCACGAGACCACTCATATCGGGTACGGGCCGCGTCTGACGGCTTGATACCCGCTTCCTTTTTAACGGGGGAAGAACCCGGCGCAGCCTACTTGACCCGAATGGGGTTTTCAGCCTGCGGTTCAGAAGGGAACTTCAACCGGCCTTGCCATGGGGGAGCTTGCAGTCCCTGGCACCCCCTCCCTGTAAAGGCGCTGGGCGGTCTACTTTCCTTCATCATAACCTTTCAGAGCCCAGAGGTTTTTTATTAAATCATATCCTATCACAACTTCTTCCCGGAAGCAAGGGCAAAATTTTCTCTACTGCATCACCGGGAAGGCTGTGGCAGCATCCGGCATCACATAGGTGCGCGGACTATTACCCAGTTTTGCGTAGGCCAATTGCAAGGCTTCCTCGATACTGTTCACCGGCGTCATGCCCATAATCATAACGTCGTCGTCCGGCAGTTCGCTGAGCAAGATAATGTTGTATTTTGCGGCTGTTACCGTGGCCAAAAAGCCGACCCATTTGCCGATATCGTAGTCTTCGCTCAGATTGCGGTGCCGCGCCACGTTGTCCGGGTAACCGGTAATGAATTGCTGCAAAAGCGGATGGCCGAATGATTCCGGTGATTTTGTGAGCAGGATCATCGTGCCACCGGGCTTCAATGTGCGGGCCGCGTTATACATCGACTTGGTCGACTGATAAAAATTCAGATCCTTCGGGAAACCGCCGCAGGAGGCGATCACCAAATCGGCCTGTTCCTGGATGTAGACGTTGAAGAATTCATCCACGGTCTTTGTCCCGTCAACATGGGCTGCGATCGGATGGCCGGCGACCACCCGCCCAATCTTGCCATCCGGATTCATAACGGTGTTGACGAGGAAGTCCGGATTGACGATTTGACCGTAAGCGATGATTTCCTCATAAAAGGGGTTGCCGGCCATTTTGCCCGCAATCGTATCATCATTGAGACCGCCGCCGTCCTCTGGACTGATTGAACAGGCGTGGTGTGTCATCACGGCGCGGTATGAGGAAACCCCTGGCATGATACTCTTCATGCCGCCCCCGTAGCCAGCCAGGAAGTGGTGCACGATCCCTCCGGTCAGGATAACCCGGTCGGCCTCATGGACCAGTTTGTTGATCTCCACCGGCGTGCCGGCGGCAGTTTCACCGATATGAACCATCTCACTCTTCCTGGCGTGATGTTCTACCACCCGCACGCGTTCCAAGATGGCGGGCGTGACCAATTTGGCATGCTCGGCCCGGGTTTGCTCCCGATGCGTGCCAACGGCCATTACAACTGTGATATCCTGATCCGGGACTCCAATCCTGTTCAGTTCATCCACAATCACGGGCACGAACTGATCACTGCGGCACCAGTACCTGGTTAAGTCGCTGACCAGGATGGCAACTGTCTCCCCTGGTGTGACGATTTCGTCCAAGCGCGGCGAATCGATCGGATTAGCCAGCGCTGTGCGTACGGCAGCGGGGATATCCGTGATGGCGGGAAAAGATTTGCCTGTCAAAACGGCAATTAGGTTTTCTTCTGGAACGCAAACAGGGATTTTATCTTCACCATATTTAAGTTCAAAACATCGCTCTCCCAATGGATCTAACCTCCCTTACACAATGAATATACACAATAATTATAATTTAAAGAGGGGAGGAACATTCTCCTGCTTAGCCTAAAAACATGCCTAAGAGAATCTGGGAATAAAAATATTCACCCTTTCTAGCTGTTACAGCAGGAAATAACGCGTTTTTGTCTAATGAAGCCTTTTAACACTTAACGCTTGAAAGCGCCTGGAAAACCAGAATTTACAGTAAACGGTTCCTCATAGGTTGTTTTCTTATTATTATTCCGAACTACGGTTGCCAGGTGCAGCACAAAAGGAGGTGAGGTAACGAAGTCGGGTGCAGGGGGAGAACGGGTGAGTTTTTTATATTAAGGACGTTTTTCCGGGTTATCGGGAGTCAAGTGTGAAGGGGGTATATTTTTTTATGAAACGTTGGACGGCAATTTTGCTGGCTTGTGTTTTTGTAATGACACTCATGGCCGGTTGTGGTGGCGGAGACAATGAACCGGTCACGACTGGTGAGGAAATCAAAATCGGTGCCATTTTCCCATTGACCGGTGATGTTTCCACTTTCGGTCAGTCGACATTAAATTCTGTCATGCTGGCGACCAAAGAGTGGAACGAACGGGGTGGTATCGATGGCAAAATGATTAAATTGGTCAGCGAGGATGACAAAAACGACCCGACCGAGTCCGCCAATGCGGCCTTGAAGCTGATTAACCAGGATGGCGTGGTCGCCTTGATTGGTTCTGTGACCAGCAAGTGCACACTGTCTGTGGCGCCGATTGCGCAGCAGAACGGCTTGCCGATGATCACTCCCACTTCCACGAATGAGCAGGTCACTGAGCAGGGCGATTTCATCTTCCGTTCTTGCTTCATCGACCCGTTCCAGGGCCAAGTGATGGCTAAGTTTGCTTGGGACGAGCTCGGTGCCCAAAAAGCAGCCGTACTGTTTGACCTTTCCAACGATTATACTAAGGGTCTGGCTGAGGCCTTCCAGTCTGCCTTCACCACCCTTGGTGGGGAAATCGTGGCCTCCGAAACATATGCTTTTGGCGATCAGGATTTCAATGCCCAGTTGACAAAGATCAAGGGTGTGGAGCCGGATGTGTTGTTCCTGCCCGACTATTACAGCACTGTTGGTTTGATCATGAAGCAGGCCCGTGAGCTGGGTCTGGAAGCCACCTTCCTGGGCGGCGACGGTTGGGATTCCCCTGAGTTGGTCCCGATCGCTGGCGATGCCGCTGAGGGTGGCTACTTCAGCAACCACTATTCACCTGAGAGCGAAGACCCAGTGGCTGTGGCCTTCTTGCAGGCATATCAGGCCGAATATGGTGCGGTGCCGGATGCCCTCGGCTCCCTGGCGTATGATGCCGCCCACCTGCTTTTCAATGCCATTGACCAGGCCGACAGCACTGAGCCGGCCGCCATCCGGGATGCCCTGGCCAACACTGAGGGCTTCCACGGCGTTTCCGGTGAATATCGCTTCGATGAAAACCGCAACCCGATCAAGTCTGCTGCTATCATTACGATCAAGGATGGCAAGCAGTCTTTCGTGGGTATGGTTGCTCCGTAAAAACGGGGAAAATCTTAGGCTCGCGCAGGGTGGGGAAGAATTATTCCCCACCCTTCACGAATTCTTGACCGGGGAAGAGGAGTGAAGATATGGAGTTCCTGCAACAGTTGATCAACGGCCTCCAACTGGGCAGTATCTACGCCTTGATCGCCCTGGGCTATACCATGGTGTATGGTATCGTTAAACTAATTAACTTCGCGCACGGCGATATCTACATGATAGGTGCCTATATCGGCTTCTTCGCGGTCGGTTTCATGGGACCACAGTTCATCCCGGCCTTGATACTGGCTATGGTTGGATGCGCTATTTTAGGATTTATTATTGAACGCTTCGCCTACCGACCTCTGCGTGGTAAACCCCGGATCGCGGCCTTGACTACGGCGTTGGGCGTGTCTTTGTTGCTGGAGAACTTAGTGCGCAAGTTCATCGGCCCGAACTACATCGCTTACCCGACTCTGGTGAAATCCACCACTATTTATATCGGGGGATTGCAGATTTCGAACATCAAGCTGATCGTTTTATCGGTCGCTTTGATCATGATGTTCGGTCTGCAATTCATCGTTTTGAAAACGAGGACCGGCAAGGCCATGCGGGCTGCCTCTCAGGATCTCGATGCGGCGCGTTTAATGGGGATTGACGTGAACGCAGTCATTTCCTATACTTTCATGATTGGATCCGCTTTGGCGGCTACCGCGGGCATCTTGGTAGGGGTGGCCTATCCACGCATCGATCCCTACATGGGTATCCTGCCTGGTCTGAAGGCATTTGTGGCGGCTGTCTTGGGAGGCATCGGCAGCATCCCCGGCGCTATGGTGGGTGGTCTGGTGATGGGGACAGCTGAGACCATGGTATTGGGCTTTGGCAAATCCACCTTCCGTGATGCAATTGCGTTCACTATTCTGATTATCGTGCTGCTGGTGAAGCCGACCGGGATTATGGGCAGCAAGGTTAACGAGAAAGTGTAGGTGAGAGAGGGTGAACGAACAGGCTAGGGCGCAGAAAAAACCTTTCCCAGTTGCCAGGATAGCTGGTGTCAGTTTCGTCATAGTCACCCTCTGGGCGTTGGCGGTGTTGGTAATTGGCGGAAACGCTTATTATGAACAGATTCTAACATTGGTTTGCATTAATATCATGATGGTCGTTGGTCTGAATTTGATCAACGGTTTTACTGGTATGCTGTCCATTGGCCACGCCGGCTTCATGTCTGTGGGGGCATATATTGCGGCTTTTATGACCCGATTCTATGGATTAAACTTCCATTGCGCTTTATTGGTCGGCGGGCTGGCTGCCTGTCTGGTCGGGGTTGTCGTTGGTTTGCCCACATTACGTTTGCGGGGCGATTATTTGGCGATCGCGACCTTGGGGTTTGGTGAAATTATTCGCGTCATTATCATTAATATTGAAAAGGTCGGTGGTCCGCGCGGGTTCGTCGGGATTCCTCCCCAGACCACCTTTTTAATCACATACATCTGGGCGGCCGCTACGGTCTTGTTCATCATGCATTTCATGAATTCCACTTATGGCCGAGCCTGTCTGGCTGTGCGGGAGGACGAGATCGCCGCGGAAGCGATGGGGGTCAACACGACATACTACAAAGTGTTGGCTTTTTGTATTGGTTCATTTTTTGCCGGGGTGGCGGGAGGCCTGTTGGCGCACAAGCTGACATTCCTGCACCCGATGAGTTTCGGTTTCCTGAAATCGGTTGAGTATTTGATTATGGTGGTGATCGGCGGATACGGCAGCATCACTGGTTCCGTGTTGGCCGCCGGTTTCCTGACGATTCTGTCCGAAGTTTTGCGCACTGTCCAGGAGTGGCGCATGATTGCCTACTCCGTCCTGTTGATAGCCTTGATGTTGACCAGGCCGGAAGGCTTGTTGGGCGGTATCGAATTCACATTTGCCGGCCTGCGCCGCTTGCGCGGCGGCGCCTGGCTGAAACGGTTCCAGAGGAATAATGGACAGGCGAGGGGGGAGAGCCAGTGACACTGTTGCGTTGCAAAAACTTGGGCATGCGCTTTGGTGGGCTACAGGCGGTCAGCGATTTTAACCTCGACCTGGAACAAGGCGAGTTGGTAGGGATCATCGGCCCGAACGGGGCGGGCAAGACAACGGTGTTCAATTTGTTAACAGGTGTCTATGTGCCTACGTCAGGTACGATCGAACTGCTTGATAACGACAGGCAAGTGGTTCTGAATGGCAAAAAGCCTTACCATATCACGCAACTGGGTGTGGCGCGGACATTCCAAAACATCCGTCTATTCAATGAACTATCCGTGTTGGATAATGTCCGTATCGCCTATCATTTTAATGTTAAATATAACTTACCAAGCGCAATTTTGCGGCTCCCCTCTTTTCACAAAGAGGAAAAAGAGGTGCTGGAAAAGGCAATCCGTTTCTTAGAAATCTTCGGTCTGGAGCATCGCCGACATGAGATGGCCAAAAATCTCCCTTATGGAGAGCAACGGCGTCTGGAGATCGCCCGGGCTTTGGCCGCGCAACCGAAGTTGTTGTTGTTGGACGAGCCGGCGGCCGGGATGAATCCGAACGAGACACAGCAACTGATGGAACTGATTCGTTGGATCCGCCGGGAATTCGATTTGACGATCCTTTTGATTGAACACCATATGGAGGTTGTGATGGGGGTCTGCGATTGGATCGTGGTACTGGATTACGGGGTCACCATCGCCAAGGGGACCGCAACAGAGATTCGCAACAATCCAAAGGTAATCGAAGCCTACCTGGGTGAGGAGGCGGTGGTCTGATGGCAGAAACGTTGTTGCAGGTGGAAGATCTAAATGTGCACTACGGAGCCATCCATGCCATCAAGGGGATCTCCTTCCACGTCCAGCGCGGTGAGATTGTGACTTTGATTGGGGCCAACGGGGCCGGTAAGAGTACTACTTTGCGAGCTGTGTCAGGGCTGTTGCGTCCCTCCCACGGCAAGATCTTTTTCGCCGGGGCCGACATCACAGGCCTGGCGCCGCACAAAATAGTAGCGCGCGGAATCAGCCAGGTGCCGGAGGGGCGTCGGATTTTTCCGGAAATGACCGTGCTGGAAAACTTAGAACTCGGTGCTTATACTCGCCGTGACCGGGCGGAGATCAAGCGCAATTTGGAACGAATTTATGGCCGGTTTCCACGATTGAAGGAGCGCTCCCGCCAGGTGGCCGGCACCCTCAGTGGTGGTGAACAGCAGATGCTGGCGATTGGCCGGTGTTTGATGTCCGAGCCGGAGTTGATGTTGTTAGATGAACCGTCCATGGGCCTGGCGCCCATTCTGGTGCGGGAAATATTTTCCATCATTGAGGAGATTAATGACGCCGGAACCACCATTTTATTGGTTGAGCAGAATGCTAATATGGCGCTGTCGATTGCCAACCGGGCCTACGTGCTGGAAACGGGCACCATTACGCTATCCGGGGCGGCAAAAGAACTGGCGCACAATGAGCGGGTTAAGAAGGCCTATCTTGGGGCTTGAGCCAGAATGGCCTCCGCTTGGGCGGAGGCTTTTTTGTGGAGGAAAGCAGGCCTGGTGGGCAAAATAGCCAGTGTTCAGGTCATAAAGGGAGGAATGGGGTTTGCTAAGAGCGCTATTCGATCTGGCGATCGCCTGCGGCCGGGTGGGTTTGCTCGGTTATGGCGGCGGGCCGGCCTCGATCCCCTTAATGGAGGTTGAGGCCGTCGATAATTACGGTTGGGTGACTACGGAAGAGTTCATTAACGTGTTGGCCATGGGGAACGCTCTACCCGGTCCAATCCTACCCAAAATGGCCGGTTATATCGGTTTCAAGGTGGCCGGTTGGGCAGGCGCATTTGTGGCTTTGGGCGCCACAATTCTGCCCACATTTTTTGCGATGGTGCTCCTTTTCAATGTCTATTGGCAATTCCGGGACTTGCCGCATGTACAGGGGATGATAAAAGCGGTGCGGCCGCTGGTGATCGTCCTGCTTGGCCTGTTGATTTATGATATGTGGCCGAAAGCAATCACTTCTTGGCAGCTGGCCTTGATCGGGATTGTGGGGTTAGGGCTGATTAAATTCGCAAATGTGCATCCAGCCATCGTAGTGGTGGGAACGCTGGTGTTTGGGGCTTTTTTTCTCCATTAATACTGTCATTAGAACGGCCAAAAATTACCCTTTACAGAAGAAGCGCAATTATGATATGCTCTCAATGGTCCTGGACAAGAACCGACATAATTCGGTTCCTGACCAAACAATATTGCAGGGGCCAATCATTATTTGGTTCTAGCAATTAATGCACTGGAAACGGGAGCAATGATTGTCATTAGATTAGCCGTAATAATAGCAACAGCAGGTTTGCGTTCAGGAGTAGCAAAAACAGATTTGCCCAACCATAGCTGATATCAGTTGCACTCATTTCATAATACCCGGCCCCTGCGCAGGGCAAGCAAGGGATTCTTGCTTGCCCTTTTTTGTTGGCATTGCTTGATATTGAGCTCTCAAAAGGCCGAAAAAAGCCAAATCCTCATATTGACCCCATTTCCAGACGTGCTGAGGAAAAGTGCCCTCGTATTTTAACCCTGCCTTACACAGCACCTGGATTGAGGCCGGGTTTTTTGTCATTGCCGCCGCCCAGATTCTATTCAGCTGCAGTTCCTCGAAGCCAAATGCAATCAGTGCTCCGGCAGCTTCTGTGGTGTAACCGTGATTCCAATAAGGCACTCCCAACCAGTATGATAATTCCGCCCGCCGGTGCTCTCGATCGACGCGCAACATGGCTGTTCCCGCCAACTCGTTTTCTGCGCGCAAGGCGATCGCAAATATGTAGGCTTCACCTTTGGCTGCGCGGGCGGCATGGGAGGCGATCCATGCTAAAGCGTCCTGTTCAGAAAAGGGGTGTGGGACGATCAAAGTAGTGGCGGCGATTTCTTTGGCGCCAAACAGTGTTGCCGCCCGCGGGGCATCGGCGGCATGAAACGGCCTTAAGATCAGTCGGTCGGTCTTGAGAGTGGGGATCATCTTGCACACCCTCCCTGTTTAGGCAAATCGGGCCAAGCAGTTGAGAATCAAAATGGCAAGAGTGAGAAATGCCAGGCTGTAAGGCCAGTTCCAGCATGTACCGACGCGAATTGGGTCGCTCTGGACCTGGCCGGCCATGATCATGGTCGAGGCAGCGAAAGGAGCACAGGATAGTGAGGCGGAACCGCCGGCCATCAGAGCGAGAGAAATGATGTAAGTTGGCAGATCTGCCAGCATCCCGGCCGTCAGTCCGGGCAGGATCAGGACGACTGCCAATACCGGATCGATGCCCACGTAACCAAGCAGGCAGATCAAGATCGGTAGGCCGGTCAAAATGCTGATGGAAAACTGGTCAAGCAGACCCAGGAAAGCGTTAAATAAATCCAAACCAAGGCCGGTGCTGAACAGGGCTGCGGATAGAAACCCGGTGCTCATCAGCAAGGAGAGAATCCCGGATTGGCGGGGGATCTGCCCCTGCAGGAACTTCCAGGCGCGACCGGGCAATTCGGTGATGTTACCGGTCAAAGTATACCCCAGCGCCGTTAGGGCGACTGCCGCCAGCGGAACGACGTTGATGACGCCCAAATCAGTGTAGGTATCGCCAAGCAGTACCACAGCCAGGAAGACCACCAACAAGAACAAGAATTCCAGCGCGCGGTTGGGCGGTACGCCGGTTTCTTCCTCCTGACCGTTAGCCAGCAGTGGGGCGTGCCACAGGGGCCTGGCTAAGAAGAACAGGTAAGCGGATGCCACCAGAATGCTGACTGCAGCCAGCAAGAACCCGTACAGGGCAATTTCCTGCCAACGGGTGCCGATGCTTAACGACATCGCCACCAAAACCCAACTTGGCGACCAAAGTCCCGCGCTGCTACAACCCTGTAATATGGAAACGGTCAACAGCCGCTGTCTGAGACCGCTCTCATCTCCTTCCGCCACTTTCTCCACCAAGTGATATATGAGCGGCAGGCAACCAACCAATAGCATAGCGGACACCAGATTCGAAAGAACGGCTAAAGCTGACAAGAAAAACGGCGGTCTTTTCAGGTAACGGGTGGCTAAGCCGAGCAAAGCATACACATACCCGCGCAGATCAAACAGGACCCCCAAAACAGGCACTAACATCAATGTGCCGACCATCATATTCAATTGGCGAAAGCCATCAAATAGCGGAGTACCGGTAAATGGACGCAGAAAAAAAATGATTGCCCCGGTGCTCATGATCGCCAGGGCGTAGTAGCGTTGGTTCTGGCGGGTCAACAAGATGCCAACCAAGAACATGGCCATCGCCAGCAGAGACTGCGTCCAACCAAGCACGGCAGCACCCGCGATTAGTTCAATATAGTGCACCAATATCAATGCTAAGACTATGCCGGTAAATACCGCTCTCACGCTGGGGCCCCCTCTTTTGTCACAATATACAAATGATTGGCTAGAGTGGGCGATTATCCTGCCAAGGATATTTATGCCAAAGCTTGTCTTGGGATGTTTTGTGCCGACTGGCGGGTGATAAAACTCTCGTGGACAGAAAGAGACTCACTCCGTAAGATGTTTTTTCAGTAGATGAAAATTTACTTCAAACAGCAGGAATTGAAAATGGCGTGGCATATTACTGTAATGGCTTAGAGCTAATAGTCCATTATCTTGCGACAGGGGAGGGATACGGCAGCTGGTGAATGATTATCCCACGCTCGGGAGCGTGCGCGCTGTTTAGCGAACGGGTATGATTTCCTGAGCGGGGGTACAGAATGAATTCGGAAAAGAAAAGGGGGTGAAGGGTTTGAGTGAGATACTCAATCCTTTCCACACGGTCCAAAAACAGATTAAAGACGCCTGCCAGCGGTTAGGGCTGGATGATGGTGTCTATGAAATCCTAAAGCAACCCCAGCAGGTGATGACCGTCGCCGTCCCGGTGAAAATGGACGACGGTTCGGTACGCACATTTATCGGCTACCGGTCATTGCATACAAATGTGATTGGTCCTGGCAAGGGGGGTATTCGCTTCCATCCCAATGTGACTTTGGACGAGGTTATGGCCCTCTCCATGTGGATGACTTTTAAATGTGGAGTGGTGGGGATTCCCTACGGAGGCGCCAAAGGCGGTTTGGCGATCCAGCCGCGCGAGTTTTCGCAAGGAGAGTTGGAAAGGCTTAGCCGCGGTTTCATCCAGGCTTTAGAACCCGTCATTGGACCGGAGAAGGATATTCCGGCTCCCGATGTCTATACAAATGCCCAGGTGATGGCCTGGTTCATGGACGAATTCAGCCGCCTGAAAGGCTATTACTCTCCCGGGGTGGTTACGGGTAAGCCGGTCAGCATCGGCGGCTCGGTGGGCCGGAATGAGGCTACGGCGCGGGGTTGTATGTATGCTATCCGGGAAGCAGCGCGGGATGTTGGGCTTCCGCTGGCAGGAGCGCGGGTCGCAGTGCAAGGCTTTGGCAATCTGGGCACACATGTCTGTCGCTTGCTTACCGAACTTGGTTGCGTGATCGTGGGCGTGAGCGACTCCCAGGGCGGGGTTGCCGATCCGGACGGCTTGGATGTGGCGGCGCTGATCAGGCATAAAGAAGAGCAGGGAACGGTGGCCAGTTTCCGACCGGGCGATCCGATCGGGAGCGCCGACGTTTTGGAATTGGATTGCGATATACTGATTCCGGCCGCACTGGAAAATGTGTTGACAGAGCAAAATGCTGGCCGGGTCAAGGCCCGGATCGTGGCAGAAGGGGCAAATGGTCCCACCACCATTGCTGCCGACAATATCCTGACTGCCAATGGCGTGACGGTGGTGCCGGATATCCTGGCTTCCGCCGGCGGTGTGGTCGTTTCATATTTTGAATGGGTCCAAAACTTCTCCCAGTTTTATTGGACGGAGGATGAGGTGCGGGAGCGTTTGGAACAGATCATGGTGGCTGCTTACCGCAATATCGTCCGTTTGCAGAGCCAGTATGATGTGACCATGCGTGCGGCCGCTTATTTGGTGGCGGTGGAGCGATTGGCGGAAGCAATGCGCCTGCGTGGTTGGGTGGGGCGCTAAGTTGCAGGAAGTAGAAAGGGAAATGAAGAAGAAGGCGGCGCAGATGGACATCTGCGCCGTTTGCTAGTTTCCGGGGAGGTGGCGATGTGCGGTTTTTGGCGGCAGCGATCCAGATGAATTCGGGTGGTGACAAGCAGGCTAACATAGACAAGGCCCTGCAGTTGATTGCCGCTGCGGCCCGGCAAGGGGCCCGGTTGATAGCTCTGCCGGAATATTTCAGCTTTCTTGGCAGCGATGATGAGCGCCAAAATGTCAGCGAACCAATTCCCGGCGGTCCCACGGTGGGTCGGTTAGCGCAAGCAGCCCGGCAACACGGGGTGGTTTTGCATGGTGGTACCATCCTGGAGGGTGACCCCTTGGTCGCCCCGCGCGTCTATAACACCAGTGTTGTGCTGGATGAACAGGGTCGGTACTTGGGGAGCTATCGCAAGATTCACCTGTTTGATGTCAATATCCCGGGACAGGTGGAAAGCTGTGAATCATACACGCTGGCGCCGGGAGCAAAGGCCGTGGTACTGGATAGCTCGTTCGCTAAGTTGGGTCTAACGATCTGCTACGATTTGCGTTTTCCGGAGCTTTTCCGGACCCTGGCTTTGCGGGGAGCCGAGGTGATTTTTGTGCCCGCGGCATTCAGCCTTTTTACCGGCAAGGATCACTGGGAGCCGCTCTTGCGGTCCCGGGCAATCGAAAATCAGGTCTATATCATCGCGCCGGCTCAAACCGGCTGCGATCCGGTGGGGCGCCTTTATTTCGGCGGCAGTATGATTATTGATCCCTGGGGGACAGTTGTGGCGCAAGCCCCTGCCGGGGAAGGTTTTGCTCTCGGTATGATCGAACTGGAAAAAATAGGAAATGTGCAGCGGCAGGTGCCCTGTCGGGCTCACCGCCGGTTGGATGCCTACGACCTGGGGAGGGAATAGCGTGCAATTGGTGATGGGAACAGGCGGGATGGTGGCCGCCGCTCATCCTTTGGCCGCTGAGGCTGGCTTAGCGGTCTTGCGGGCGGGCGGGAATGCGGTCGATGCGGCGATCACGACCAATGCTGTCCTGAATGTGACGCAGCCCGATATGTGTGGGATTGGTGGCGATTTTTTCGCTCTCATTCATGTCCCGGGCGGTGAAACGGTGTTTTTAAACGGGAGCGGACGCGCTCCGGCGGCGGCTTCGCCAGAGGCCTTTGCGGAACGCTGCTTGCAGACGATCCCCCTGCGCGGCCTGTTGCCGGTGACGGTCCCGGGTTGTGTTGATGCCTGGGATGCGGCCAGGCAGCGTTTCGGAACCTGGGGGTGGGAAGATCTCTTGGTCCCAGCGATTCGTTATGCACGGGAAGGGTTCCCTGTCAGCGCGCGGTTGGCAGCGGCAATTGAAAAGGCAGTTGATTTGCTCACGGAGCACCCAGCCACGGCGCGCATCTATTTCCAGCGCGGTCGAGCGCCCCGCCCGGGCGAGCTGTTGGTGCAGCGGGATCTGGGTGAAAGCTTACAGGCAATCGCCAACGGTGGGCGGGACGTGTTTTATCAAGGGGCATTGGCCGCGGCGTTATCTGCCTACTGTCAACAAGGGGAGGGCCTGTTGACAATTCATGACTTACAAAACCACCGCTCACAGTGGGGTCAGCCGGTGGAGACGGAATACCGCGGTTATCGCATCCTCCAGACACCCCCCAATACTCAGGGTGTGGCGGTGCTGTTGTTGTTCAATTTGATGGCCGAATTTGATTTAGCCGGCCGGGATCCTGCAGATCCCGAGCGGGTGCACTGGATGGTGGAGGCCACACGAATTGCTCTTGCGGAGCGTAACCGGTATTTGACAGATCCGGATTTCGTGCCGGTCCCGGACATGACCGGCAAGGATTATGCCGATAGGCTGCGCCGGCGGATCACAGAAATGGCCGCCAAAAGTAAAACGGTGCCTTGTGAGCCGGGCGATACTACATATTTCGCGGTGGTCGATGAACAGGGGATGGTCGTTTCCGGGATCCAGAGCATTTTCCAGCCGTGGGGCTGTGGTCAAGTGGTGCCTGGGACGGGGATCTTCTTACAAAACCGCGGTTCCTATTTTTCTTTGCAACCTCAGCATGTGAACGTTTTGCAGCCAGGTAAGCGCACCGCCCACACATTATGTGCCTCGCTTATCATGCACCATGACGAGCCGTTCCTGGTGTTTGGCACAATGGGCGGCGATGGTCAAGCACAAACTCATCTGCAGGTAATCAGCAATGTGTTGGATGGAGGGATGGACATTCAAGAGGCCATTTCGGCGCCGCGTTGGTTTCATGGTCGGCGCGATTTCGGGCTCGGTCCGGAGGGGCTATGGTTGGAGGGCCGGTTTCCGTCGGCCCTGGTAACGGCTTTGCAAGCCCGCGGCCACCAGGTCGGGGTGGTGGAGGACTACAGCGAGATGATGGGCCATGCCCAGGGGATCATGATCAAGCCGCCCGGCGGGACCCGCTTTGGGGCTGCCGACCCGCGCGGGGATGGCTACGTGGCGGCCTACTGAGGCATCATTGTGCACCTCACTCCCATAAGTTACATAAGATGCGGGTAGAAACAATGGGAAGGAGGTTTTTCGCTTGTCTGATCATACAGGTCGTCGCCCCAAGCATCCACCTCGTCCGGAGCCACCGCGTGACCCATGCCCACCACGGGATCCATGTCCACCGCGGGATCCTTGTCCAGGTTATCCCGATTATCCCGGTTGGCCCGGGTGGGGATACCCCGGTTACCCGAATTATCCGGGTTGGCCAGGATATCCTGGCTATGGCACAGGTGGTCCGGAAGGATATGGTCCGACTCGCCCCGGTTACCCTGACTGTGCACCATATCCCGGTCATCCTGGTTGTTCTGGTCCCGGCTATCCCGGCTATCATGTATCGCCGCATGAGGTCCTACGGCGTGTGCAGCCGGCTGTCAGGTACGGGCTGGCGGAGCTAGCAGCAGGTGCCCCCCCTCGTCATGTCCTCGCTGAGGTGGCGTCCATTTCTTATTTAATGGGGATGGGCTTCCGCTATGAAGAAGCTCTCCGGATGGTTGAGATGTGGGAAGATAGAGGGTTCTTGCGCAGCGAGGAAAGTGAAGAAACGACTGAAAAGTGATCCCCGCCAGCAAGGGAATAATTGCATGGAACCCGGCAAATGCCGGGTTCTCTTCTGGGCAGGAATAAGTTTGGCTTTGCGGAATTATCTATGTGTTGCCAATTGCCGCCGGGGCAGCAAACGAGCCACGGCGAGCGTGATCAGACTGTCAGCGGTGTGGTGCAACAGGGTGCCGAAGCCAATCACCCACAGTGCAAACGAGAGCGGGAAGCCAAACGGTAATACCACCAACGCTTCGCTCAGGCCGTGCAGGGGGGCGGTGGCTGCCAAAACAGCGGGCAAGGATGTGCCGCGCCGGATCAATAACGCTCCTGCCAGCCCGACGATGATGTGGGTGGCGGCGCGAGCGCCGACGATCGGTCCCAACTTGATCAGAAAACCCAATGCCGAGCCGGCCCCAACCATGAAGGCAGCCAGGGGACTGACCAGCATGGAAAGAAAGAGCGGCACATGGGAGGCTAGCGTAGCTGAAAAAGGGGGTATGAAAACACCCAAGTAACCGCCGAATGCCAGTGGGATTAGCAATGCCAGGGCTGTCAAGAGAGCCCCGTAGATTACCTCGCGGGTCTTAGGCATTTGTTTGCCTCCTTTTTTTCGGTGCCTTCATTATATTGACTAAACAGATGTCTTGTCAACAAAAAACCAGATTACAGCAAAGGAGCGATCGAGATGGTAAAACGCCTGGAGAAATTCAAAGTATCTTTGGTACAGGCCGAGCCGGTGATGTTTAACGCCCAGGCCACAGTGGACAAGGTCTGCCGCCTGACGGCTGAGGCGGCGGCCGAGGGCGCGAAGCTGATTCTGTTTCCGGAGGCTTTCATCCCCGCTTATCCCTGGGGGCTGACGTTCGGCGCCTCAGTGGGCCGGCGGACATTTGAAGGCCGTATGGCTTTTGCTCGTTACTGGCAGAATGCGATCGATGTGCCTGGTCCCGAGACGAAGCAGATGGGGGAAGCAGCCCGCAAGGCCGGTGCTTATCTCGTGGTGGGCGTGATCGAGCGCGACAGCACATTTAGCCGCGGTACGGTGTTTTGTACGGTATTGTTCTTCGGACCGGATGGCACATTGCTCGGCAAGCATCGTAAACTGAAGCCAACTGGTTCCGAGCGTTTGATTTGGGGCGAAGGGGACGGCAGCACGATGCCGGTCTTTGACACAGAACTGGGCCGGATCGGATCTTTGATTTGCTGGGAGAACTACATGCCTCTGGCCCGTACAGCGATGTATGCTAAGGGGGTTGAGCTTTATCTGGCCCCAACTGCTGATTCCCGCGATACGTGGCAGGCCACCATCCGGCATATTGCCTGCGAAGGCCGCTGTTTCGTACTTTCTTGCTGCCAGTTTGCTCGTAACCAGTATCCGGAGGAATTGGAGGTACGTGATGAGGCGAACGATTTCCCGGAGATCCTTTCGCGCGGCGGCAGCGCCATCGTTTCGCCGCTCGGGGATTACGTGGCCGGCCCGTTGTTCGGTGAGGAGGGCATCTTGACGGCTGAAATTGACTTGACGCTGGTGGCGGCTGGTAAATATGACTTCGATGTCACGGGACATTATGCTAGACCGGATGTCTTCCAGCTGTTTGTGAATGAGGAACCGCTCCAAACTGTTTACACATACAGCAAGGAGTGGGAGATGGATTACGATGATGATTATGATGAGGATGATGATGAATAAATGAGTAGAGCCCCGGTGAACGCCGGGGCTCAATTTTTGGTTAATCGGCAAACTGCCTCTTAATACCGGTGCACACTGGCATAATCACTTATACAAATGCCCCCAAAACCAGATCTACTGCGGTGCGGAATGTGTGCATTGCGCTTGTTTTTCCCGAAACAGCGTTCTGAGCGGTAAGACGAGAATTCTCTCCTTGGCATCCCGTCTTGTTTTGTTGCCAATCGGCCTCCAAAGCGTGCAAAATTGGGTACAACGTGCCTAAGCTTGAACACACCGCGGGAGCGTTTGTCTATCATTTGGTACCCATACCTCGGTTCTTGTTCCAGTCGACTCAATATGAGTGTTACCGTACTGGATAGCCAATGTGGAACTTGTGGTCAATGCTGGGTGAGAGATATGGAACAAAATGGCCGGCGATTTCGTCTTAGATGGAATCAAAAACAAGAAATTTTTCCTTGGATTGATCAGCGCAGGAGGTAGAGTCGAAAAAATGGCGGCTACCAAAGCCGGGATGTGTCGGCAGGTATTTTCCTGGTCGAAACGGGTAGGGGTGACTGAAAAATGAAACAGTGGGGTTTGCTATGTTTACCGTTAGCGCTATGTGTTTCATTGTCGGCCTGCGCGCCACCTGCTGAGGATGTCGACCTGACCATCGCTGTCCCGCGCGTCATCCAGGATGTGGTGGCCGGGCAGGAATTCCCCAGCAATGAAGCCAGGGCGGAAATGGCCGAGCGGATCGCCAGGTGGGGTTTTCCTGTTTTGCGTGATAACGAGAATATGTTGAACTATCAGCGACTGGAGGAATTCTGCGCTGATGTTGCTGCTGGCAAAGACGGCTCTGTGACAGTGTTTTATTATCCGTGGTCTTATATTACTGCAATCAGTCTTGTCGCCCAAGATGGGGAACTAACTTGTGTTTACACCCAGTATACCGCTGCCGGCGTCCAGGGGCAGGATTCGTTGCCCATAGCCGAATTCACTTTCACCGAAAGGGGCAATTTGCTGTTTCGTTTCGAGGAAACTAATTATTGGGTTGGATTTCGTGTCTTGCCATTGAGCCCGCAAAGCCGCGCTTATTACCGGGATTATATCGAGCCGGTCACTGTTTTCACCCAGGGCCCACTGAATGTGAACTGGGACACCACGAATTTCAGCGCTTTGAATTGGGATTGGATATTTCAACGCTTGTGGCAAGTGGAAACAGGCAGCGCGATGGTGGACCCAGCATCACCATACTATGTTCGGGTGGAGCAGGGTTTTGACAGGGCGGTACTGCCGGCTCAGCTCGTGGAGGATATTTTGCAAAAATATTTTCCGGTTAGTAGGGCAGAATTGCGGCGTATGGATGCCTATGACGCCAAAATAAACACCTACTCCTTCACGGGCTTTAACGGTGGGGGCTATTCGCCTACCCTGGAGGTGTCAAAATGGCAGGAGCACGCTGATGGCAGCCTGACATTATGGATTGACCATGTGGCATTGGAATACGGCCAGGAATTGGCGGCCCAAAGCATTTTGACGGTGTTGCCGGCCGGGGATGGTAGGTGCAAATATCTTTCCAATCAGTATCAGAGCTTCCGGTCGTGAACAGTTGGTGTTAGGCCATTGCGCTGTATTGGTAACGTTCCATCACCACCGGCCAGTTGATGTTTTGCATGAAGGCATCGATGTATGGGGCGCGGTGCGCATCGTAATCAATGAAGTAGGCATGCTCATACACATCGATAATCAGCAGGATGGGAGCGCTGGCCACGATACCGACGTTATGGGCATCGAACAGGTAGTTATGCAGGCACTTATCGCGATAGTCATAACACAGGGCTCCCCAACCGCGGGAAGCGGCGGCTACCGCTCGAAAATCCTGCTCCCAGGCTTGGTAGGAGCCAAAGTCTTTTTCAATGGCCCGTAACAAAGGTGGTGGTGGAGCAGTAGGGCAGGGGGTTAAATTTGTAAAATACAGTTCGTGCAAAACTGCTCCGTCAACATTATATGTTTCTGCCACCTTCAGGGAGCGGAATTCTGTATAGCGTGGATTTTGATTTTCCCGTGTCACATTTGTTAGTTGGGAGCGAATTTCATTGGCGGTCTGAACGTAGCCGCGATAGAGGATATCAAAGTGTTGGCGGATCTGGTTTGGTGAGATGCCCTTCAGGTTGAGCAGGGTCGGGTTGAGCGGGATGGGCACAATCAGTTCACACATGTCAGACACCTGCCGGAAATGAATTGATGCCCATATATTATGTAACTGGCACCTGAATGGTGCCGGTTACTCGCCCAATAACAGGCCGCGGTCTGCCAATTCCTGACGGATCCGGTCCAAGTCGTCCGATTTGCGCACTGCGACGGTATGTAAGTGGACTCCGTCCGTCAACGATGAGAGGAGGCGAGCATCGCCTTTTTCCAGATCGGCCAGGAAGGCGTCCACATCTCGCCGGCAGGTCAGGTGCAGGGAACCAGTGATCTGCCCATAAATGGGGTGCTCAACGATTACGTCCACCACTTCGCCACCCAGATCGACGATCGTGTATAGCTCTTCTTGCACCCGCGCCATTCCGTGTTGGCAGGCAATCGTGCCTGTTTGACCGGGGTAATGGCGGTTAATGGTATAGCCGCGTGGCGTGGCAATGATCTCCTCTCCTGCGGCGCGGAGGACGGCGATGTCTTGCACGATTACCTGTCTTGTGACCCCCAACTCTGCTGCCAGTTCGCCACCGGTTTTGGGGCCGAACGCATTGGCGAGAAGGTCCCGCAGGCGCGCGCGCCGTTGGGTAGTGGTCAGCATAAGCACCCCCTTATCATTCCTCCCTTCTATTTTAACAGGAATGCGGGGGCTTGACCAGAAAATGGGGAAGGCTCATTCTGCCCCTTGCATGGAGATGGTGATGTGAAATGACTTGTCTTCATCCTGGGCGGCACATAAAGCTTGCAAACCGGCGAATAAAGAGGCCAATTCACGGCTTTTGCAACGGCCATTGAATCCCACCGATAGCCCGGTGCCCGGCGCTGCCCCAAGGATCAGCGCGTTCACGGTATCGCTTTCTTTCAGTTTGCGCATACTGCGAGTGGCGGTCTCTTCTGACATATAGACTTCGCCCCGGCGGCTTTTCTTGACTCCCAGGCGGTAGCGCAAATTGCGTATCTGCCATTGGGAAAGCCCGAACAGGTTGCCGATCTCTTCATCATTTTTCCCAGCGGCGGCCAGATCCGCCAGGCGCCGCTGCTGTTCCACCCTTGGTAGCTGCAGCAGGTCCGGCACCTCTTTGGTACTATCCTCTTGTTGCAATACCAATACTTCCTCACTCATTAAACCATCCTCCTTTTCCCCCCTGAGCAGGTTGCCGGGGCCGGCGGTGGCATCCGCCAGGTCTTCTAGCCGGTAGCATGTCACCGGGCCGGACAGTGACTGGCGCTGGCGACCGGCACCGCGCAATTCAGAGGGCATGATGATCTTTTTGGGTCGCTTTTTTCCCACCAAAGCTGTTTCCTCCCCGCACGGGTCTACAGCTATAATGTCCATTTACGCGTTGTTATATTAGTATTAGAACAACTTTCTCAGTATGTATGCAAAAAAAGCCCCCGTTGTGCAGCGGGGGCTTTTTCCGGGAGTGGTTACTCAAGTTCGTGGCGGATGATAGCACCTTTGTCAGCGGATTCGGCCAGGCGCGAATACAGAGCCAAGTAACCGCGTTTGAACTTCGGCTCCGGTCGCTTCCATTTGGCGAGGCGGGCTTGGATTTCCTCATCCGATACGTGGAGCTCCAACTTGCGATTCGGTATATCAATAGTGATTAAATCGCCATCCTGCACGATCGCCAAAGGCCCGCCTTCCGCGGCTTCCGGAGAGACGTGGCCGACAAAACAACCGTTGTTCGTGCCTGAGAAGCGGCCGTCCGTCACCAGGGCGGTTTTCAGGGCTAACCCGCGCCCATACAGGAGTTTCATAGCGATATACATTTCCCGCATCCCCGGGCCCCCCTTCGGACCCTCGTAGCGAATTACCACAACTTCGCCCTCTTGGACCTTGCCATCCAGGATGGCCTGGTTGGCATCTTCCTCACAGTCAAAGCAATGTGCTTTACCGGTAAATGTGCGCATGGACGGGTGAATGGCGGCCGGTTTCGTGATGCCGGTATTCGGTGCCAGGTTGCCACGCAGGAAAGCCAAACCACCTTGTTTGTCCCACGGATCAGCTAAGGTGCGAATGATGTCGGGATTCTTAATCTCGGCTTTGGCCACGTTATCGGCGATCGTCTTGCCGTTTACCGTCATGGCATCCTGGTGTAACAGCGGCAGGATCTGCTTCATGGTCGCCTGCACGCCACCGGCAGCGTGGAAGTCCGGCACATTCGGCGCTGCCGCCGGATACATCCTGGCTACGTGCGGAGTAGTGCGATTCAGTTCTTCGAACAAGTCCGTGTCTATTTCCAGGCCGGCTTCATAGGCGATGGCCGGCATGTGCAATGCGGCGTTCGTGGAACCGCCGATCGCGGTGGAGAGACGAATGGCGTTCTCCAGCCCTTTTTGATTGATAATCTGGCGTGCCGTCAAGCCTTCATGAACCATCTCGACGATCCGCCGGCCAGAAGCCTGGGCAGCCCGCAAGCGGCCCGCATGGGTGGCCGGGATGGTGCCAGCGCCGGGCAGGGTCATGCCGAGCGCTTCAGCGATACAACACATCGTGTTGGCGGTTCCCAGGAAGGCGCAAGAACCACAGCTGGGGCCGGCGCAGTCTTCCAGTTTGTCATATTCCTCTTGGCTGATCTTGCCGGCTTTTAACATGCCGAGCGCTTCCGTGACAGAAGTCATATCGGCAGCGCGGCCGTCGAATTCGCATCCGCCCTCCATCGGGCCGCCGACCACCATAATGGCCGGGATATCCAGGCGGGCAGCTGCCATCAGCATGCCAGGAACCATTTTGTCGCAGGAGGCCAGCAAGACCACTGCGTCCAAACGGTGTGCGCCGATGATCATCTCAATGTCGTTGGCAACCAAGTCGCGGGTGGGCAGGATATAGTGCATCCCGTCGTGTCCCTGGGCGATCCCATCACAGGCAGCTATGACGCCGAATTCAACCGGCGTGCCACCGGCCTGGAAAATGCCCTGTTTGACATATTCTGAGACATGGTTCAAGTTATAGTGTCCAGGCACCGTGCGAGCCCAGGAGTTGGCGATCCCGATTAGCGGCCTGGAAAGATCATAATCGCTGTAACCCATGGACTTGTACAGGGCACGCTGCAGGGACCATTCGGGCTTTTGCAGGATGTCTTTGCTCCGCCAGCTGCTCATTGTTCATTCCTCCTTTGTGAATTTGTAATTGACGAACGGGCCTTTACCTCCGTATTCAACGCTCTGCAGGGTTATCCTGCCGTTGGTTTTTGCTATCGGGATTTTGCGCTTCCCAGTCCGGTAGCACCGGCCTGGCCCGGATTTGCAGGCCGCGGCATAAGATAGGGCAGGCAAAGCTGTCCGGGAGGTTGGTGCCTATGAAGACGGGCTTGAGATACCGTGGGCTGCAGCGGCCACGGGTGGGCTTAGCGCTGGGAGGCGGCGGCCTGCGTGGGGCCGCCCATGTCGGTGTGCTGGAAGTCTTGCGGGATGAGGAAATCAAAGTTGATGCGCTGGCGGGGAGCAGCGCCGGGGCACTGGTAGCAGCGTTGTATGGGGCGGGTTTCCGCGGTCCGCAATTTAGGAGGTTAGTGCGGGATTTGCGGCAAAGCGATGTGGTGGATAGTACCGTCAACCTGCAAACAGCCCTCTTAATGCTGTTCAAGATCGTGGCCGATTACCTGCATGTGCCCTTAGCCCGTTTATTACAGGGACCACAGGGTTTGGTGCGCGGGGAACTGATTGAGCGGATGGTGGGGAGATTGTGTGGCGGTCGCGGTTTCGCCCAACTCTCACCCCCGGTGCTGGTGGTGGCCGCTGACCTACATACTGGTCAAGAAGTAATTTTTGGTGATCGCCCCTCTTTGGCGAGACTGTCCAACAGTGAGGACAGGGCTTTGTTGCCAGATGTGCCGCTGGAGGCGGCTGTGCGGGCGTCGATCTCCATTCCGGGTATATTCGTGCCTCGCCAGATCCAGAACCGGAAGTTGGTGGACGGAGGGGTGGCCACGAACGTACCGGCAAATGTCCTGCACGATTTGGGTATGGATATCGTGTTGGCGGTGGATCTGGGTTATTCCGCTCAGGCTGATCGGAATATTGACAATGTGGTGGAAATCCTCCTGCAATCGGTTGATATCATTGGGCAACGCGGTACGGAGGCGATCTTGGCGCAATACGCCCATTGTGTGATCCGTCCGCAGATCGATGGCATTCCCTTGACAGAACTGCACCGCTTGGAAGGCTGTATAGAAAAAGGCCGCCACGCCGCCCGGCAGGCTCTGCCGGAGATCCGCCGCCTGTTAAACGGATAGGATTTTGTTCATAATGTTCACCCGCCTAGCAAAAGGCGGTCTTTTTTTTCTTACATCATGATCATTATGTTCGTTTGTGTTGGTTACTGGTTGTCCGGCATATTTTTTGGGCAGTAGGTGGCTTTTGGGGGTGATGTGCCGGACGGATTGTGGTGCAGGGCGGACATGTTAGGGAGAAGGGAGAGGAAGGACTTTGCTGGTTGATCAGGACCTCTGTATCGGCTGTGGTGAGTGTGTGCCCTACTGCCCGGTGGGGGCTATTTCCATGCAGGGCGATCTAGCGGTGATCGACTTCGATGAATGTGTGGAGTGCGCCAACTGTCAGCGTTGTGCGCCTTGTCCAACGGAGGCGTTTGTGCAGCAAGAGCTTGTTTGGCCGCGGGTGATTCGCAGCATCATGAGCAATGTGTTGGTGGTGGCTCCCAACACTGGCATTCCCGGTCGGGGCACCGAGGAAATGAAGACGAACGATGTTACAGGCCGTTTCAAACGTGGATGGCTGGGGGTCGGCATCGAAATGGGCCGTCCCATTGTGGGAGCGCGCTTCCGGGACGTTCAGAAAGTGGCGATGGCGGTGGCAGAACTGGGGGTAGAGTTCGAGGCCATGAACCCGGTGACTGCTGTCATGGCAGACCCGCGCACAGGGAAGATGAACCCGGAAATCTTAGATGAAAAGGTCTACTCGGCGATCATCGAATTTGCCATCCCGGAAGACAAGTTTCCAGATTTAATGACAATAGTGGAGCGGGTGTCAGAAGAAGTGGACACCGTGTTTAGTCTGGAAATATCGGCGCGCTGCCTGCCTGGTGGGGATTTGGCGACCACGCCCTTGCTGGAAAAGTATGGGTGTTGGGCCGCCCCGAATGGCAAGACTTGTCTTGGTCTGGGCAAACCGCCGGCAAAGGAGTGAGCGGCCGTGACACATACCCTGCATCGCGTCGGCAGTGAGGAGAGTTTGGCCAAGGATTACGTTTTTCTGATTATGCCCTCGACAGGAATCAATGTGGAGGGTTCCGGCCCTAAAATGCAGCGGTTTTTGGAAAAAGCATTGCAGTTGGGAGCAATCAAGGTCGGAGATGGAAAGGGTGGGAACCATTATTTGCAGGGAATCTCAGTTGAGGAGATGATTGCGCGGGTCCAGGACCATGCTGTCTGTCACGTGGTTTTTTACGACCGGGCTAAAGCGGTCGCCATGATGCAATGGCTGCGGGAAGCGGACCTGGGGCTGTCAGTGGTTTGTTCCGGATTATTGGATGAGGTGCATAGTTGTTGCCGGGAGGCCGGGATTGAACGCCACACTGTGGAGCATTCGCTTGGTCGCTGGGGTCGCACCGACCTCTTGCCGGAAGGTGGGGTGCTGGAACTGAACACGATGTGTGGGCACGGCATGGTAACGGTGGGGCTGATTGAAAAAATGGTGGATGAGGTACGCAAAGGCCGTTTGACGGCCACAGAAGCAGCGGAAAAATTGTTTGTCCCCTGTGTCTGCGGGGTATTCAACACGGCCCGGGCGGCTGAGATCCTGACGGATTTGGCTGACCGGTCTTAAGAAGGGAGTTGGAGATGGTGAAGCGCTATTTTGTATGGGCGATCTTGGTGTTGTTTACCGGCGGCCTGTTGCTGACGGGTTGTGGAGGTCAGCAGGCGACCCCCCAAACGGAAACGGAGTGGCCGCAGGGACCAGTGGAGTTGGTGGTGCCCTGGGCGGCCGGTGGTGGCAGTGACCGGATGGCGCGCATGATCAACGATATAATCCAGAAAAACAATCTCATGACGGAGCCGATGATGATCTTGAACAAGCCCGGTGGTGAGGGACAGATCGGCGAAGCTTATTTATTGAACAAACCAGGTGATCCACACGCATTCTGTACGGTGGCATCTGGTCAAATTTCCATTCCGCTCAGCGGTCAAGGGGATATCAAAGTGACGCAGTTTACGCCAGTCGCTCAGGTGGCGGCGGACGTGGAGCTGTTGGTTGTCAGGAACGATTCCCCCTACGAAACGATGGCAGATTTAGTGGCAGCCGCCCAAGCGGCGGAAATGCCCCTCAAGTCGGGCGGCACGGCCACTGCTTCTGAAGACCACATTTGTAACGCGCTTTTGTGCCGGGCGGCCGGGATCGAACTGAACTACATCCCCTTCTCGGGCGGTGGAGAGGTCATGACAAACTTGTTGGGCGGCCACATTGACGTGGCCTGGGCTAACCCCAGCGAGTGCATGAGTCAATTGGAAGGCGGTCTGGCGCGTGCTTTGGCGGTCAGCACCACCGAGCGGCTGGAACTGAAACCAGATCTACCCACATTCCAGGAGTTGGGCTATGATTTCACATTCTATCAGCTGCGCGGAATCGTCGGTTCCCCGGATATGCCAGCCCAAGCCGTGCAGGGGATGATTGAGGTACTGCGACAGGTGGTGGAAACAGAACAGTGGCAAAAAGACTATATTGAAGCGAATATGTTGGTTCCCATCTTTCTTGCTGGTGATGATTTCACCGCCGCTGTGATCCAGCAAGAGCAAGAATTCGCGGAAGCCCTGGCGATGATGGGCCTTTACAAAGAGTAATGTGGAGTAGGGCGGGGCAACCCGCCCTACAAACAGCCTCTGCCCAGCGTAAGGGGGAATGGGCTATGAAAAAGGGAGATCTCATCGGTGGTGTCATCTCAGTCCTGTTCGGCCTGGTGGTGGTGTTTGAAGCTAGCAAGTTACCATATTGGGGTGCCCAGGGGTTTGGACCCGGCTTTGTGCCTCTCTGGTCCGGTGTGGTGATAATCGTTGGGGGTCTGCTCCTTTTCGGGGCGGCCTGGCGCATGCCGGCCGATCCTCCCGTAACGCCGGATCCGGCCGGCAAAATGCGCCTGTTGTTGACCGCCGGAACGGTAGTGGTGGCAGCTTTATTGATGCCGTACCTGGGTTTTGCCGTGTCGATGTTTTTGCTGGTGGCGGTACTGGTGCGCGGTTTGGGAAAACACAGTTGGTTGGTGGTGGGGATTTCCTCCTTTTTGACCGCGGCCGCGGTTTATCTGGTGTTTGTGCGTTGGCTGATGGTACCCCTGCCGGCGGGGATGCTGGGGCTGTGAAGCTGGGAAGGAGTGCAGCCTGATGATGGAGACCTTTGGTAATCTATTGATGGGTTTTTCGATCGCCCTATCCCCAGTCAACCTCTTGTTCGCTGCACTGGGGGTGGTTTTGGGCACGATCATCGGCGCTTTGCCCGGTATCGGCTCTGTGACCGGTGTGGCTGTCCTGTTGCCGATCACATTTGGGATGGATCCCACCGCGGCGATCATCATGCTATGCGGGATCTACTACGGTGCCATGTACGGGGGGACGATCAGCTCGGTCTTAATCAATACCCCCGGCGATGCAGCCACCGTGATGACAACAATTGATGGTCACCAGATGGCGCGCCAGGGTCGCGCCGGACCAGCGTTTGCCGTCTCGGCCACCGGTTCTTTCGTGGCCGGCACCTTCGGGGTGTTGATGTTAACGCTGGCCGGGCCAGCCCTGGCCAAATGGGGCCTGCAGTTTGGACCGCCGGAGTTTTTTGCGCTGATGGTACTGGCCATCTTGAGTTTGGCCGGCCTGGCCGGTTCCTCGCCGGTGAAGGGGATCATCATGGGTGCCCTCGGGTTGATGTTGTCCACGGTTGGTTTGGATATCGTGCATGGTACGCTGCGCTTCACTTATGGTAGTGTACAGATGATGAACGGGATCGACTTTTTGCCGGTGGCGATCGGGATGTTCGGTATGGGTGAAGTCCTGGTGCAAATGGAGAAAATGGAGCGGTTTGATCTGCTCGAAACAAAGTTCCGGTTGCGCGATCTTTTGCCGACCGCTCAGGACTGGGTCCGTAGCCGCTGGGCGATCGTACGCGGCACCCTGATTGGGTTTGTGATTGGCGTCTTGCCGGGAGCCGGTGCCACGATCGCTTCCTTTCTCGCTTATGCCACGGAGAAGCGCTGCTCCCGTCATCCGGAAGAGTTCGGTCGGGGAGCGATTGAGGGGGTGGCCGGTCCGGAGTCGGCGAACAATGCCGCTTCGGCTGGGGCTTTGGTGCCGATGATGACGCTCGGGATTCCGGGTTCTGGCACCACAGCGGTTTTGTTGGGGGCTTTCATGATGTATGGGTTGCAGCCGGGGCCGCTCTTGTTCAAGAACCACCCGGATTTCGCCTGGGCCCTGATCGCCAGCATGTACATTGGCAACATCATGCTGGTGGTGTTGAATACCGCCTTTATCCCCACATTTGTCAGTGTCTTGAGGATGCCCCAGACGATCATGATGCCGGGCATCCTGGTATTGACGGTGGTCGGTGCCTATAGTTTAAGCAACAGCATGGCGGATGTCTGGATCATGATCATCTTTGGCGTGATCGGTTATTTGGTGAAGGTGTATGGATACCCGCTGGCCCCCCTCATCATCGGGCTGGTTTTGGGTCCGCTCACCGAGGTCAACCTGGCCCGCAGTCTGATGATGTCGCAGGGATCGTTCGCTATTTTCATGGAGCGCCCGCTGTCCATGGTGCTGTTGCTGGCCAGCCTGGTTGCCATCATTATTCCCCTGGCAAGGCAGCTGATGGGCAGACAAAGGAGCCATTCCGGGGTATCCGCTTAGACCAGGCGATACATTCTTCTGGGCCGTCCGACCGATCCATAGCATTGTTCCACCGTGACAGCCCCTGTCCGGGCCAGGTAGTCCAGATAGCGGTGGGCGGTGATACGCGCAATACCAAGGGCCATAGCCGCTTCCTGCGCTGAGATGGGAGCGGCTTGCCCTTCCATCAAGGCCAGCACCCGGTCCAGTGTCAGGCGATCCAGTCCCTTCGGTAGTTCCTCGTCCGGGAGTACCATGGGCTGTGGTCGTTCCCCGCCGTTTGTCAAGCGATCCAATGCCACCTGGTCCAACTGTTGTTTTCCTTTCAGTTGGCGGCGCCGTTCCTGAAAGGAATTCAGGGCTTGGGCCAGCCGCTCAAAGCTGAACGGTTTTATGATGTAATCCACCGCTCCGCAACGCAGGGCATTGCAGATTGTATCGGTGTCCTGGGCGGCGGTGATGAATATCACATCACAGTCTACCGCAGCGGTCCGTAAACGCTGAATCAACTCCCGCCCGTTCATGATCGGCATGTAGACATCCAAAAGTACCAGATCCGGTTTCATGCGCCGAATGGCCTGGAACGATTCTTCGCCATTGCCGGCTGTGCCGATTACGCGAAATCCCGGCACTTGTTCTGTGAAGCGGCGATTGATGTGTGCCACCATCGGATCGTCCTCAACGATAAAAACCCGGATGTCGTCCATAAATTACCCTCCTGTCGTCTCCCAGATCGGAATGGAGACCGTGAATTCGCACCCGCCGCCGGGCGGTGTGGTGATGCTGATGCTTCCGCCCGCCCCCTGGACCGCACGTTGCACCAAAAACAGCCCCAACCCGCAGTGCCGTTCCTTGCTAGTGACACCGCGTTCAAAAACCAGTGCCTGGAGCGCCGGCGCGATCCCCGGCCCGTTATCCCGCACTTTAACCACCAGCGCATCTGCCTCCTCAAACAGAGCCAACCAGACGCGGTGACCTCCTGGCTGTCCCTCCACCGCCTCGATGGCGTTTTGCAGCAAATTGCCCAATACAACTGCCATCTCATTGCTTTGAAAGTGGCGTGGCAAATCTGCCAGATGGGAGGCCGGGTCAATCTCCAATGCCACCCCGCGCTCACGCGCTTCGCTGATTTTGCCCAGGATTAACCCGGCAGTGGCCGGGTCCTGCACGCGTTTGGTGAGGAAGCTGACGGCGTCCTGCTGCGCTTTGACGGTTTTTGAGATGTAGGCTAAAGCCTGATCATGCAGGCCAAGCTGGAGCAGGCCGGAGACCGTGTGTAGGCGGTTGATGAACTCGTGCTTTTGGGACCGCAAAGCTTCCGCCAACCGCTTCACTCCGGTCAATTCTTCTGCTAGCCTGGCCACGGCAGTTTTTTCCCGGAACGAAGCCACTGCTCCCACCACTTCGCCATCAACCACGATTGGCAGGCGGTTCGTCACGATCGATGTCTCGCCGATCAGCTGCTCGCAGTCGTATTCTCCCTGCCCGCTGCGCAAGAGCTGTGGCAGGCGGGTGTTTGGGATGGCCTCGGTCACCGGCCTGCCCACCAGGGGCTGTCCGCCGGCGATGATGCGGCGCGCCTCATCATTAGCCAATACGATTTTTTCATCTCTGTCGATCGCCACGATCCCTTCGCGTACAGAGGAAAGGATTGCTTCCCGCTGTTGCAGGAGGGTGGCGATCTGCCGCGGCTCCAACCCAAAAATGGTCCGTTTGATACTCTGTGCCAGGGCAACCGCTCCTGCTATCCCGAGCAACAAGGCTCCTCCACTGGCCAAGCACAACGAGCGCTGTACTCTGCTAATCTCAGCGGTGAGAGTGTTTTGCCAAATGGCCACCCCGACCACGCCAAGCTGTTGACCGGTGCGGGCGTAAATTGGTGTAAAGGCGTACAGGGTAGGCTCATCACCGCGTGCGGAACGGGTGATGACATCATGACCGGCCAGAGCTTTTTGCACCCCAGCTTCCTGAAATGGCTTGTGTAAGCGGCTCGGGTTGGGGTGGGCATAGCAAGTGCCGTCCTGCCCGAGAATGATTACCAGCTCGGCCGCCGTGCGGCTGCGGATTCCTTGTCCCAAAGGTTGCAGGACAAGAGCCGGATTTTGCATGACAAATGCCTCCCGCACTTGCGGTGAGTCCGCGATCGTATGCGCCAGGTCTAGTAGGTGGGTCCTGATCCGCTCTTCGTTTAACCGATTCACAACCGTGTAAGCATAACCGCCGACGATCGACAGGGCGACCAATAATACAGCCACTACTAATAATACAATCATAGCCCGCAAAGAAATGTGCAATCGTTGCCGTCGCCGCGGTGTGTCTGCCGGTAGCATGGCTATGTGAGGGCGTGCCGCGGTGGCAGGCCTCTGGCGCCGGCCAACCGGGCCGCTAGGTAAATGGCTTCCAACATCGGTCCCGGATTTGCCCGGCCCGCCCCGGCGATGTCAAAAGCGGTACCGTGACAAGGGGTGGTGATCGGGTAGGGGAAACCCCCTTGTACTGTCACCCCACTATTAAACCCAAGCAGTTTCATGGCGATCTGGCCCTGGTCGTGATACATGGTGATTACCGCATCCAGATCCCGTTTTAACCGCCGGAAAATGGTGTCTGCCGGGTACGGTCCGCGGGCGTCAATGCCGTCCTGGCGGGCTTGCGTGATGGCAGGAAGAATCACATCCTGTTCCTCATGACCGAATATGCCGCCCTCTCCGCCATGGGGGTTGAGGGCCGCCACACCTAGGCGGGGCTTAGTGATGCCAGCTTTGCGCAAAGTTTGGTCAGCCAACCGGATTGCTGCCCCGACCCGCTCTTCATCAATGCTGTCTGCCACCTCCCGTAAGGGGATGTGGGAGGTGACGCGGGTCGTCCAAATGCCATCTGTGTAGTTGATCTCCCCATATGTACCCTGCCAGCCGCTCTTTTTGCTCAGCCAGTGGGCAAATAAGCGCAGTTCGTCCCCGTGCTGGTTACCGCCCAAATACATGGCTTGTTTGTTCAAAGGAGCATAAACCAAAGCATCCGCCTGTTTGGCCACCAACATGTCCAAAGCGGTCTCCAATTGTTTCATCACAACGCTGCCACACAGGGCGCTTTCTTTGCCCAGCTGGTAGTCAGCGGGGTCTATGTCCTTCGTATCCCATAGGGCCAATTCACCGCTAAAAAAGGGCACACTGCGGGGATCGCAGTAACGATGGATGGGAAAGGGAGTATTGGCACCGGCGATCGCAGCCCCTTGAGCTAGCACCCGTTTATCCATGATCAAAAATGGCCGGCAGCAGATTAAAATATGGTGCCGGAGCCGATATATCAGTTTGGCAATCAGTTCCGGACCGATCCCGCTGGGATCGCCGGCCAGGACCAAAAGGCGGGGTTTTTTCATCGTTTTTGGCCTCCTTGTGGGGGTTAGGGATTCCTTCTAAGAAAACGTATTAAGTAAACTCCCTGCTTATGACCGCAACATCAGCAGCAGACAGCAGGTAAATGGAAAAATATGTCGAATGGCAGAATCTGGAGGAGATGGGGATGTGGAAACGCTTCTTGGTGGCTTTCCTGCTGGCAACGATCGCGGTTGTGCCCTGTCTGCCGGTGCAAGGCGTGCCGGTGTTTATCCCTGCTCCGCCACCTGATGACCATGGCCAGAACGCCTGGCCGGTCTATGACATTCAAGCCTGCTACGATCCCGGCTCGGGCCTTATCAGGGGCGATCTTCTGTTGGCCGGCCAAGGCCAACTGACGCAATTCAATATACCTGCCAATGCGCCGTACGGAGCCGGCGCCCATCTGACGGTGCAAGGGGTCTGGTGCGATGGCCAGCCCGTGCCTTGGGATTTGCAGGGAGATTGCCTTCAAGTCACATCGGAAGAGACACAATATACCAAAATACTGCATATCTCATTTCAGACCCAAGTGCCCCAAAAGGCCAACCGCCTTGGCTGTACGGGCGAGACGAGCGTGTTGGCGGGTTGGTATCCGCTTTTGTCCCCGGCTGGGGCCAGGGTAGCAGAAGTTCCATACGGTGAACCCTATTTTGCCGAGGCAGCCATCTACCGCGTGCAACTGACGGTTCCCTGTGGGTACCAGGTCGTGGCCGGATCGTCCCTGACCGGTGTCGGGCATGATGGTGATACCCGGACATGGCATTTCCACAGTCAGCATCCGATCAGGGAGTTTGCTTGTGTGGTGAGCAAGGACTGGCAAGTGACGGAGACAAGAGCAGGCCACGTTCGTCTGCGGGCATACGCTGATCAGGCCCGCACCGCCTCTCTGGCCACCGCAAAAAAAGCCCTGTCCTTTTTCCAAACCATCTATGGTAGTTATCCATACGAATATTTGCATTTAGTCTGGGTGCCGCTCGGTGATTTGGCGGGGATGGAGTATCCGGGTTTGATTCTATTGAATTCCACCCGGGTTACCGACCCGCAGGTGGTGGTGCATGAGGTGGCGCACCAGTGGTGGTATAACCTGGTCGGCAGCGACAGTTGCCGGGAGGCCTGGATCGATGAGGGCCTGGCAGAATACAGTACCCGCCTGTTTTTTGGGGGGCATGCCCTGGCTGGTGCCGGACCTGCACCGATCAATCTCTCCCTGGAGGAATACAAAAATAGGGCTGCTTACCGGCTGGTTGTCTATCGGAGCGGGCTGGCATTTTGGTGTCAGGCTGAACAGGCTTGCGGAAGGCAGGGGCTACAGGATGTTTTGCGGGCTTTGCAAGAGCGGTATCGCTTTCAAATAGTGCGCGGAGAGGAGGTCCTAGAGTACCTGCGGCAGTATGGGTTGCCTGCTGAGGTGGAGATGAAGTTCTTTCCCGTCAGTGAGGCAGAGGCTGATTTAAGGTAGTGATACAAGCTGAATTTTTTGGCCTATAAAGTTTCGTACCATATTGTCGATAGCCTTACTGTAGAGGGAAAGTGAGCGGGGGTGGCAGAGGATGAAAATCACGGGTAGCGGCCCGGTGGAATGGCAGCGCATCCAGGACACATACCGGCGCACCCAACGAGAACCCAGGGCTGCTGCTGGAGACCGGGCGGAAATTTCCGCCCAGGGACGATTGTTGGCCAAGCTGCACAGTGAAGCCATGGCTGACGGGATGAGGACAGAAAAAACAGCCGCCCTGAAAGCACAAATAGAGGCCGGTACCTATCATGTCTCCACGGACCAGCTTGTGGCAGCGATCATGAAGGAGATCGGCTAATGCGGGGCCTGGCGGAGATTTTACAGGAAGAATTGGATACCGTGCAAAACCTGCGTGATGTGGCGGTTAGGGAGCGGAATGCCCTGCGCATTGATGATCTGGAGGGCATCACGGCTGCCACCGCCGCCAAGGAAAGATTAGCGCGGCGGTTGGGTGAATTGGAGCGGGAACGACAGCAAGCCGTGGAGGCTTTGCATGGAGAAACAGAAGCAGTGGCCGAATTGAAGGAGCGTTTGCAGGGAGCAGTGGCCCAACTGAAAGACCTCAGCACTACAAACCTGCTCTTAACCCGGCAGTTATTGCACTATGTGCGCAAGGTGTTGTTATTACTGGATCCTGAGCAAATGAGCGGCAGGTTCGACCGCACTGTCTAGGAGGTGGGGGAATGGCGGGCACCTTTTTTGGTTTTTACACTGCCCTGCGGGGCATGATGGCCCAGCGGCACGGCGTTTACACCACCAGCCATAATGTGGCGAACGCCAACACGGAGGGGTTTTCCCGCCAGCGGGTTGTGTTGGAGGCCACCCCTGCCTATCCCGTGCCGGCCCTGAATGAACCCGGTGGCACGGGCTGGCAGATCGGCACCGGTGTCAATGTGCAGGAGACCACACGCGTGCGGGATCGTTTTTTGGATGGTCAGATCCGCCGTGAGAGCGGTATCCTTGGCCAGTGGGACGAGGTGCAGGATGTGCTCGGTAACGTCGAGGTGGTATTCAACGAACCGAATGACCATGGCCTGAATGCCCTGTTCGCTAAGTTCTGGGGGGCCTGGCAGGAGCTAGCTATGTATGGGGAGAGCTCGCCGGTGCGCACCAATGTGGTCGAGTTCGGTAAGTCGTTGGCCGAAGCCCTCAACCACAGCGCTCGACAACTGGTTGCCATCCAGGCCGACATCGATACCGCGATTGCGATCAACGCCCAGGAGATTAACTCCATGGCTAAGCAAATAGCGGCCTTGAACAGGCAGATCAAGAACATCACTCTCGCTGGCGATGCCCCGAACGATCTGCTTGATCGGAGAGATTTGTTGCTGGACAGACTGAGCGAGTTCGTCGACTGCCAGGTGGCGGAACACAGCGTGCTGGTAAATGGGCAAATGGTGTCCGATGGACAAGTGCGGGTGCTGGTGGATGGCCGGGCTCTGGTAGACATCGATGCTGCTGGTGACAGCTTCGGGAACGAAGTGGCAGTGGGCGAGACAGGTGAAGAACCCTGGCAACTATATTGGGCGGGTGATCCGGCACCGAGGACGGAGATCGCTCCCGGACAGGGGCGGATAGCCGGTTTGCAGCAAGCCCGGGCCAGTGTGCAGGAATACCGGGACCGCCTGGATGTGTTGGCCAGGGGTTTGGCGGAAAACATCAACGCCCTGCACCGGGGCGGATACGACCTCCACGGGCAGCCAGTGGATAGCGACGGACTGGCGGACACTGATGCCTGTGAAAATTACTTTGTCGCCCTGGGCGACCCGCCTGGTTTAGGTGATATTAGCCAGGCCGGCATCACCGCCGCCAATATCGGAGTCAACCTGAACCTGGTAAATGACGTCAGCAGGCTGGCGGCGGCCGCTACAGGCAGTGGCCAGGGTGAGGCGGGCAATGCCCTGAAGATTGCCCAATTAAAAGACCAACTGCTGGAGGTCGGTGGTGGCACCATGACTCCGGCCACCAGTGGCGTTACCCTGGACGACTACTACCGGAACATGATCGCCCGCCTGGGAGTGGAAGCGGCCGAGGCGGAGCGGATGACGGAAAACCAGACTGTGCTGGTTGATCAGCTCACATGGCGCAAGCAATCCGTTGCCGGGGTCTCATTGGATGAAGAGATGGGGTTGATGCTGCAATACCAGCGCGGTTATGAAGCATCGGCCAGGATGATTACTACATTGAATGAGATGTTAGAGACAATCATCCACCGATTGGGATAGGGGGATAACGATGCGGATCACCAACCAAATGCTTTACCGCGGAGTGGTCAGGCGAATTAATGAAAACCTGTCCCGCATGGCACACTACCAGGAACAGATGGCCACCGGCCAATCCGTTAACAGGCCTTCCGATGATCCCGGGGCGGTGGCACGCCTGTTGACACTACAGACTGTCTTGGCAGAGAACGAACAGTATCGGCATAACATGGAAAACGCCCAGGGGTGGGTGGATGCTTCGGAGAGGGCGTTGGCACTGGCCACGGATACTCTGCAGCGCGCCAGGGAGTTGGCAGTCAGCGGGGCGAACGGCAGCATGCCGGATACATCATTAAGAGCCCTGGCGATGGAGGTAGAGGAGCTGAATAACGAATTATTAGAAACGGCCAATCTATCTTACGGTGGGCGATTCCTGTTTGGCGGGGGTTTGACCACGACGGCTCCGTTTGCCAGGGCTGGCAGCGTGATATATAACGGTGATACGGAGGACCTGGATTGGGAGGTCGCTCCCGGGGTGACGATGACGGTGAATGTGCACGGGCAGGAAGCGTTTATGAGCGCCGTGGATGCTGATGGGGACGGCGTGCGCGAAATGAGCATTTTTCAACTACTGGATGACCTACAAGCGGCCCTGTTCAGTGGTGACCAGGCGTCTGTAGAGGCCAATATTGATGAGTTTGAAGCGGCAATCGACCACCTGTTGGATGTGCGGGCCACCCTGGGCGCCCGCAGCAACCGGTTGACGATGGCGATTGGACGACTGGATGACACTCAGATCAGCCTCACAAGTACCATTTCGCGCCTGGGAGATATCGATTTGGCGGAAATCGTCGCCATTTACAAGAACCAGGAAAGCGTTTACCGGGCGGCGCTGTCGACCGGAGCCATGGTGTTGCAGCCCAGTTTAATCGACTACCTGAGGTGAAAAGAATATCCCAATATAAATAAAAAAAATATCCCGGGAGCGCCCGCCAGGGCGCTTTCCTATTTGGAAAAAATTATCAACTAGGTCTTCAGGGTCTGGATTAACAGCCGATACATTAAGTAAGCGGAAAGAGAAGGGAGGTTGCTGAGGAACGAGGTCCGGAATTCAACTCATGGTGCTAATAGCGGCCATGTTTGGCAGCTGCGCGAAGCGGAACGCAACAGCCTGAAGCGCCGGCAGGACCTAGTTACAGGCAACCTCACCGCAAGACCAAAGAGAAGGGGGTAGAAAACATGCGTATCAACCACAACATTGCGGCCCTGAACACATTCCGGCAGTTGACTGCCAACACCGTCGGGGCCAACAAGTCGCTGGAGAAACTATCATCGGGTTTGCGCATCAATCGCGCTGGGGACGATGCCGCTGGCCTGGCCATTTCGGAAAAGATGCGGGGTCAGATCCGCTGTCTGGAGATGGCTTCCAAGAACGCCCAGGATGGCATCTCGTTGATTCAGACTGCGGAAGGTGCCCTGACGGAGTGCCACAGTATCTTGAACCGGATGCGCGAGTTGGCGGTGCAGGCCTCCAACGATACCAACACGGCGGAAGACCGGGCTCAGCTCCAGCAGGAGATCGACCAGCTGGTGGATGAGATCGACCGGATTGCCAACACCACCGAATTCAACACCAAGAAATTGTTGAACGGGAACATCGGCGTCAGCATCAGCGATGCTTCCGTGCTCAGCAAGGTCGACATGACCGCCGATACCAAGAATGGCACATACGTGATCACCCTGGCTGGTGCCACCCTCGGTACTCAGGCCACCACGGGCGTAGAACCCACTGATGCTAGCGGTCTGGCCCAGGGCACGGGTACGGTGACTGTGAACGGGGTGGACTTTGCGGTCGACACCACCACTAAGCTGGCGGACCTGGCCGCTGAAATTACGAACAAAGTGGAGGGCGTAGAAGCGGTCTATGACAGCACCCTGAACACATTCGAGATCCGGACCTTGGATGTGGGGGCGGATCAGACCCTGACCGTCCAGGCCAGCAGCGCCAACTTGATTAACACGGAAGACTGGACAACTGCGGTCAGTGCTACCGGCACAAACATCTCCGGTGTGGATGTGGACGGGATGGGCGCGGACACGAACGTGGCCTATGACGGCAACAAAGTGATGGTAATGGCGGGCAACGCCAAGGGCTTGGAATTTGTCGTCACCAATACCGCAGACGTCACGATTACAGTCGGCGGCTCCCTGAATTTCCACATCGGCGCCAATGAAGGCCAGACCATGAACGTGACAATCAACGCCATGGATGCCCAGAACCTGGGTGTGGCGGCATTGGATGTCACCACAACACTGGGGGCGGAAGACGCCATTGCTACAATTGATTCTGCTGTGCAGGAAGTTTCGGCAGCCCGTTCCAAACTCGGCGCTTACCAGAACCGCCTGGAGCACACCATCAACAACCTGGGAGCGGCCTCCGAGAACCTGACCACTGCTGAATCCCGGATCCGGGACGTGGATATGGCGAAAGAAATGATGGAGTTCACCAAGTACAACATCTTGCAGCAGGCCGCCACTGCGATGCTGGCGCAAGCCAACATGCAGCCGCAGTCTGTATTGCAGCTGTTGCAATAGATTACCGGGAGGTCCCTTTTAGGGTCTCCCTAATCACACAGGTCTTCCCGCCGGCCCGGCAGGGTTAGCACCCCTTTCCCACCGGGTCGGCCGGGATGACTTTAATGAGGTGACGAGGATGCAGAACCTGCGCGTGGGCGGCTTGGCCTCCGGCATCGACACCGATGCCATCGTGCGTGACCTGATGCAGGTGGCACGCGCTCCGGTCGATCGCTTGTACAGGCAAAAGCAGCTCTTGAGCTGGCAACAAGAGGACTACCGGGAAATCAACAAGGCGTTGCTGGCGTTCCGGGACACCGTCTTCGCCATGCGTCTGCAATCCACATATCTGACCAAAATCGCCGCCAGCAGCGACCCGCAGGCGGTGGCCGTGACAGCCGCAGCCAACGCCCAGGAAGGCGTCTACCAGCTTGGGGTGCGCCGCCTGGCTACCGGCATCACATTAGTTAGCGCCTGGAAATTGGGCGAAGAAACGGGGGCAGACGGTCGCATCGTACCGCTCTCAGAACAGTTCGGTCTCGCTGCTGACCAGGCCATCACATTTACTTTACAGGGAAAGGCCAGAGATGGCTTGGGTGGATACAAAAGCGTCACGATTGACTGTCTGGCCGGAGAGGCAACCATTTATGACCTTGTGCAACAGATTAATCAATCTGAGCTGGGATTGCAGGCATCATATGATGCGCAATATAACCGCTTCGCCATCACCAGCTCTGGCACCGGTGAGAGCCAGCGCTTATTTGTGCAGGCCGACGCGAGCGGTTTTTTAAACTCATGCCTGGGGCTTAGTTTAGTCCAGGGTGATACTGTGAGCGGTCAAAACGCAGAGTTTAGCCTGGCCGGCAGCGTTTTTGAAAGCGAGAGCAATGACTGCCAGCTACTGGGCCTTTCTTTCACCCTAAAAAACGCACCGGCTAACTGGGCCCCAGGTGATGAGGAGTTGGCGGTGACGGTGCAGGTGGGATGGGATGGCGAGGGCGTGGCGGAGCAGATCGAGAGTTTTGTGCAGGCTTATAACGATCTGCTGGCAAAGATCAACGCCGCTTTAGCCGAAGAGCGCTACTCAGACTACCCGCCCTTGACGGAAAAAGAAAAAGAGGGTATGACAGAACGCCAAATCGAGCTGTGGGAAGAAAAAGCCCGCAGCGGTCTTTTAAAAGGTGACATGATAGTCGGGCGGATCGCCCATCAGCTGCGGGCGGCCATGGGGGCACTTGTGGAGGGGCTCGGCAGTTATCGCAATCTGGCTGCCCTGGGGATCACCACCAGCAGCTACGATAAGGGTGGCATCCTGCACGTGGACGGGGATCGCCTGCGGGCGGCGGTAGCCAAGGACCCGCAGGCGGTAATGGCACTGTTTACTCAGCAGGCCGGCCCCACAGAAGCCCAGGGCGTAGCACAGCGTGTGTATGAGGTCGTGAACAGGGGAATCGGCGATTTGTCGGCAGTGGGCGGGCGGGAAAGCAGCTTTTCACTTCTGGACAACAGCTATCTGGGTCGCCGGTTACGCGAACTGGACGAAAAGATCGAGCGTTGGGAAGACCGCTTGGTCAAGATCGAGGACCGTTATTGGCGAGAGTTCACAGTAATGGAGCAGGCAATCAGCCGCATGAACGCCCAAAGCGCCTGGCTCAGCCAGCAGTTCAACGTCTGGTGGGGGGGAATCTAAGTGACAGCGCATCCATACCAAGCATACAAACAAAACGCTGTTTTCACAGCCGGGCCGGCGCAATTGACTCTGATGTTGTTTGATGGGGCTTTGCGACATCTGTCCTGGGCGCAAGAGGCGATGGCGAACCGGGATGCACAAAGGGCCCACGGGGCTCTTTGCCGGGCCCAGGAGATTATTGCCCACCTGCGCAATAACCTGGATGGGCACTACCCGATTAGCCGGCAGCTGGACGCTCTCTATGAATTTTGCCTGCGGCGGCTAGTCGAAGCGAACGTGCGCAAAGATGAGACCGCCGTCCAGGAAGTGACAGAGCTGATCGGGGATTTGCGCGGGGCCTGGCGGGACGCTCTGGTCAGGGCAGGGGGAGATAGCCATGGGGGATAGGTTGTCCCTACTAAAAAAGGCCTGTGCACACTGGCAGGCCTTTTATGATGCCACGGCGGCGATCGGACGGGCCTTGCAAGAAGAAAATACCCGCCAGCTGTTGCCCCTGCTGGCCCGCCGGGCGGAGCATCAGCAGGCGCTTGCCCTCTTGCCTCCCTTGGGGAACAACACAGAACCGGATTGTCCTCAGGCGACTATTTTGCAAAAAACGATCCGGGATTTGGTTAAGACCGCCCAGCGTGTCGATCAGGTCAACCGCAGGCTGTTATGTGACCAGTATCAGCGCCGGCAACGGGAGATTGCCGCATTGCCGGCCAAGCGCCAAGCACTGCAAAGGTACGCGGGCAAAGACCTGGGTATTTTTGTCGATCACAGCCGCTGACTCCGGCGGACGCCCGATTAAGGCAATCTAGAAAATAAAGGGAAAAAATGAGATTTTTTTAACATCAGGCATTCCGTCTTGCAGGAATTTATTGTATTCTAGAGGAAAGGATTGTATGGAATGCGGATAGAGAGCGCCGAGCGGGGAATACAAACCTCTGACAAACGCTGGGAGCCTGTGACAGCCAGCAGGGAGACTTTGCCGGCGGGCGAACGCCGCCCGCACCCAGGACAAGCCCTGGCAGAGCAGACTGCCGATCTGGCGACATGTACTGAGCGGCTGAATAAAACGGCCGAAGCATGCGATATCAAGCTGCGTTTCAAGTTGGAACACAGCAGCGGCAAATTGTTCGTATATGTGGTGGACGTGGAAGAGGGACGTGTGATCCGCCGCATACCCCCCGAGAGCTTGCTGGAAGCGGCGGCGCGGGTGGAGAAGATGGTAGGGCTAATTCTTGATATATTTATTTGAGTAAGGCCGAAACAGGAAGGAGGGGAGCCAGCATGGAGCTACCAATCGCCATCAGTAAGATCTCCAGCCGCGGTCAGATCGTCATCCCCAAGAATGTGCGCGAAAAACTTTCTTTGGACGTCGGTGACTACGTGACGGTGGAAGTACGTGATGATTCAATTATCTTGCGCCATTTGCCCTTGGAGCATATGCGTGATGAAACAGGGCTGAGGGTGGGTTAATGGACCTGCCAGAGCGATAGATAAAATAACTTATTAAAGAGCGGAAATAAAGGATAGGTGTTCCTGGTAGTTTCGGCATAGCCAAACAGGCTATGCCATTTTTATTTTGGTGTTTGGATTTTTTTGGAGAAAAAGGAGGATATTGGCGGATAGTGTTGAACAATGCAAGATAATCTTACTTCCTTATTTTGCATCAGGAGGGATCACGGTGCTGAACTCCGGTGCCATCTACCTGTTGGAAAGGGCTTTAGACGCCGCTGCCGTTCGCCAGCGTACCATTGCCCATAACATAGCGAACGTCAACACGCCGGGCTTCAAGCGCTCACAAATCTCTTTTGGAGAGGAATTGCGGGCCCGGTTGCGGTCCGGGATCAGTTTGCAGCGCACCCATCCCCTTCATCTGCCCATGGGGGGTAACGAATTGGCGATCACCATCAGCCAGGATAACAGCACAGGTATGCGTTCGGACGGCAATAACGTTGATATCGATCGCGAGATGGTGGAGCTGGCGCAAAACAGTCTGGACTACCAGTTTGCTACCAATCAGTTGAGCGGACGCCTTGATATGTTCCGGTATGTGATCAATGAAGGGAGGCGTTAAAGATGGAACTGTTGCCGGCTATGTCGATTGCCGCTTCCGGTTTGACGGCGGAGAGAATGCGCCTGGACATCATCGCCAACAATTTGGCTAATGTCCACACCACTCGCACGGCCGCGGGCGGCCCGTACCGCCGGCAGGTGCCGGTGTTTGCTGAGCGTCTGCAGGAGGCTCTGCGCCGGGAGCAAGCTCCTGGGTTGGGAGTGCAGGTGGCGGCGATCGTGCAAGATGCTACACCACCGCAATTGATTTATGACCCGGCGCACCCAGATGCCAATGGTGAGGGTTATGTGGCGATGCCGAATGTGAATGTGGTGATGGAAATGGTGGACATGATTACCGCCACGCGCGCCTATGAAGCGAACGTAACCGTCTTGAACGCCGCTAAGGCCATGACATTGCAGGCTTTGCAGATTGGTCGTTAGGGGGAGTCTGGATGCCAATCACACCAGTGTCCTTGTTGCTGCCAAACCTGCCTGCCGGGGAAAGGACCACGGCGGCCGAGTTAGGGGAGTCGTTTGCGCAATTGCTGCGGGAACAGGTGCATAGGCTGAATGCCCTGCAACAGCGCGCAGATGTGATGGCGCAGAGTTATATCGTCGATAAGTCGGTCAATGTGCACCAGGTGATGCTGGCTTTGGAGGAGGCCAGTCTTTCCTTGCAACTGGCCGTGCAGGTGCGTAACAAGGTGGTCGAAGCCTATCAGGAGATCGCGCGCATGCAGCTTTAGGCCTGGAGGACTCATATGGATGTGAAACAGCTGATTGCCAAATGCACAGCTTTCTGGCACGGCCTGCCTGGCCGCCGCCGCCACCTGTTAGTGGTCGGACTGGTGGTTGTATTGGTTGCGGGGGGATTTTTCGTCCAGTGGCTACTCAACCCGCGGTTGGCACCATTGTTTACGGACCTGCCGGAACAGGATGCGGCTGCCGTGGTCACCAGGCTGCGGGAACTGGGGGTGCCCTACCGCCTGGGCGGGGAGGGGACGACCGTCTTGGTACCGCGCAACAGGGTATATGAATTGCGCTTGGATATGGCCGCCGCCGGTGCCCTGCAAAGCGGGGAAGGGTTTGAGCTGTTCGATCGGCAGCGCTTGGGGATGACTGATTTTGAGCGCAACCTGGGTTACCAGCGCGCTCTGCAGGAGGAGCTGCGCCGCACTATCGTCTCCTTGGAAGAAGTGGAGGATGCGCGTGTGCATTTGGTAATCCCCACCCCGAGTGTGTTTTTACAGGAACAGAACCCGCCCAGCGCCGGGGTGATGCTGCAACTGAGACCAATGGCAAAGCTGCAGCCACCGCAGGTACAGGGGATTATGGAGTTGGTGGCAGCCAGTGTGGCCGGATTAGAAAAAGAACAAATTCGCATTATCGATATCTATGGCAACGTGTTAAGCGCCGGCTTGGATGACGGGGATACCCTGGTAGGGGGCCTGCAGCAGCGCCAGTTGGAGCTGAAGCGACGCTATGAACTGGATTTGGAAAACCGGCTTGGCACCATGCTGACGCGCATCCTTGGTCCCGGGCAGGCGGTGGCTATGGTGACAGTTGACATGGATTTCACGGAACAGGAGATTACGGCCATGGATTATGGCGAGGGTTCCGTGGTCAGCGAGCACGTGCAAAGGGAAGAGGGTACCAGTGGGGCGGGCGCCACTGGGCCGGCCGGCACCACTCCCAACACCGAACCACCTATTTACCAGGTCTATCAGCCGGCTTCCGGCACATACAACCGTTCGGAAGAAATCCATAACTACCAGGTCGACTACACCCAGACTAGTACCAGGATGTTGCCTGGACGCGTGACGCGCCTATCGACCGCCGTGGCGGTGAATGGCCCAGTCAATCCGGAGTTGGCCGCCCAGGTGCAAGAGGTGGTCAGTGCGGCAGTCGGCTACCAGCCGGAACGGGGCGATCAGATCACCGTGCATAGCATGGCATTTGAAACGGGCTGGCTGGACGGCTGGGAAGATCAACCACAGCCTTCGCCCTGGTACATGTTCTGGCAGGACGAGCCCCTGTGGGCGGCTGTCGGAGCGGGAGTATTGCTGCTGTTGCTGTTACTGGCCATCAGGCGCCGGCGGCAGGCGGCGGCGCCGCTCGCGGTACCGATTGAACCTCTGGCGCTCTCTGACGACCTGGGCGGGAGCGAATTCCCCGGCGAACGGAGTAAGCGCGAACAAGTGCGGGAGATCATCCGCCAGCGCCCGCAGGATGCCAGCGTCCTGGTGAAAGCCTGGATTATGGAGAACTAGGGGTGGTGCCAGTGGCAGAACAACTGAGCGGTTTGGAAAAGGCATCGCTCTTTTTGATTACGGTTGGTCCGGAGACTTCGGCGCAAATCATGCGGCATCTGTCGCAAGATGAGATCGAGCGGGTCACCCTGCAGATCGCCAACACCGCCACCGTTGATCCGGCTACGCAGGCCAAGGTGATCGATGAGTTCCTAGAGCTCAGTGAAGCGCAATCCTACTTATTGCAAGGCGGCATCAAATATGCGCGCGAGATCCTGGAAAAGACCCTGGGTGCTCAACGGGCGGCGGAGGTAATGAAAAAACTGTTGGCGACCACTAAAGTGCGGCCGTTTAGCACGGTGCGCAAGACGGACCCGGCCCAACTGGTGAACTTCATTCAGAACGAGCATCCGCAGACGATCGCATTGGTGCTGGCCTATCTGGATTCGGAACAAGCCTCAGTGGTATTGGGGAGCCTGCCCAGCAAACTGCAGGCGGATGTGGCCAGGAGGATTGCCTTGATGGAACGGGCCGCCCCGGAGACGGTGCGGGAGCTGGAGCGCGTATTGGAGCAGCGCCTGTCCACATTAGTGGACCAGGATTTTGCAGCTGCCGGCGGCGTGAAAACGGTGGTGGACATTCTGAACAGAGCCGATCGCAGCACGGAGCGCCTGATCCTGGCCTCGCTGGAGGAAGAAGATCCAGAATTGGCCGAGGAAATCCGCAAGCGGATGTTCATCTTCGAGGACATCCTTACGCTCGATGATATATCTATTCGCCGGGTGCTGCGGGAGATCGATTTTCAGGACCTGGCCCTGGCATTGAAGGCCGCCAGCGACGAGGTGGCTAACCGCATCTTCCGCAACCTGTCACGACGGGCTGGCGAGATGTTGCGGGAAGACATCGAGTATATGGGGCCGGCCCGGCTACGGGATGTGGAGGAGGCGCAACAACGGGTGGTGCAGGTGATCCGGCGTTTGGATGAGGCCGGCGAGATCATCATCGCGCGGGGGGGTGAGGATGCGATTGTGGGCTAAAGTCTGGAAAAAAATAGAACAAGAACAAGGGATACGCCAGATCCCCGTGCGCTCCCTGCAACAAAACAATATATTGGAACACCCGGCCGCCCAGGCGATCATTTCTGCGGCGCAGGACCGGGCGGCGGCTATTTTAGAGGAGGTCCAGCAAGAGGCGTTAGTGATTAAGGAAGGGGCGGTGGAGGCGCAACTGGCGGCGGTTGAACAAGGCCGGGCCGCTGGGGCAGCGCAGGGCTACAAGGAAGGGAAAGCACAAGCGGAAGCCGAGGTGGCGGAATTACGCCGGGAGGCCAAGGAGTTGCGCGAGCAGGCCGAGCAAGTTTTGGCGGAAGCAAAGAGCGTTTTCCAGGAAAGCGTTGCTCAGGCTGAGGATGCCATCATCGAGCTGGCTCTCACGGTGGCCGCCAGGGTGATCGGCGATGAGGTGGCGGAGCGACCGGAGATCGTGGCCAGGACAGCCCGTCAAGCGATCAGGCGGGTGGCGAGCGGCCAGGCCTATACAATCTTCGCTCATCCCGCGGCTGCCCAACTATTGCATGAACAGCGCGCCGAATTGCTGGCGGAAGCCCCGCCAGGAGCGCGCCTGCAGGTGATCGCCGACCCGCAGCTTGCTCCAGGCGCTTGCCGGGTGGAAACGGAACGGGGCTTCGTTGATGCCGGCGTCGACACCCAGCTACAAGCGGTGCGCGCCCTTCTGCGGGGTGAGGCGGTGTGAATATGCCGGCTTTTGATCCCGCTCCTTGGCAGGGGAAGATCGCACAAGCGGACCTTTGGCAATGCGGTGGCAAAGTGACGCAGGTGATTGGCCTGACGGTGGAGGCCTGCGGTTTGCGAGCGGCGGTTGGCGAGATCTGCCATATCCATAACAATGGAGCGCCACCGATCGTGGCCGAAGTGGTCGGGTTCAAAGCAGACGCCACCCTGCTGATGCCCCTGGGTGATCTGGTCGGCGTAGGGCCGGGTTGCCGGGTGGTGGCCACAGGTGGCGAGCAGTTGATTCCGGTCGGGCCACAGCTGTTAGGCCGGGTGGTGGATGGGTTGGGCAGACCGTTGGATGGGAGGACATTACCCAATGTGACATGGCGCGCCGCCAGCAGTTCTCCTCCCAACCCAATGCAGAGGCAACGCATTACAGAAGTGTTGGCCACCGGCGTGAAGGCGATCGATGCCCTGCTGACGTGCGGCTGTGGGCAACGGTTAGGGATCTTCGCCGGCAGCGGGGTGGGCAAAAGCACGTTGTTGGGGATGATTGCCCGCCACAGCACGGCCGATGTAAATGTGATCGCTCTTGTGGGAGAACGGGGGCGCGAAGTGCGCGAGTTCATCGAAGGCGACCTCGGTGAGGCAGGGCTGAAACGTTCGGTGGTGGTGGCGGCTACCTCTGATCAACCGGCATTGGTGCGCATTAAAGGGGCCCAGACGGCAACTGCGATCGCAGAAAGTTTTCGCGATCAGGGCCAGGATGTGCTGTTGATGATGGATTCGCTAACCAGGTTTGCGCTGGCACAGCGCGAGGTGGGTCTGGCGATCGGCGAACCCCCCACCACGCGCGGCTACCCCCCCTCTGTATTTGCCGCTTTGCCAAAACTGGTGGAGCGGGTGGGGACGGCCGAACGGGGTTCCATCACGGGCCTGTATACGGTCCTGGTGGAGGGTGATGACTTAAACGAACCGGTGGCAGACGCGGTACGCGGGTTGCTGGACGGGCACATTGTGCTGACGCGCGACCTGGCATCTATGAACCATTTTCCGGCCATCGATGTGTTGGCCAGCGTGAGCCGTCTGATGCCGGACATCACATCGGCCGAGCAGCTGGAATTGGCCAACCATTTGCGGTCTCTTTTGGCCGCTTACCGGGAAGCGGCCGACCTGATCGAGATCGGCGCTTATCAGGCCGGGTCCAATCCGCGCGTGGACGCTGCCTGCCGCCATTATGATGCCATCAATTCCTTCCTGCGTCAGGGCGAGGATGAATATTACGGTTTGCGGGAAACGCTGATTCAATTGGAAAGCTTGTTTGAGGAGGAGTAGCAGGTGGGTTTTCAATTCAGTTTGGAAAAAGTCCGTTCCTACAAAGGACAAATCGAAAAACAGCGCAAGGCCGAACTGAGCGCCGCCCGTCACAGGCAAGCCCAGGAACAGGCCCACCTGACACATTACCGCCAGGCGCGCGCCGATGGCCCGGTTGCGCTGGGAGCTTTAACGGCAGCCGATTTGCTCCAGGACGCTGCTTTCTGTGAAGCATTGGATGAGCGGATCGCCAAATGGCGGGGGCGCGTGCAACAAGCTGAAAAAGTAGTGCGCCAGCGTCAGGGTGAGACCCAAAGTGCCATGCAAGAACGCAAGGCGCTGGACAGGTTGCGGGATAAAAAGCTAGCCGACTATCGTTATCAGCAAGCGCGACGACAGCAGCATGAGACCGATGAGGTGGCCGGTTTGCGCCACCAGCGGAAAGGTGGGAACGACTGGTGATGGTTGTATCGCCGCTTGCTAAGGTGAGCGGTGGGAAAAATTTTCACTTATCAACGGCCGGGGAGGACTTCAGTGAGTGTCTGATGGCGATTCTGAGCGCCTTGGGGAACCAGGCCGTGGTGCCGGAAGGGATGATCGATCTGCTGCAACCTGCAGTCCAACCGACCGGGGCAGTCTGCCGACCCATACCCTGCGAACCCTGGCCAGTGGAGCAGACGACCGCAGGCGATCAGCCGTTAACTGCAGGGTCTGATGAGCAAAATGAGCCGCGCCCGGGAAATGCCCCGACGCTGGTTAAGCCTGTTTTGCCGGTGGCAGTAATGGGAGAGGAAAAAATCCTGCCTGATTGGAAAGCCCGTGGGGAAAGCCGCCAGGTGGCAGTGATGGGAGAGGAAAAAATCCCGTTCCAGCCGCCTCCTGGCAAGGCAGCCAAAATTGAAACGGCATCCCACCCTGATCTGCCCCGCGAGCAAGAGACGGCCGGAGCGCCTGAATTGGTAGAGACGGCAAGACATGGGAGCGATTGCAACTGGCAGCGTCCGGTCTTGCCACCGGCTGTTCAGGCGTGGGAAGCGGCGGAGCGAGTGGCGGAAAGGGAAAGTGCTGCTGAAACGGGCGGCAGCTCAGTTCCGGGGGCTGGAGTGGCAGGCACAGAGCGGGGAAATGTCCTGCCGCAGGCGGTCATGATAACGCCGGCGGGAGCTAGCCGGGCGGTGGCAACCGCTATCGAGACGGCCCGCCTGGCGCAAAAGACCGGGGTAGGTGAGCTGCAGCTGCAGTTGGAACCGCCCCATCTGGGCAAAGTGCAGTTGCGGGCGGCGGTCAACGGCGGGCAATTAACTTTGCGCTTAGTGGTGGAGACGGAAGGGGCTTGGCATTCCTTGCAGGCCTTGTGGCCGCAGATGCAGCAGGCGGCCGATGCCCAGGGGTTGCGTTTGGATCAAGTGCAAATAATTGTGGTCGGCCCGGAACAAGCACGGGCAGAGGGGGGCGAACGCCACAAACGGCGCCATAAGCAACGCCAGGAGGCAGCGGTCTACCGGTTGGACTACCTGGCTTAGAGGGAGGAGCAGGTGATGCAAGTTAACAGTGTGACGAGCGCGGGGAGCGCAGCCGTGGGCGAGGCACAAGTAGGGCGGGACACATTTTTGCAGCTCTTGGCGGCACAGTTGCGTTATCAGGATCCACTCAAGCCGCTGGACAATAGCGAATTCATGGTGCAGCTGGCCCAATTCAGCGCCTTGGAACAAATGCAGGCGGTGCGCGTCGGGGTGGATCTGGTGCGGGAGGGACTGGAGGGACTACTGTGGTTGCAGGCGGTGGAGTTGTTGGGCAAAGAGGTGGCGTGGCAGGGCGGGTCCGGTCACGTGGAGCGGGTCAGTTGGACGACTGACGGTGTTTCTCTACAGATCGGCGGGCATGAGGTGCCTTTGGTAGCCGTAACGGCGATTGGATTAACGGATTAAGGAGGGATGGCAAATGTTGAGATCGCTCTATTCAGGAGTATCGGGTCTGCGCACACATCAGTTACGGATGGACGTATTAGGTGACAATGTGGCGAACGTGAATACGACTGGTTTCAAGCGCGCTTCGGCCACGTTTAAAGATGTCTTCTACCAGGTATTGCGCGGTGGCTCGGAGAGCACTGCCGATTTGGGTGGTACCAACCCACAACAGATCGGTCTCGGGGTAGCCCTGGACGGGGTGGAGGTGGTGCACACGCAAGGGGGTGCGGCTGCCACCGGCAAAGGGACAGATTTGATGATCCAGGGGGATGGGTTTTTCCGCGTCAGCCCGGATGACGGTGACACGATCTTTTATACGCGGGCCGGTGCCTTTCATTTCGACAATGAGGGGTTCTTGGTGAATGGGGATGGGATGAAGGTGCTAGATGCGGATGATGATCCGATCGAGATCGCCGACATGGCCGATCCCGCTACTATGCCCCAGAGCGTCTCTATCGACAAGCTGGGTTATGTGCATTTCGTGGACAGCACAGGGGCAATTCAAACCCTGGCCGAACCGATCAGCCTGGCCAAGTTTTCTAACCCGTCCGGGTTGGAAAAGTGCGGGCACAACCTTTACGCTGAGACGGCCGCTTCCGGAGCGCCAAGTAATGATTTACGCCCAGGGCAGGGTGCTTTGGCCAATTCTACTTTGATCCCTGGTTCCCTGGAGATGTCCAATGTGGACCTGGCGCAGGAGTTCACGGATATGATTATCACGGAGCGCGGCTTCCAGGCCAACGCCCGCACCATCACAACCTCCGATGAGATGCTCCAGGAGTTGGTCAACCTGAAGCGCTGACAGGAGGTGAGAGCTTGCGACGGTTGGATGTCATGACAGTGCTGGGGCTGATCGCCGGGGTGATGATGATTATTTCTGCCCTGGTGTTAGGAGGCAGTTGCCGCTATTTCTGGAGTTTTCCTTCCTTGTTAGTAACGGTGGGGGGCTCCTTAGCGGCCACCCTGATCAATTTCACATGGCGCGATGTGCGCAATGCTCTGACCACGGTGCGGCTGGCTTTCGTGACCGAACTGTGGGACCCATACCAATTGGTCGGGTTATTCGGCGAGCTGAGCAGGAGAGCGCGCCGGGAAGGGCTGCTGGTGCTGGAGGAGGAGACGGAACGCCTTGAGGACTCCTTTTTCGCAAAGGGCATCCAGCTCATGGCTGATGCCATGGAGCCGCAGGCGATCCGCGATATTCTGCAGACCGACCTGGATTATATGGTGCATCGCCATGAGCTCGGGCAGAGCTTTTTCAGCACCTGGGGCAACCTGGCGCCTTCTTTCGGGTTGATCGGGACATTGATTGGATTGTTGCAGATGTTGGCCACGCTGGAAAACCCGGACACCCTGGGGCCAAGCATGGCTTTAGCTTTGGTGACGACATTTTACGGGGCGGTGTTGGCTTACCTGATTTTGTTGCCTTTGGCTGGCAAGCTGCGCTTGCGCAGTGAGCAGGAACAACTCTTGCACCACATGATGCTGGAGGGGATTTTGGCTATCCAGGCTGGACTGAACCCGCGCATTGTGGAGGAACGGATGCGCGCATTCCTGTCACCAAAGGTGCTGGCCGCCATGCCGGAAGAGGAAGCGGTGGCAGAAGCGGGCGGGAGGTGAGAGCATTGCGCAGACGGCGCCGGGAGGAATCCCCAGTCTGGCTAATCACATATTCCGACTTAATGACATTGCTGTTGGTCTTTTTCGTTTTTCTGCTTTCCTTTTCGACTGTCAATGAGGACAAGTTTCGCCAGTTCATCGCCTCCTATCAAGGTCTGGGGATCTTACCGGGCGGCATGGCGCCCATCACCAGCCAGGACCCGGCGCCTTTGGATAGCGCCAGCGGTGATACAGCCGCTCAGCAAGCCGCTCTGGAACATGCCCGGCAATTGATGGCCGCTTACCAGCGTGTGCAAGATTTCTTAGTGGACAATGAGCTCAGCTCTTTAGTACAAGTGCGCTATCAAGAGGCCGGCATCGCCCTGGATATCAAGGAACGCATCTTGTTCGATTCCGGGCAGGCGGATTTGAAAGCGGAAGCGCGCGGGCTTTTGCAGACTCTGTCTGGTTTGCTGCGGGACATTCCGAACGAGGTGCGGGTGGAGGGGCATACCGATAACCGGCCCATCCATACGGTGCGCTTTCCGACGAATTGGGAATTGTCCACAGCCCGGGCGGCCCGGGTGGTGCGCTATTTCACTGAGGAATTAGGCCTGCCACCAGAGCGCTTCGTGGCGATCGGATATGGGGAACACCGGCCCCTGTTTCCAAACGATACTCCCGCGCATATGGCGGCGAACCGGCGCGTGGTATTGTTGATTGGTATTGAGCAAGACCATTACAACCCGGAGGTGGAACACATTGTCGCAGAATGAGATCGTAGTCGCAGATAAAAAACGGGGGCGGGCGAGGATCTGGCTGGGTGTGGCCACCGGCCTATTGATTGTGGTCTTAGCTGGCGGTTATTTTTTGTCGGGCAGCCATCCAGGCCTGGCCGGGCGGTCTGCACTCAGCACCCAGCGCTGGGAAATGAGGGATGTGATTGTGAACCTGAGTGATCCTGGCCTACACCGCTATCTGCGCGCTGAGATCACGCTGGAATATAATTCCCCCAATCTGACTGCCGAGTTGGAAAAAAACGCCTACCGGGTGCGGGATGCGGTGATCGAGGTGCTGCGCGGCAAAACAACCGCTGATCTGCAGAACGCGACCGCACTAAAAGGGGAGCTGCTGGAGGCGGTGAATGCCCAGCTGCAACAGGGCCGAATCGATGCGCTTTATTTCGGCGAGCTGATCATTCAATAAAAGGGGTGGCAGTGATGGCGGAACCGCAGGTGGCAAAGGTCTGTTTCAGCCAGCTGGATGGTGGCCAGGTGGTCGGAGATACGATTGGTTGGACCGGTGTGGGCCGGGTATGGTTGTTGATCCAGGCCGTCTTGGGGGGCACGCGCTTGACTGTAAGGGACTTGCTGGAGTTGCAGGAGGGAACGGTCTTGCCCCTGGATGTGCAGGTGGGGGGGCCTGCTCGGGTGCGCGTAAACGGGTTGCCCTTGGCGGAGGGCGAGGTCGTGGTGATCAACGACGCTTTCGGGGTGCGGTTATCGCGCCTGGCAATTGAGCCGACGGCGCAGAAAGATGAACAACGGGTCGGGGGTAAATCGTGAGCGGGGAGATGTGGGGGGCGCTGGGGCGGATCTTGCTTTATCTGCCCCTGGTGCTGCTGGTGTGTTACCTAACAGTGCGGTTCGGGCTGGCGCGTCTAAGCGGGACTGTGCACCGGAGCGGGGATTTGGTGCTGGTGGAACGGCTTGCTTTTGGACCAAAGCAAGGCTTGGCGGTGGTGCGCTGCGGCAATAAACATTTCTTGATCGGGTTGGGTGAGGCGTCCCCGCGGCTTTTGGCAGAGCTGCCGGACTACCCGGATGTTTGGGGAGGCAGCGGGCATGGCAGTTAGGTTAATGACGCAGAATGCCCTGTTGGCCGTGCTTGTGGCTGCAATGGGTCTCTTCCTGGCTACTCCGGCTGCGGCCGCGCCCTTGCCCGGTCTGGACTTGCCTGTGAGCGAAGATCCGCAGCAGGTGGTCGAGACGGTGCAGATCCTGCTGTTGCTAACCGTTCTGGCGCTGGTACCGGCCATCTTGTTATTGATGACCTCTTTTACGCGGATCGTGATCGTGCTTTCGTTCGTGCGTAGCGCCCTGGCTACCCAACAGACCCCGCCGAACCAGGTCTTGATCGGGTTGGCCCTGTTCTTGACATTCTTTATCATGGCGCCGGTGGCGGGGCAGGTCAAAGCGGAGGCGGTTGATCCATATTTGGCCGGTCAGATCACCCAGGAGGAAGCATTGCGGGCCGGCGAGGGACCGGTGCGGGAGTTCTTGTACCGGCAGACGCGCGAAAAAGACTTGGCCCTGTTCGTGCACATGGCTGGGTTGCCGCCGCCTGAAACGCGCGCCGATGTGCCGATGCATGTGATAGTGCCGGCTTTTGTAATCAGCGAGTTGAAGACCGCCTTTCAAATGGGCTTTATGATTTATATCCCGTTTTTGATCATTGATTTAGTGGTGGCCAGCACTTTGATGGCGATGGGGATGTTCATGGTGCCGCCGGTGATGATCTCGTTGCCGTTCAAGCTGATGCTGTTTGTACTGGTTGATGGTTGGCATTTGGTCGTGAAGTCTTTGTTGGAGAGCTTCTAAAGGGGGTGGCGGTGTGACGCAGGAGTTCGTTCTTAATCTGGCGCAGGAGGCCCTGACCACCGCCTTACTGTTGGCTGCCCCCGTACTGGGGTTGAGTCTGCTGGTGGGCATTACCATCAGTCTCTTGCAGGCCACCACCCAGATCCAGGAACAGACCTTGACGTTCATCCCCAAGATTGTGGCGGTGATTGCCGGGGTGCTCCTGATGGGGCGCTGGATGCTGAACACGCTCCTGGAGTTCACAACCGAGATCTTCCAGATGGTCGGGACGGTGGTGCGCTGATGGGGACGCTTTGTTTGGCCATGGTGCGGATCACGGCTTTTTTCGTTACGGCACCCTTTTTTGGGGTCAAAAGCGCTCCCCTGTTGTTGAAGGCTGCCCTGGGCCTGTTAATAGCCGTTTTATTCTGGCCTTTCCTGCCGCCAACAGAGCTATCCGGATGGGGGTTGATCCTGGCCGCTCTCAGCGAGTCGGTGCTGGGTCTGGCTCTGGGATATTTAGTCAGCCTGGTGTTCAGTGCCATCCAGATCGCCGGACAGCTGTTGGACGTGCAAATGGGTTTGGCGATGGCTGGTATCTTCGATCCTCAAAACGCTTTCCATACTACTCTGGTCGGGCAGTTCTTATCAATTCTGGGTTTGTTGTTGTTTTTTCTGGTCGATGGCCATCATGTGTTGTTGTTGGGTTTGCAGGAGAGCTTTCAACTCTTGCCGCCCGGCAAAATGGCGTTGGGGCTCCAGTTGGCCGGGGTGGCAGCCGAATTTTTCTGCCAGGCTTTCACACTGGCGGTGCGGGTCGCCTCGCCGGTGATTGCGGTGCTGGTGGTGGCGGACTTGGCTCTGAGTCTGGTGGCGCGCACTGTGCCACAGCTGAATGTGTTCATTCTTGGTTTTCCGCTCAAGGCCGGGTTAGGGATGATCGTCCTGCTGGCAATCCTGCCCTTGTTGGTGACCGCTTTCACGGGACTGTTTGGGCAGCTGGAGCAGGACCTACTGCTATTGTTGCGGGGGTGGGCTAATGATGTTTGACCTGCAGCTGTTCGCAGAGAAGACTGAGGAAGCCACTCCGCACCGCCGCCAGGAGGTGCGGCGCAAGGGACAGGTAGCCAAGAGCAGTGACTTGAGTGCTGCTTTTGTGTTGCTGGCCGGGGCTTTGTATCTGTATTGGGGCCGGTACACATTTTTTTCAGCCTATAACGGGTTATTGCGTGATTGTCTGCTCACCCCGTCAGCAGAGCTCGACGCAGGCTCGTTCTTTGTCCTTGCGCAAGATGTGTTGGGACGCACCGCCCTTTTGTTGCTGCCGCTGTTGGCAATTTGCCTGGCGGTGGCTTTGGCCGCCAATCTGGCTCAGACCGGGTTTGTGTTTTCCACGCATCCCATCCAACCCAAACTTGAGCACTTGAACCCTTTGCAAGGGGCGAGCAGACTATTCTCCCGGCGTGCTTTGATGCAGTTGGCCAAAGGACTGGCGAAGGTGGCGTTCGTCTCCCTGGCGGTGTGGATCCTGGTGCGGGGGCGCCTGACGGAATTGATGCTGGCTATCGATATGGGTGTGGGAGAAATGATGGAACTGTTGGCCGGGTTGTTGTTCCAGGTTGCCCTGGTTGCTCTGGCGGTGTTTGTGGCGGTGGCCCTGGCGGACTATATATTTCAACGGAAAGATTTTGAGCGCAACATCCGCATGTCCAAGCAGGAACAACTGGAGGAACGCAAGCAGATGGAGGGCGACCCGTTAGTGCGTGCGCATCTGCGCCAGATGCAGCGCGATTTGGCCCGCCACCGTATGATGCATGCCGTGCCGGAGGCCAGTGTGGTGGTGACAAACCCGACGCAGGTGGCGGTCGCTTTGCGCTACCGCGGGGATGAGGGGGCACCGCGGGTGGTGGCGAAAGGGGTCGGGCAGATTGCCGCCCGCATCCGGGAACTGGCTGAAGCCCACGGTGTACCGGTAGTGTCCGACCCGCCCACGGCCCGCGCCCTGTATCGGCAAGTGAAGATCGGGGCCGAGATCCCCTTGGCGCTCTATCAGGCGGTGGCAGAGATCCTGGCCCATATTTATCAACGGCAAGGACTGAGTTAGGAGGGAGACGATGTCGGCACACGGTGTGTTTTTGGGAACAATCCGTCGTCTGGGCGGCTATAAAGAAATTCTAATACCGGCCATGGTGCTGACGGTCGTCTTGCTATTGATTGTGCCGGTTAGCTCCGGGCTGTTGGATGTGTTGTTTTTCATCAGCATCAGCATCAGCCTAGCGATTCTCCTCACAACCATGTTCGTGTCGCGTGCGCTGGAATTTTCCGTTTTCCCCTCTTTGCTGCTGGTTGTGACGCTGTATCGGCTCGCTTTGAACATTTCTTCCACGCGCCTGATCTTGACGCGGGCGGAGGCCGGCCGGGTGATCGACACATTCGGCGGGTACGTGGTGCAGGGCAATTACATTGTGGGTTTTATCATTTTTTTGATTATCACGATCGTGCAATTTATTGTAATCACGAATGGGGCCGGACGAGTGGCGGAGGTGGCGGCCCGCTTTACATTGGATGCCATGCCGGGCAAGCAGATGAGCATCGATGCCGACCTGAATGCCGGGCTGGTGAGCGAACAGGAGGCGCGCCGGCTCAGACAGGAGCTGCAGCGCGAGATGGATTTCCACGGTGCCATGGACGGGGCCAGCAAGTTCGTGCGCGGGGATGCGATCGCCGGTTTAGTAATTACCGCGATCAATGTTCTGGCCGGGTTGGCAATTGGCGTCTGGCAACTGGGGTTGCCCTTTGATGAGGCCCTGCAGACATATACCCGTCTGACGATTGGTGATGGCCTGGTCAGCCAGGTGCCGGCCTTGTTGGTTTCGACCGGCACCGGTATTCTGATCACGCGCGCCGGCACCGAGACCAGTTTCGCCAGCGCAGTGGTCGGGCAGCTGACCGGTTACCCGCGCATCGGGATGCTGGTGGCGGCGGCGCTGGCTTTAGTCGGAATGATGCCGGGCATGCCGCATTTTACTTTCCTGATCCTGGCGGGCGGGGTTGGTTACGCCGCCTGGGTCCTGGGGCAGGAAAAAGAGCAGCAGGTCAAACAGACGGAGGGAATTACGCTACCGAAAACACGCCCTCCGGAAAATGTCTTGTCATATTTCGAAATCGATCCCCTGGAGGTGGAGATCGGCTACGGCCTAATCCCGTTGGCGGATGAAGGGCAGGGTGGGGATTTACTGAATCGGCTGGCGGCGGTGCGGCGGCAGTGTGCGGCGGAAATGGGGATTTATGTGCGGCCGATCCGGGTGCGGGACAATCTGCAGTTGGCACCGGGGGAATACAGCTTTAAGCTGCGCGGGTTGGCGGTGGCTGGCGGTGAGCTGCAGCCAGAGAAACTATTGGCCATGAACCCGGCCGGAGATGAGGCGCCTCCCGGGGGCATTCCCACCCAGGAGCCGGCCTTTGGGCTGCCGGCTTGGTGGGTGGAGGAAGACAGCCGCCCGCAGTTGGAGGTGGCTGGTTTCATGGTGGTGGACGCCCCGGCTGTGCTGGTGACGCATCTGACGGAGTTCATCAAAGAGCATGCCAGCGAATTGCTTGGCCGGCAAGAGGTGCATGAGCTTCTGGAGCAGGTGAAGGGGACGCAGCCGGCCTTAGTGGAGGAGCTGGTGCCAGATTTGCTCAGTGTCGGCGAGCTACAGAAAGTCTTGGGCCGCTTGTTGGCAGAGGGGGTGCCGATCCGGGATCTGGTGACAATCCTGGAGGCATTGGCGGACGCTGCTCGCAGTGGACGCGATCTGGACCACCTGACGGGCGCCGCCCGAGCAGCTTTGCGGCGCACGATCAGCCGCCAGTATGCCCGGGATGGCAAACTAATCGCGATAACGTTGCACCCGGCTCTGGAAGAACGTCTGGTGTCTGCTTTGGAGCCTACGTCGCAGGGTCTCTTCCCGGCTGTGGCACCGGAAATGGCGCAGGCCCTATTGCAAAAGCTGGCCGCCGCCCTGGAGCGG
>DUQP01000008.1 GCA_012837735.1 Bacillota bacterium
GGCCGCAGTTTTTCTTCCGCACCACAGATGTGACAGGCAACGTGCAGCTTCCGGAGGGTGTGGAGATGGTCATGCCTGGCGACAATGTGAAGATGGAGATTACCCTTATCACACCGATCGCTGTGGAGGAAGGTCTGCGGTTTGCCATTCGTGAAGGTGGTCGGACCGTCGGTGCCGGTGTCGTCACGCAGATTATAGAATAACAGCCGGTTGAAATTGCCCGGTCTGTTATCTGGACAGGCCGGGCACTATTTACCTCGGCTGTTTTGTTGACACTGACAGTGAGTTATGATAGATTATTAAGTCGTAATGGTGGGAAAACTGCATTGTGAAATGATCGTGGGGTCGGAAAGCGGGGTGCACGGGGATGAGGCAAATTGTTACGCTGGCTTGTGATGAGTGCAAACGGCGCAATTATACATCCGAGAAGAACAAAAAGAATGATCCAAATAGAATAGAAATGAAGAAATACTGTAAGTTTTGCCGAACTCACACGTTACATCGGGAGACGAGATAAGCAGAATATTTACGCAGGCCCGTAGCTCTAACGGTAGAGCACCGGTCTCCAAAACCGGGTGATGGGGGTTCGAATCCCTCCGGGCCTGCCATTTTCATTGTAATAAAATTGGCGGCGGCGAGGATGTGAAAGCATGAGGATTGCGGCAGTAGTAAAAAACGGGTTTCAGTTTCTGCGCGAAGTCCGTTCCGAAATGCGGAAGGTGACGTGGCCCAATCGAAGGGAAACGATCGTCTTCACATCGGTGGTTATTATCTCCGTCGGCATAATAGCTGGGTTGATTTGGATTATGGATTTAATTTTGACAACAATTCTGCGCTTAGTTATTAAGGTTTAACTTTAGGTGTAAGTGGTATAATGATGGCAGGCAGTCATTCGGTTGAGGGGGTGAGGGACTTCCAGGGCGGGGTCCCTTAATATCATGGAGAAGATGTGGTATGTTGTACATACCTATGCCGGGTATGAGAATAAGGTAAAAACCAACCTTGAAAAACGGGTTGAATCTATGGGCATGGAAGACAAGATCTTCAATGTCTTAGTGCCCATGGAGGAAGAACTGGAGATCAAGGACGGTAAACGGAAGATTAATAAAAAGAGGGTCTTTCCGGGGTATGTCCTAGTGGAGATGCTAATGGACGATGACTCTTGGTATGTGGTGCGCAACACCCCGGGAGTGACTGGTTTTGTGGGTTCCGGCTCTCGTCCCGTTCCTCTTCAGCCGGCCGAAATAAAGGCCATTATGCGTAGAATGGGGATGGAGGACGTTCGTACCAAGGTGAGTTTCACGGTCGGTGATAGCATCCGAGTGATCGATGGACCTTTAGCTGGTTTTATCGGTAGCATCGAGGAAATCGACTTGGACCGTGGTAAATTGCGGGTACGGGTGGCTATGTTCGGGCGCGACACACCAGTAGAGCTGGATTTTGAACAGGTGGAAGAGCTTTAGTATGCGTCCGTGCTTGGTAGTGGGAGGCGGCCGAGGGGCCGCCGCCGAACCACAGACTAGCGAGGAGGTATCCCAGCAGTGGCAAAGAAAGTGATTGGTTTAGTGAAGGTGCAGATCCCGGCCGGCAAAGCAACTCCTGCCCCTCCAGTGGGTCCCGCGCTCGGCCAGCATGGTATCAATATCATGGCGTTTTGTAAGGAATTCAATGAACGTACTGCACAACAGGCCGGTTTGACGATTCCGGTTGTCATTTCTGTGTATGAGGATCGTTCCTTTTCCTTCATTTGCAAGACACCGCCGGCTGCGGTGCTCTTGAAGAAGGCGGCTGGGATTGAGACAGCTTCTGGAGAACCGAACCGCAAGAAGGTGGCCAAAGTCTCCCGTGACAAGGTGCGGGAAATTGCGGAAATGAAGATGGAGGATTTGAATGCCGCTGATCTGGAAGCGGCAATGCGAATGGTTGAAGGCACAGCCCGCTCAATGGGAATTGAGATTGCTGAATAGAGCAGCATCGGCAATATAGTGGGAGGTGGCGATTGCTGACCACCGTTTACCACCAAAGGAGGCAACGACTATGCCTAAGCATGGCAAGAAGTACCTGGAAGCAAAAAACAGGATCGATCGCGAGAAACTATATGATCCACAAGAGGCTTTGGAACTGGTGAAAGAATGCGCCACTGCCAAATTCGACGAGACAATTGAAGTGGCTGTCAGGTTGGGTGTTAATCCAAAGCATGCGGATCAAATGGTGCGGGGAACTGTCACTCTGCCCAACGGGACAGGAAAAACCGTGCGGGTGGCGGTCTTTGCTAAAGGCGAAAAGGAAAAAGAAGCCGAAGAGGCTGGGGCTGACTTGGTGGGAGCAGAAGACTTAGTCGCTAGGGTGCAAGAAGGGGAAATCAACTTTGATGTCGCGGTGGCCACCCCGGATATGATGGGTGCAGTGGGGAGGTTGGGCAAGATCCTGGGACCGCGTGGATTGATGCCCAATCCGAAGTCAGGTACCGTAACATTTGAAGTGGGAAAGGCCGTGCGTGAAATAAAGGCAGGTAAGATCGAATTTCGGACTGATAAGGTAGGCAATGTTCATGCACCGATTGGCAAAGCCTCATTCACATCTGCCGCTTTAGCAGAGAACTTCCGCGCCCTAATTGAAACCCTGGTCCGGGCTCGTCCGGCAGCTGCCAAGGGACAGTACCTGCGCTCCGTCACGATTGCTTCGACTATGGGACCGGGCGTGAAAGTGAACCCCCAGCGGGCTCTGGCATCGCAGCAGGAGTAGCTTGACCGGTCTGGGGCGACATGATATAATGCCGAGGATCGACAAAAGTAAATATGTTAAGGTCCCAAGCCGCAGACAGCAGGTGCTCCCAGGGCTTAAGCGGGGTGATTCCCGGCCTGCCGAGGTTTGAGGTCGAGGGTTGTTCTTAGACTTCAGATGAGGCCTGCGTCTTTGTGGATGCAGGCCTATTTATTTCCCATTGTGGCAGCGAAGGAGGTGGAGCAGTGGCTAGGAAACAGGACAAACAAGCGATCGTTAAAGATCTCGCCAACAAATTGAGCAGTGCCGCCAGTGCCATCCTGACAGATTACCGCGGCCTAAATGTCCAAGATATAACAGAACTTAGGCGCAAGTTGCGGGAAGCCGGAGTTGAGTATCGGGTGGCGAAGAATACGCTCACCATTTTGGCAGCACGTGAGGCTGGGCTGGATGATTTGGAGGAGTATCTGGCAGGGCCAACGGCAATTGCCTTCAGTTACGATGATCCAGCTGTGCCCGCTAAAGAGTTGAATGAATTTGCTAAGGCGAACCAAAATCTGGAGATCAAGGGTGCGGTAGTAGAAGGCAAGGTGGTCGGCCAGGACGTTGTGAAGCGCTTGGCAGACTTGCCGAGCCGTGAACAGTTGCTTGCCCAGGTGGCCGGTGCTTTCACGGCCCCATTGGCTGGGCTTGTGAATGTATTAGTGGCACCGATGCGCGGCTTTGCTACAGCTGTGGATGCCATTCGCCAGCAACGTGAGGCGACTAATTAGGGCCCCATCATTTTTGAATTTAGGGAGGTTAAACCCACATGTCAAAGGTGCAAGAGGTATTGGATATTGTAAAAGAAATGACTGTGCTCGAATTGTCTGAGCTGGTTAAGGCTTTTGAGGAGGAATTTGGTGTTAGTGCTGCTGCACCTGTCATGGCGGCGGCTGCTGTGCCGGCGGCGAGTGCCGGTGAGGCCGTTGCTGCCGAACAGACTGAGTTTGATGTCATCTTGAAGGCAGCTGGTGAGAAGAAAGTCCAAACAATCAAGGTTGTGCGGGAATTGACCGGTCTTGGCCTTAAAGAGGCCAAAGACTTGGTCGATAATGCTCCCAACCCGGTGAAGGAGAAAGTCTCCAAGGAAGAGGCCGAGGAAATTAAGGCTAAGCTGGAAGAGGTTGGAGCCTCTGTAGAAGTAAAGTAAAGGGGTTAAGAAAAAAAGGGCATCCCGGCCGGAAGGCTTTGGGATGCCCTTGCACTAATTGTCGGTTCTAAATATTGACAGAGTATCACTGTTGTGTTAACATATCTAATTGCGTTAATGCTTTCCGGTTTTAGCTTCATTTCAACGGATACCCTAAATTTCACAGGGAAATAATAACAACTACGGTTGTATTGCGGCGGGAAAACCCAAATGTGGACTTATGGTTGAGGTCATAAGCTGTCATTTGGGCTATTTTCGTTTTCGTTGTCTAAATTCCACCACAAGGAGTGAACGCGGATGGCCCATTTCGTCCGATTCGGCAACCGCGAACGACTGAGCTTCGCTAGGATTAGCGAGGTCCAGGAAATGCCCAACCTAATTGAGGTTCAGCATAATTCATATCGGTGGTTTCTTGAGGAAGGGTTGAAGGAACTCTTCCGTGACATTTCCCCAATCCAGGACTTCACCGGGAATTTAGTCCTGGAGTTCGTCGATTATTCTTTAGGGGAGCCAAAGTATTCAGTTGCCGAGTGCAAGGAGCGGGATGTGACGTTCGCGGCGCCATTACGGGTACGGGTCCGCTTGATTAACAAGGAGACAGGTGAGGTCAAGGAACAGGAAGTGTTCATGGGAGATTTCCCATTGATGACCGCCAACGGTACCTTCATTATTAATGGTGCTGAGCGGGTGATCGTCAGCCAGCTGGTGCGATCTCCCGGTGTTTACTTTCACACTGAAATGGACGCCACGGGCAAGCTCGTGTGTACTGCCACTATCATTCCCAACCGTGGTGCGTGGTTGGAATTTGAATCCGACAATAATGAGATTCTGTTTGTCAGAGTCGACCGGACGCGCAAGCTACCGGTTACCGTCTTATTACGTGCTCTGGGATATAGCAGTGATGGCGCCATCATTGATTTATTCGGTGATAATGAGTATGTGCGTAACACCCTGGAAAAGGATAGCTCCGAGTCACAGGAGGACGCTTTGCTAGAGATTTATAAACGTTTGCGCCCGGGTGAGCCGCCTACCGTTGAAAATGCCCAGTCGTTGTTAGAATCGCTCTACTTTGATTCCCGGAGATATGACCTGGCCAGTGTCGGCCGCTACAAGCTTAACAAGAAACTGGGCGTGCGGCGACGGATCGTCGGTATTGCGCCTGTGGCCGATATTTTTGATCATGATGGAAAGTTGGTTGTGGCTGCTAATACAAATCTCGACCGTGAGTTGGCGCAAAAGATCTCCGACGCGCTGGTGAATCGGTTGGATGTACGGCAAGTCGACGGCTCGATAATACGCGTGATTGGCAACGGTACGCCGCCGCTTGATGTCAAAACCATCACTAAGGAAGACGTTGTAGCAACTGTCAACTATATGATCAACCTGCTGAAAGGGATTGGCTATGCAGATGATATTGACCATTTGGGCAATCGCCGCTTACGCTCTGTGGGTGAGCTATTGCAAAACCAGTTCCGCATTGGCTTGGCCAGGATGGAGCGGGTGATCAGGGAACGCATGACCATCCAGGATGTGGATGTCATCACCCCGCAGGCGCTGATCAACATTCGCCCGGTAGTGGCGGCAGTGAAGGAATTCTTTGGCTCTAGCCAGTTGTCACAGTTCATGGACCAGACGAATCCTTTGGCGGAGCTAACCCATAAACGCCGATTGAGCGCCCTTGGCCCGGGGGGTCTGAGCAGGGAAAGGGCCGGTTTCGAGGTTCGGGACGTGCATTTTTCGCACTACGGCCGCATGTGCCCAATTGAGACCCCGGAAGGTCCCAATATCGGGCTGATTAGCTCCCTTAGTACTTATGCGCGTATCAATGAATTTGGCTTTATCGAAACTCCTTACCGCAAAGTGGATAAGGAACGCGGGGTCGTTACCGATGAAATCGTATATTTGACGGCGGATGAAGAGGATGAGTGCGTTATCGCCCAGGCCAACGAGCCTTTGGACGAAAACGGCGCATTCCAGAATACCCGGGTCACCGTGCGGTATAAGCAGGGTGATATACTCCAGGTGTCGCCGGATCAGGTCGATTACATGGATGTTTCCCCAAAACAAGTTGTCAGTATCGCCACGGCTTTGATCCCGTTCCTGGAAAATAATGATGCCAACCGGGCTTTGATGGGCTCAAACATGCAACGGCAAGCTGTGCCGCTACTTACTCCCCAGGCACCGCTCGTGGGGACGGGGATGGAGTATAAAGCGGCGCAGGATTCTGGCGTGGTGGTGTTGGCCCGGCGGGCGGGGGTTGTGCAGAATGTGACATCCCGGGAGGTCGTTATACAAACTGACGACGGTTTGGATAGATATCCGCTTATTAAATACGAACGGTCAAACCAGGGGACATGTATTAACCAGCGGCCAATAGTGCGACCCGGGCAGAAGGTACAGGTCGGGGAAGTGATCGCAGATGGTCCTTCCACCGATCAGGGTGAGTTGGCGCTTGGAAAGAGTGTTTTGGTAGCTTTCATGCCCTGGGAAGGTTACAACTATGAGGACGCCGTGCTAATCAGTGAGCGGCTGGTGAAAGAAGATGTGTTTACTTCCATTCATATTGAAGAATATGAATGCGATGCCCGCGATACCAAACTCGGTCCCGAGGAAATCACCCGCGACATTCCCAATATCGGTGAGGATGTGTTAAAGGACCTTGATGAGCGCGGGATCATCCGGGTTGGCGCCGAGGTGCGACCGGGTGATATTCTTGTCGGCAAGGTAACCCCCAAGGGGGAAACAGAACTAACTCCGGAAGAACGCTTGCTGCGGGCCATATTCGGCGAAAAGGCACGGGAGGTGCGCGATACATCCCTGCGTGTCCCGCATGGCGAGAGCGGAATTGTAGTGGACGTGAAAGTCTTTTCACGTGAACAAGGTGACGAACTGGCACCGGGTGTGAATCAATTGGTACGCACCTATGTCGCCCAGAAGCGCAAAATCTCTGAGGGCGATAAGGTGGCGGGAAGACATGGCAATAAGGGCGTTATATCCCGCATACTTCCGGAAGAGGATATGCCATTCTTGCCCGATGGCACCCCAGTGGATATTATTTTGAACCCACTTGGTGTTCCTTCCCGGATGAATTTGGGTCAGGTACTTGAAACCCACCTCGGATGGGCAGCTCACACCATGGGGCTAATGGTGGCAACACCAGTGTTTGATGGGGCTTCAGAGGATGATGTTTGGGATATGCTTAAGAAAGCTGGTCTGCCTGAGAGCGGTAAGTCTGTTTTGTTTGATGGGCGCACAGGTGAGCCGTTCGACAACGAGGTGACGGTAGGTTACATTTACATCCTCAAGTTGGCGCACTTAGTCGACGACAAAATCCATGCGCGCTCGACCGGCCCTTATTCCTTGGTTACCCAACAGCCGTTGGGCGGAAAAGCTCAATTCGGTGGCCAGCGGTTTGGTGAGATGGAGGTGTGGGCTCTGGAGGCTTATGGTGCCGCCTACACGCTGCAAGAGCTGTTGACTGTCAAGTCGGACGATGTGGTGGGCAGAGTAAAGACCTATGAGGCGATAGTAAAAGGCGAGAATATCCCTGAACCGGGAGTTCCAGAGTCATTCAAGGTATTAATCAAGGAATTGCAAAGTCTTGGTTTGGATGTGAAGGTTCTTTCTGAAAACAATGAAGAGATTGAAATTCGCGAAATAGATGAAGACATAGCAGAAACGGCACGCGAGCTGGAGTTGAGCATTGAAGGCCAATCGACTCGCCGGGGGACGACCAGAGTAATGACGGCCAGCGAGTTGCAAGGAAGCGGGGAAGATGACGAAGAAGCAAACCCTAATGAAGAAGCTAACATAGAGCCGGAGGAAGGGGAGGATGCGAACCTTGACTCTGATGTGGGGGATTATGAGGATCTGGATTGGGAGACAGAAGCACAGGATGAATAGGGCCCTGTAACGGGGGCCGACGTGGACGAGAATGTGTGCGAAGGGAGAGGAAACCCTTGCTAGACGTTAATTACTTTGATTCCATCCAGATCAGCTTGGCATCTCCGGAGCAAATCCGGGAATGGTCTAACGGTGAAGTGAAAAAGCCGGAGACAATCAATTACCGTACTTTGAAGCCGGAGCGGGAAGGTCTGTTTTGCGAGAAAATCTTTGGCCCGACCCGGGACTGGGAATGCCATTGTGGAAAGTATAAACGGGTAAGATATAAGGGTATCATCTGTGATCGTTGCGGTGTGGAAGTGACCAGATCCAAGGTGCGGCGGGAGCGGATGGGCCACATCGAATTGGCGGCGCCGGTTTCCCATATTTGGTTTTTTAAAGGGATCCCCAGCCGCATGGGCTTACTGCTTGACATGTCGCCCCGCGCCTTGGAAAAAGTGCTGTATTTCGCTAATTATTTAGTAGTAGACCCCGGCAATACCCCACTAATGAAGAATCAATTGCTGACAGAAAACGAGTACCGGGAGGCCCGGGACAAATTCGGAGCTGCTTTTAGCGCTGGGATGGGTGCCGAGGTTATCAAGGAATTGTTGGAAGATCTCGATCTTGAACAACTTGCCCATGAGTTGCGGAATGAACTGCGGCACGTCAGCGGGCAGCGGCGAGTCCGGGCCTTGCGACGGCTGGAGGTTGTGGAAGCGTTCCGGAAGTCGGGCAATCATCCCGCTTGGATGATACTTGAAGTCATTCCCGTGATCCCGCCTGACCTGCGGCCAATGGTGCAGTTGGATGGTGGTCGTTTTGCTACCAGTGACCTGAATGACCTTTATCGGCGGGTAATCAACAGAAACAATCGCCTGAAACGCTTGCTAGACCTGGGTGCGCCGGACATTATCGTGCGCAATGAAAAACGCATGCTTCAGGAGGCCGTGGATGCCTTGATTGACAACGGCCGCCGCGGTCGTCCGGTGACAGGGCCAGGCAACCGCCCCTTGAAGTCGCTTAGTGATATGTTAAAGGGTAAGCAAGGCCGATTCCGTCAAAACCTGCTCGGCAAGCGCGTCGACTATTCCGGGCGGTCTGTGATCGTGGTCGGGCCGGACCTGAATTTGCACCAGTGCGGTGTTCCGAAGGAAATGGCTTTGGAACTTTTTAAGCCATTTGTTATGAAGCGCTTGGTGAAGCTTGGCCTGGCGCATAATATCAAGAGTGCCAAGCGGATGGTGGAAAGAATGCGCAAAGAGGTCTGGGACGTTCTGGAGGATGTGATCAAAGAGCATCCTGTGCACTTGAACCGGGCCCCTACTCTGCACCGGCTTGGAATCCAGGCGTTTGAACCCGTGCTGGTTGAAGGCCGGGCTATCCAGATTCACCCTTTGGTATGCGCCGCCTATAACGCGGACTTCGACGGCGACCAGATGGCAATTCACGTACCGCTGTCCGCGGAGGCGCAAGCCGAAGCGCGGGTGCTGATGTTATCTGCTAATAATATCTTGAATCCAAAGGACGGGCGACCTGTTACCACGCCAACCCAGGATATGGTTTTAGGTTGCTATTACCTGACATTGGAACAGGAAGGCGGAACAGAGCCGAAAAAGCGCTTCATGGATTTCAATGAGGCGATTATGGCCTGGGAGACAGGTTGCCTTGCTTTACACGAGCCGATCGTGGTACGGAATGAAGGCGAGTACTTGACCACTACGGTTGGGCGGGTCATGTTCAACGAGAAACTGCCTCCGGAATTGCGCTTTATCAACCGGGTGATTAACAGGCGCGAGTTGGGCCAGATTGTAGCTCGCTGTTACCGCTTGCATGGCAATGCCGCTACGGCAGAGATGCTGGATGGTTTGAAAGCGCTGGGCTTCGCTTTCAGCACCCGGGCCGGGACCACGATTGCCATTTCGGATATCGAAGTGCCGGTGGAGAAACGGACCATTCTGGCAAAGGCTGAGAATTTGGTGGAAGAAGTCAGCCAGCAATACAGGCGCGGGCAACTGACTGATGAGGAGCGTTATGAGAAGGTAATCGAGATTTGGAGCGAAGCAAAGGAAGATGTTACAGAAGCTTTGATGGATCATCTCAGCTCTTTGAACCCGGTTTACATGATGGCCATTTCCGGAGCCCGCGGCAACATCCAACAGCTTTCACAGTTGGCCGGCATGCGGGGACTGATGGCCGATCCCTCGGGCCGTATTATCGAGCAACCGATCAGGGCTAATTTCCGTGAAGGCCTAACGGTCTTGGAATACTTTACATCTACACATGGCGCGCGGAAAGGTTTGGCCGATACCGCATTGCGTACCGCCGACTCCGGTTATCTGACCAGACGCTTGGTGGATGTCGCCCAGGATGTGATTGTGCGGGAGGAAGACTGCGGTACAAAAGAAGGGATCGTTGTAGAAGAGGTGCGGGATGGAACAGAAGTGATCGAATCTTTGCCAGATCGCATCGAGGGCCGAATCGCTTTAGAGGATGTAGTGCATCCGGAGACAAAGGAAATCATAGTAGCGGCAGGACATGAAATCCGCGAGGAAGACGCCGAACGGATTGTGGCGGCGGGGATAGAAAAGGTAAAGATTCGCTCTGTACTGACTTGTCATACCCGCTATGGCGTGTGTGTGAATTGTTACGGCCGCAACCTTGCCACTGGTCAACCGGTAGAGGTAGGGGAGGCTGTCGGTACGATTGCGGCGCAATCAATCGGTGAGCCCGGCACCCAGCTCACAATGCGCACATTCCACACCGGCGGTGTGGCCGGGGATGATATTACCCAGGGTTTGCCGCGCGTCGAAGAGTTGTTTGAAGCACGTAAACCGAAGGGGCAGGCGGTCATTTCTGAAATCGCCGGACGGGTGGAGATAATTGAAAACCGCGGTCGGCGGGAAGTCAAGGTCAGTTCGCCGGATGATGTGCAGACCTATCCTGTGCCCTATGGGGCCCGTTTGAAAGTGCGGGACGGTGATGTGGTAGAAGCCGGCGATGAGCTGACGGAAGGCTCCGTAAACCCGCACGATATTCTCAAAGTCAAGGGTATTAGAGGAGTGCAGCTTTACTTGTTGCAAGAGGTGCAGCGGGTCTACCGGCTACAGGGCGTCGATATCAATGACAAGCATATTGAAATCATCATCCGCCAAATGCTGCGCAAGGTACGGGTGGAAGATCCGGGCGATACGGCTCTATTACCGGGCGGTTTGGTCGATGTAGTAGAGTTTGATCAAGAGAACGAAATTGTTTTTGAGAATAATGGCCGTCCGGCGGTGGGTAAGCCGGTGTTACTGGGTATCACCAAAGCGTCTTTGGCTACGGATTCCTTTTTGTCGGCTGCCTCTTTCCAGGAAACGACAAGAGTCCTCACGGAAGCGGCGATTAAAGGCAAGCGTGATCCATTGTTGGGCTTGAAGGAGAATGTGATTATCGGCAAGTTGATCCCGGCCGGTACTGGGATGTCGCGTTACCGGCAGATAAATGTGGTTCGTGATCACACCGGAGCGGTCGAGGAAGCAGGTGTGGAATCCGGTTTGGAAACGGTCGTGCCCATGGACGGAGAGGAGATCGTTGGGGCGGAACAGATCATTTGAACGAGTTTTCGCCCCGCTGTTCCGTAAGGCTTTGGCACTGTTGACAGGTGAAGTCAGTGGTGCTAAAATGTATAAGCGTTTGCGGTGGGATGAGGATCTGGTGGAGGAGGGCCTTTGAGGATGGTTCCGGAACGGTTGAAGTCTGCCCGCCGGCTCTCCATAGGCACCAAACAGAGCACAAAGGCGGTTCTGCGTGGCGAAGCAAAGGTCGTCTTTGTGGCCCAGGATGCTGATGAGCGTGTAGTGAAAGATCTGGTGCAGCTTTGTGTGGAGAAGGGCGTCGAGATTGTCTACGTGCCATCAATGCGCGAATTGGGGCGGGCTTGTGGGATTGAAGTAGGAGCAGCCTCGGTAGGGCTACTGTCCTGAAAACAAGGCGCTTGGTAGTGCCGAGGAATTGGTTGGGATTGCTGTCACCGGCGTTCGCCCGGGAGAGTGGCGATGCCGGTAGACGCTTGTTTGGTTAAGATTAAACCTTTTAAGAAAGGGGGCGAAGCGATTTGCCGACCATCAATCAACTGGTGCGCAAGGGTAGAAGGAAGCACCTCGCGAAATCATCGGCCCCAGCTCTTCAGGATAACCCTCAGCGACGGGGGGTCTGTACCCGGGTTTGGACTGTTACCCCGAAAAAGCCGAACTCAGCTTTGCGCAAAGTCGCCAGGGTGAGGCTGACAAATGGTATTGAAGTAACCGCTTATATTCCCGGCATCGGGCACAACCTGCAGGAGCACTCGGTTACTTTGGTGCGGGGCGGTCGTGTCAAGGATTTACCAGGTGTGCGTTACCATATCATCCGGGGAACACTTGACGCGTCCGGAGTTCAGGACCGGAATCAAGGACGGTCTAAATATGGGACCAAGAAACCCAAGAAGTAAACGAGGAGGGTTGTCAGATGCCGAGGAGAGGGCATACCCCTAAGCGCCATGTCACTCCAGACCCATATTTTGGTAGTGAACTGGTGGCAAAATGCATAAACCAGATTATGCTGGACGGGAAAAAGAGCTTGTCCGAACGCATCTTTTTTGACGCTATGGAGATTGTCCGGGAAAAGACCGGCAAAGAGCCATTGGATGTTTTTGAGCAGGCGTTGAAAAAGATCATGCCTGTGGTTGAAGTCCGTCCGCGTCGCGTGGGTGGTGCCACTTATCAAGTGCCGGTGGAGGTGCGCCCCGAACGTCGTTTGACGCTTGGTCTGCGTTGGTTAACTAATTATGCCCGCAACCGCAGCGAACGGACAATGGCGGAACGCCTGGCGGGGGAGATTCTGGACGCAATTAATGATCAAGGCGGTGCTTTTAAGAAAAGGGAAGAAACGCACCGGATGGCGGAGGCGAACAGGGCGTTTGCGCACTTCCGCTGGTAAGGAACGATATGGCACTTGCGCTATCGGCTTGGAAAGGGGGGAGAATCGATGCCACAACGGGAGTACCAGTTGGAGAAAACGCGCAACATAGGTATTATGGCCCATATTGATGCCGGAAAGACAACTACTACGGAGCGGATGCTGTTTTACACCGGTCGCCTACATAAGATGGGTGAGGTGCATGATGGCGCTGCCACCATGGATTGGATGGTGCAGGAGCAGGAGCGCGGAATCACCATTTCTTCTGCTGCTACAACGTGTTTTTGGAAAGGCCACCGAATAAACATTATTGACACACCCGGACACGTTGACTTCACTATGGAAGTTGAACGGTCCCTGCGCGTCTTGGATGGAGCAGTTGCTGTTTTCTGCGGGAAAGGCGGGGTTGAGCCCCAATCAGAGACCGTATGGCGCCAAGCAGACCGCTATAAAGTGCCACGGATAGCCTATGTGAACAAGATGGATGCCGTGGGAGCCGATTTTCTGAACGTTGTCAAGATGATTCGGGAGCGATTGCAGGCCAATCCGGTGATTATTCAGTTGCCGATCGGCGTCGAGGATTCCTTTCGGGGTATTATTGACCTGATTGAGATGCGCGCCTTTCATTATTTAGATGATCTCGGGACGCGTTCTGAGCAGGCCGGTATCCCTGCCGATATGCTTGCTTTGGCAAATCAAAAACGGGAAGAGTTTTTGGAAGCGGTGGCGGATCTGGATGATGAGTTGATGGCCAAATATCTGGAAGGGGAAGAGGTCACGGCTGATGACATCCACCGCGCTTTGCGGCGGGGCACTCTAAACGCCGCCATTGTTCCGGTGCTGTGCGGATCTTCCTATCGGAACAAAGGCGTGCAATTCCTTTTGGATGCCATTGTCCGTTATCTGCCGGCTCCTTGTGATATGCCGGCTGTGATTGGATTGGAACCGGGCTCTGAGCATCAGGTAGTGCGGGAGGTCAGTGATGAAGCGCCGTTTTCCGCTTTGGCCTTCAAGGTGATGGCCGACTCCTATGTGGGAAAACTGGTGTTTTTCCGCGTTTATTCAGGAAGACTCAAAGCTGGCAGCTACGTTTTTAACGCTACCACCGGGCAACGCGAACGGATAGGACGAATTCTGTATATGCATGCCAATCACCGGGAGGATGTGGACCAGGTTTTTGCTGGCGACATTGCGGCTGCGGTTGGCCTTAAGCATACCAGTACCGGGCACACACTGTGCGATGAGCAATATCCTTTGGTTTTGGAGGCCATGCAATTTCCGGAGCCAGTGATTCGCGTGGCGATCGAACCCAAGACGAAGGCAGATCAAGATAAACTAGGGATCTCTTTAGGACGTCTGGAAGAAGAGGACCCAACGTTTCGCACTTATACAGATGAAGAGACAGGTCAGACCATCATTGCTGGTATGGGTGAACTCCATCTCGAGATCATTGTTGATCGTCTGGTGCGGGAGTTCAAAGTGGCGGCTAACGTTGGCCGACCGCAGGTATCGTATAAAGAAACGATTCAAAAGCCGGTGCGTGGTGAAGGGCGGTTCGTTCGGCAAACGGGTGGCCGCGGGCAATTTGGTCATGCGGTTGTGGAGTTTTTGCCATTGCCGCGGGGTGCTGGTTTTGAATTTGAAAGTAAAATTGTGGGCGGTACGATTCCGAAAGAATTTATCCCAGCTGTAGAGACCGGTATCCGGGAGGCCATGGAAGTCGGGCCTTTGGCTGGTTATCCGCTCATGGATGTGAAAGCCATATTGGTGGACGGTTCTTATCACGAGGTGGATTCATCTGAAATGGCGTTTAAGATTGCCGGTTCCATGGCACTGAAGAACGCCCTGCCTAAGGGGTCACCCGTTCTTTTGGAACCAGTGATGAAAGTTGAGATAGTCGTGGCGGAGGAATACATGGGCGATGTGATTGGTGATCTAAACAGCCGCCGGGGCCGGGTGGAAGGAATGGAAACTCACGCCGGAGCTCAGGTGATTCATGGGTTGGTACCTTTGGCTGAGATGTTTGGTTACGCCACTGCCCTTCGCTCCATGACCCAGGGCCGTGGAACATATACAATGCAATTTCACGCTTACGAACAGCTGCCCCAGAGCGTGGCCAAAGAAGTCATGGATCGTTCCATGGGCTATTAGGGCTTAGCGGGATAACCGTTGCCATAGATTATGAACTTACTTTGGATTCTAATGAGAACCCTTTAATTGAGGGGCAAAGAGGAAAAGGAGGAGCGGTCAAGAGATGGCCAAGAAGAAATTCGAGCGGACGAAGCCACATGTGAATATCGGGACGATTGGGCACGTGGATCATGGCAAGACTACTTTGACGGCAGCGATAACGCGCTGTTTAGCGAGCGTGGGTCGGGCGGA
>DUQP01000009.1 GCA_012837735.1 Bacillota bacterium
ACAGCTGCAGTAGTACCTAGGGCTAGCCACTGCCATAAGAGGGAGCTGACGGGGGAGCTGATGGTTTGCTCGAAAATTGCCTCTGTATGTTCTACAGATAGTTGCCCTGTTAGAGATTTAAAGATATAAGAATAGACCCAACCGGCAACGTCGGTGTAAAAGGCCATAATGATCACTGCAGCTAGAACGCCACTGACCCCGATCAGAAACCAAGGCTTGCCTGGCGATAGCTTGCGGAAGGTTGTTACTGCATTGGCGCGCGAGTGCCTTCCTAGTAACAATTCAGCAATGAGGACAGGTAGGCCAACACCGGCCACACACAAGAGGTAAAGCAATACGAAGGCTGCGCCTCCGTTTTCGCCTGCCAGGGCGGGGAACTTCCAAATGTTGCCGAGACCAACGGCTGAACCGAGGGTAACGACAACAGCACCTAGGCTGGTGACAAAGGAGTCTCTGCCAGCTGGCTGTTGAGAGGGACTGTTTGGTTGAGACATTTTCATTGCTCCTTTCATTGTTGTTATCCCAGAATATGTAAAAAACCCGAGCTGGCAGGCCAATCTACTGGAACCTGCCGCTCGGGTCTTTTATCCCCACGGTGTACCCGCACAGCGGGTTTGTACCGCTCGGTCCAGACCACCTCTTGGTGCGGAACCCTAGGTACACTTCCTCGCTCTCAGGCTATCCTGCAGCCATGCCAGGAACCCAGAACTGAGATTTTTTTATTAAAGGCCACTATTACGACGTTAATTGGCCAACTCCTTCTCCAGAAATCAAAATTTTAATTTTCTTTATCGTCAGGCCAACGCTTTGCCAATGACTGGCGGGCCACCGCCAGTGCTTGCGCCACCATCGCAGGAGACGTGCCACCTTCTGAACAACGTTTTGCCACACACTGGCGGGGATCAATCGCCTGTCGGGCGTCCTCCCCCAACAGGGGAGAGGCGGCCTGCCACTCCTCGTTTGACAAATCCCCTAACCTCTTACCTTGCGCAAGGCAATCCAACACCAACCGCCCCACGACCGCATGGGCCTCCCTGAATGGCAACCCTTGACGGACCAAATAATCAGCTAAGTCGGTGGCGTTGGAAAAATCCTCTTCCACAGCAGCTGCCATCCGCTCCCGCCGCACCTGGACTGTATCCATCATCCCGGCAACCAAGTGCAAGCAATCCCGCAACGTATCCACGGCATCGAATGTACATTGTTTGTCTTCCTGCATATCCGTATGATAGGCCAACGGCAGCCCTTTCATGGTGGTCAACAGGCTTATCAAACTGCCATACACACGGCCCGTTTTCCCCCTGACCAGCTCGGCCACATCTGGATTCTTTTTCTGTGGCATGATACTGGAACCGGTGGCAAACGAGTCGTCCATCTCCAGAAACCCAAACTCTTGACTGCACCAGATAATCAATTCCTCACACAAACGACTTAAATGCAGCATCGTAATGGCCGCAGCCGCCAAGAATTCTATTACAAAATCCCGATCACTGACTGCATCGATACTATTTCTATACACTTCCGCAAAACCTAATTCTTGCGCCACGCTTTGCCGGTCAATCGGGAAGGTGGTGCCGGCCAGTGCCCCTGCTCCCAGCGGCAAACGATTGGCGCGCCCATAACAATCTGCAAAGCGCTCGTAATCACGGGCCAGCATTTCAAAATAGGCTAAGAGATAATGGCTGTAAAGGATCGGTTGCGCCCTTTGCAAGTGTGTATAGCCCGGCATGACCGTGTCCAATTCTTTTTCTGCTTTGTCCAGCAAAACCCCCTGCAAAACCACTATGCCTTCCTGGATAGCCCGGCACTCATCCATAATATACATGTGCATGTCTGTCGCCACCTGGTCATTGCGGCTGCGGGCTGTATGCAGTTTCCCGCCCACCGGTCCCACCAGCTCTGTCAAACGGACTTCAATGTTCATATGAATATCTTCGTACTCTTGCCGGAAAGGGAATGTGCCCTGTGCCAGCTCTTCCCGCACCCGTTCCAGGCCGGCCACCAGGGTTTCCCCCTCCTGCAGCGTGATAATCCCGCAAGCAGCAAGCATACGGGCGTGTGCAATACTGCCGGCAATATCATAAGGCCACAGTCGCCGGTCAAAGCGCCAGGAAGAAGTGAATGCTTGCACTCTGGCGTCAGTTTCGGCGCGAAACCGGCCCCCCCACATGCGTTTGCCATCCGTCATCTGTCTCCACCCGCCAAAAAAATATTAACCTCAGCATATCGCACCTACCGCACACGTACAATGATAAACCCGGCGGGTTGCCCCGCCGGATTTCCGATGCCTTACCTGTTGTTAATCACCCGCCACTGGCTGCGGTTTTTCCGGCATGGCATTTGTGTTGCGTTGGACGCGCGCGTACACCTTGGTCGGCAGTCCCCAGATATCGATGAAGCCTTTGGCCGCCGCATGGTCGAACGCATCGTCCTTGGCATAAGTCGCCAGCTTGAGATCATACAGGGAATAGGTTGATTTGCGACCCACGGCCTGGCAATTACCCCTGTATAGCTTCATCCGCACCACGCCGCTCACCACCGCTTGCGTCCGATCGATAAAAGCATCCAAGGCCTGTTTGAGCGGCGAAAACCACAGCCCACCATATATCAGTTCCGCATACTTCTGCTCCATGAGCGGTTTGAACTGGGCCAGCTCGCGCGGCATGGTCAGCTTTTCCAGATCCTGGTGCGCTTTAATCAAGATCATCGCCGCCGGACATTCATATAGCTCGCGCGACTTTATTCCCACCAAACGGTTCTCCACATGATCGATCCGCCCGACGGCGTGTTCACCACCGACCCGGTTCAGCGTTTTCACCAAAGAAACCAGATCATATGGCTTGCCATCCAGCGCCACCGGCACACCCTTGGCAAATGTGATTTCCACATAATGCGGTTCTGCCGGCGCTGCCAGCGGCGATTTTGTCCATTCCCAAGCCTCATCCGGCGCCTCCGCCCACGGGTCCTCGATCACCCCGCATTCGATACTGCGACCCCAGAGGTTTTCATCTATACTGAATGGGTTCTTTTTGCCGACCGGAACCGGAATATTGCGTTGCCGGGCGTAATCAATCTCTTCTTCGCGGGACATCGGCCATTCCCGCACAGGCGCAATCACCTTTAGTTCCGGTTGCAGGGCGGCGATCGAGACATCGAAACGCACCTGATCATTGCCCTTGCCGGTGCACCCATGGGCCACCGCTTCTGCACCTTCCGCTTCCGCCACCTGCACTAGCTTTTGGCAAATCAAAGGCCGGGACAGTGCTGCCGAAAGCGGGTAGACCCCATCATATAGCACATTCGCCTTCAAGGCTGGGGCAATGAAATCTTGGGCGAATTCATGCTGGCCGTCGACCACGTAGCATTTTTTGGCGCCAACCTGGAGGGCTTTATCCCGAACGACATCCAAGTCTTTCCCCTCGCCAACATCCAATGCTAGAGCGATTACTTCGTAACCATATTTCTCTTGCAGCCACTTGATTGCCACTGACGTATCTAGTCCACCGGAATACGCTAAGACGACTTTTTTCACCGGGCACCCCTCCCCACCTAGCGATACTAGGAATTCTCTTGCGGCATGATTATAACCTCATGTTGCATGTTTATGCAATAGGCAATTGTGCTTCCACTTTTGTTAAAGCTTCGTGCAAAATCCGGAGGGCTTGCTCCACATCAGATTCTGTGATGATCAGCGGTGGCAAGAACCGCAAGACATTCCCGGCGGTACAGTTAATCAATAAACCCCGTTGGCGGCATTCATCGACCACCGCCGGTGCCCCAGCAGACAACTCCATGCCGAGCATCAAGCCACGCCCACGCACCTCCCGCACCGTGGGGTGAGCAGTTGCCAACTCTTTTAACCCTTGTTGCAAGTAATTTCCTACCCGAGCGGCATTTTCCAGCAAGCCTTCTTCAAACAAGACATTGATCCCGGCCAGAGCGGCCGCCGCCACGACCGGGTTGCCCCCAAACGTGGAGCCATGGTCTCCGGGCTTGAGAGCCTCAGCCACATCCGGTCGCGCCAAAAAAGCGCCCATTGGCAGACCGGACGCAAGCGCTTTCGCTAATGTGACAATGTCCGCGGCTACACCATCCTGTTGATGCGCCAGGAAAGAGCCGGTCCGCCCCATGCCGGTCTGTACCTCATCCAAAATCAGCAAACAACCTGCCTGATTGGCAATCCGGCGCACATCCGCCAGGTAGCCATCCGGTGGCATATTTATGCCACCCTCGCCCTGGATTGGCTCCACCAGCACAGCAGCCGTCTGCGGGCCGACCGCCTCTGCCAGGGCATCCACATCGCCGAACGGCACGTGCCTGAATCCCGGCGGCAGGGGCTGAAGTTCCTGATGAAATTTGGGCTGCCCCGTGGCTGCTAATGTGGCGAGGGTACGGCCGTGGAATGATTTCAGAGTTGTCACCACTTCAAAGCGCTCTTGTTGCAAAACCCGGCGGGCATAAAATCGCGCCAGCTTAATCGCCCCTTCATTGGCCTCTGCCCCACTGTTGGCAAAAAAAACCTTCATGCCGCCGGTCAGTTCAGATATTCGTGCAGCCAGTTCCGCGCCTGGGGCATGGTAATAGACATTAGAGCAATGCATCAACGTGGCCGCTTGCCGACACACCGCCTCCACAACCCGCGGGTGGCAGTGACCGACCCCGTTGACGGCTATCCCGGCGAAAAAATCCAGATATTCTTTCCCCTCTTTATCCCAAACCCGGGCTCCCAACGCTTTTTCAAATACGATCGGTACCCGCCCGTATGTTCTCATCACATTTTGTTGATCCATTTCCATAACCCGTTCCGCATTCATCAGCCCTCACCCCCGCAACATTGATCGGGCAGCACCATGGTCCCGACGCCCTGGTCTGTAAATATCTCTAGCAACAGAGCGTGCGGAATGCGCCCGTCTACGATGTGGGCCCGGGGCACCCCGGCCTGCAGGGCCCGCACGCAGGCATCCACCTTAGGGACCATCCCTCCCCTAACAAAGCCATCGTGCACCAGAGCAGGCACCTGTCCCTGTCGCACAGTACTCATCAAAGTGGATGGGTCTTTGGGATCGCGCAGGATCCCCGGCACATCAGTTAGCAAGATCAGTTTCTGCGCTCCCAGGGCAGCTGCCAGTTCACCGGCAGCTGAGTCGGCATTAATATTCAAAGTTTCGCCTTGCGCACCGACCCCAATCGGCGCCACCACCGGCACATACCCAGCCTCCATCAGTGTATAGAGAACTGCCGGATCAATGGCGGTCACTTCCCCAACAAACCCCAGGTCCGCCTGCTCGCCCTCCTTTGGCCCGGAGGAGACGACATGTACCTTACGGCGAGCCTGGATCAGACCCCCGTCCGGACCGCTGATACCGACTGCCTTCCCCCCGGCAGCATTCAACCGCGAAACGATATCTTTGTTCACCTTGCCCGCCAGTACCATGCCGGCAATGTCAGCGGTATCGCGATCTGTGACCCGTAATCCGTCGACAAAGAGCGGTTTTTTGCCCAACCGATCCATCAAAGCGGTGATTTCAGGACCTCCCCCATGCACCAGCACGGGCTTCATCCCCACATAGCGCATCAGGACAATGTCGGTGATCACCGCCTGTTTCAGGGCATCATCAATCATGGCCGCGCCACCATATTTTATGACAACGATCTTGCCCCAATAGCGCCGGATATAAGGCAACGACTCCACCAACAAGCCGGCCCGCGCTACCAGAGTATCGAGATCAGGTGCGGTAGCTGCCGTTGATTCGCACATATTCATAGCTCAAATCACACCCCCAAGCGGTCGCTGGCGCATCCCCTGCGCCAAGATCGATGTCTATTTTCACCTCTGGCTCCTGCAAAAGCCGGGTGACTTGTTCCTCATCGTAATCGACTCCGCAGCCATAGGCATAGACTGCCACATCCCCGATCCAGAGTCTCACATTTTCCGGGTCAAATTGGGCGCCACTCCGTCCTAAAGCCGCCATAATCCGGCCCCAGTTGGCATCGGCACCAAAAACTGCCGTCTTCACCAGGCTAGAACCAGCCACGGTGCGTGCCGCCAGCCGCGCTTGAGTCACATCCAGCGCACCCACCACCTGCACTGTCAAGAGGCATGTGGCCCCTTCACCATCGGCGGCGATTTGCCGGGCCAGTTGCCGGCACACATCAGTCAAAGCCCCCGTAAAGACTTCAAAGTCCGGCGTGCCCTTCTCGATCGGCCTATTCCTGGCTTCTCCGTTTGCCAACACCAATGCCATATCATTCGTGCTGGTGTCGCCATCCACGGTAATCATATTGAATGTTTCGGCATTCGCCCGGGCCAGAGCAGCCTGTAGCGCTGGAGGTGAAATAGCGGCATCCGTGGTGATAAAGGCCAGCATAGTGGCCATATTGGGATGAATCATGCCTGAACCCTTCGCCATGGAACCAATGGTCACCAATTGTCCGCCGACCTCTAATTGGGCGATCGCTGTCTTACGCACGGTGTCCGTGGTCATAATCGCTTCCGCGGCGTCGCCACCACCGTCCGTTGACAGAGCTAATGCGGCGTCCGGCAGACCATTGGCAATCCGCTCCATCGGCAGCAATACGCCGATCACACCTGTAGACGCCACACCGATGGCGTCCGCGGACAAGCCTAAATGGTGAGCAGCGATATCCGCCATACATTGGGCATCAGTCAGGCCCTGCGCCCCGGTACAGGCGTTGGCATTGCCGCTATTGATCACTACCGCCTGCAAATATCCGTCCTGTAAATGGCGCGCGGTCACTTGCAAAGGGGCCGCCTTCACCACATTTGTGGTGAATACCGCTGCCGCGGCCGCCGGCCGGCAGGAAAATAAAAGCGCCAGGTCCTTTTTCTCTTTCCGAATCCCACAGGCCATCCCAGAAGCCTGAAAGCCCCTTGGGGCGCAAACACCGACCCGCTCCATACCGAAACCACATTGTTCAATTGCCAATGCCGTCATGGTAAACCTCCCCCAAAAACTGATCTATGGGAAAAGACCCGGTGTCGCGAGGCCCATTTCCTCCGGCCACCCGCACATCAGGTTCATGTTCTGCACCGCTTGCCCAGCTGCTCCCTTACCCAGGTTGTCGATCACACTGATGACAATCAACCGGCCAGTCCTGCCATCGACAACCGCGCCCAACTGGCAATGATTCGAACCAAATACCGCCTTCGTATTGGGCAGACTTCCTGGTGGCAATACATGCACAAACGGACAACCTTGATAAAACCTCTCCAGCACTTGCAAAGCATCCGCCGTCCCGATGGTGTGATTGGGAGTCAAGTAGATGGTGGCGAGGATGCCCCTGGTCATTGGTATCAAGTGCGGCGTGAATGTGATCGTGCAGTCTAATCCCGTCCATCGGGAGACCTCTTGCTCGATCTCCGGCAAGTGTCTATGCACCCCACCCACACCATAAGCACGCACGTTTTCGTTGACTTCGCTATACAACATCTCCAGCTTCGGGCTACGCCCCGCCCCGGAAACACCCGACTTGGCATCAACAATGATGCCTTCTGTCTTCACCAGTCCGGCTTGCAAGAATGGCGCCAGACCTAAGAGGATGGCAGTCGGGTAGCAACCAGGATTAGCCACCAGCCGCACCGTCGCCCAGTCAACATCCTGCAACTCTGGTAAACCATACACCGCCTGCGCCAGCGCTTCCGATCCGCAATGCTCTTTTCCATACCAAGCGGCGAATGTCTGCACATCCTGTAACCGATAGTCGGCGCTCAAATCAATTACCCGCCGACCGGCCGCCAACAGATTTGGCACTATTTCCATTGCGTGCCCGTGGGGCAGGGCCAGAAAAATTAGTTCGGCTTCAGTCGCCAGCAAGTCTTCCAAACCAATAAAGGCTTCATACCGCAACCCATGGAACTGTGGGTTAATCACCACCAGCTTTTCCCCTTCCCTGCGCCCGGCCGCTAAGCTTACCAATTCAATATCAGGATGGCAATACAATAAACGCGTCAATTCCGTGCCGGCATAACCCGTAGCCCCGGCAAGTGCGACCTTGATTGCCATCACCCCCTTTAAATAGATGCCATAATTATACCAACTTGTGCATATGTATGCAATACCTTTTTTTGATACAGTAAAGCCCTCCCCAGCGGGAGGGCCCATTACCCCAGCTGCCGCGTTAGGTTGTCTTCTAAACCTCTTCCTGGATACCGTTTAGCATCCAAATTCCATCTGCGCTCACCGGCTGGATCAACTGTAGCAGGTAAGACTGACCCCCGTGCGTCGCCCTAACCATGGCTTCAGCTGTCCCGGAACTACCGCTTTTCGGAGTCAACGTCACCAACTCGAAATCATCCGCGCCCGTGAAACCCAGCATGCGTCCATCCCGCTTTGCCACTTCCACCGGATCTAAGCGCCACGTCTCCTGACCGTCTTCCACCCGCTCCTGCAAATAACGGGCGCGTTGCGCGTCAAGGAAAATGGGATAGGTCTTGATGCCATGGCGCGCAAATGGCTCCATAATGGAGACATGCCCTGCCAAAACCTCCTGCCTGGCCCCGGCAATTAGTATTTGCACTTTGTTGACTTCTTCCAACTCTGTCAGGCTATACAACAAAGATTCAATCATCATCATCTCACTAGCCGAACCGCCCGCCAGGTTCTCCTGTAGTTCCCGCGAAAAATTAACATAAGCTATTCCTTCGTTAACCTCCACAGACAACAGCTGCACACCTGCCGGGATCGTCCTGTGCAAATATGGATCAACCGGACCCGCCATCAACTCCCGCACAACCAATTCCGCCGTTGATTCAGTGCCCTGTTTCACCACCCGATCCTCCGGAATGACATGTTGTGCTTGTTGATCGGCAAAATATAATGTGATGGTTACCTGCTGCTTATCAGCGGGATTAATCGGAGGCGTACCACCGTTTCTCCCGCAACCCCCACTGGCCAGGAGCATTGCCACCAGGAGTATTGCCACTAAGAATGTACTGCCCACCTTTTTTATCACGGCTAATTCCTCCCTCACAGCGCCTTTAATGCCATCATAACGGGCAATTGTTAACATCCGGCGGCGCCCTTGTTACAATCCTGTTTCAATCTGCCCGGCCAGCGGTATTTCCACTCTCATCACAGTACCTGCCTGTGGCTGAGCAGCGACGGTGATCTGACCACCGTGCAGCTGCACAATTTGCTTCACAATTGCCAAACCCAATCCGAACCCACCCAAACTCCGGCTGCGCGAGCGGTCCAGCCGCACAAAACGTTCAAAGATGGCCTCCCGCTGTTCGGGCGGGATCCCTGGTCCCGTATCAGATACTTCAATGCGGGCCAGTTCGCCCAATTGTCTGACGCTGAACTGCACCAGCCCTCCCGCTGGAGTGTGTCTAATAGCGTTCTCCCCGAGATTATAAAAAACCTGCCGGAAAAGATCTGCATCGATCACTGCTGTTACCGAGTCGCCAACCAGCTCCAGCTTTACGCCCGCCTGACGGGCCATGTTCCGTAAACGGCGGATGACATCATCTGCTAACCAGAACAAGTCACATTCCTGGGGTTGGTGGCCAGGAGCACCGGCCTCTAAATGGGCCAAGCGCAACAACTGGGTAACCAACCTGTTCATCCGGTCGACCTCACCGACGATGTCGGCCAGTAGTTCCCGATACTCAGCTTGGGTAGGATCAGGCGCAGCCAGCAATGATTCCGCCAGCGCTTTGATGGAACTGAGCGGGGTGCGCAATTCATGCGAAGCGTCGGCGATAAAGGAACGCCGCAGGCGGTCTTCCTCCGCCAGCCGTTTCGCCATCAGGTTGAAGGAAGCCGCCAGGTCACCGATCTCATCTGTCAGGCGGATGTCCACCCGTTGTTCCAAATCCCCTTTGGCGATCGCCTGAGCGCCCCTGGTCAATTCCGCCAACGGGCGGGTAATGTTTGTGGCCACGAAAACGCTCAAGAGAGCCACTACCAACCCCACAAAGGCAAAAATAGTGATGACCTTGGTCCGCAACACCGCCACCTGGGCATATAAATCCGCCAGTGGCGCAGAAAGGAGCACCGCACCCACTGCATGGCCCTGTTGCACCGCCGGCACCACCGCATAATAAACCCTTTCTCCGTTAGGTAAATCATGTTGCCGGGCAATGTTCTGATTTGCAAGTGCCATCGTAATTTCCTCGTGGAGGAGTACCTCGCCGAGCAGGGAATCCTCGTCAGAGGTATCGAGGAGCACTCTTTGCCCCCTGTCTGTGATGATGGCCCGCGCCTCCAGTCGGGCTGCGATGCGCTTAATCGCAGGTGATAGTCGCAGCAGCCGTTTTTCCCATTCCGCCGTGATTTCGCGTTCGAGCTGCTCATCCGCAAAGCGAAAGGCAGTCATCCCGCTGCGCTCAAACACACTCGTCAGTGCTTCCTGCCGGACCCGGACCGCCAAATCCGCTACGATGTTGCCTTGGGTAAACAAACTCACCCGCCGCTCGAACAAATAATGGGAAGTGACCAGACTATTAATCAGCAAAGCCGACAGTAGCAATGTCAAAGACACTGCCAAGAGGTAGGTGATGGCCAGCTTCCACTTAAGACTCATTCGCCAGGTAATAGCCTACACCCCACTTTGTTTGCACCCAGCGCGGGCGGGCGGGGTCCGGCTCCAGCTTCTCTCGTAGCCGGCGGATGTGAACATCGACTGTACGGGTGTCGGTGGGCGAATCATACCCCCATACCATCTCCAGCAGGTTTTCCCGCGTCAATACACGGCCTGCCTGTTCAGCCATGACGGCCAAAATATCGAATTCCGTTGCCGTGAGGGGCACCTCCCGGCCCGCTACTAAAACGCGCCTGGCCGGCAGGTCGATCACCAAAGAACCGAACCGCAGTTGCTGGCCCGGTGGGGCGGATTTGTCCATCTCAGTGCGCCGCAGTTGCGCACGGATCCTAGCCAATAATTCTCTGGTATTGAATGGCTTGGCAACATAATCGTCCGCACCCATCTCCAGGCCAAGAATCTTTTCCACATCCTCTCCCCGCGCCGTCAAAATAATGATCGGGACCGTGGAAAAACGGCGCACCTCCCGGCAAACATCCAACCCGTGCATCCCAGGCAGCATCAAGTCCAGAACCACTAAATCCGGTGCACCTTGCCGGATTATCTCCAGCGCAGTCTTCCCATCATAGGCCACATCAACTTCTAAACCAGCCTGCTGCAGGCTTAACCGCAACCCCTTCACTAATGCCGGTTCATCATCCACCAAGAGAATGCGGGGCAAAACCATCACCTCAGTGTCTATCATCCCCGCAGTAAACTAAAAAAAGACAAAAAAATGGTGCGCCTACCAGGACTCGAACCTGGGCACCCGGCTCCGGAGGCCGGTGCTCTATCCGCTGAGCTATAGGCGCACGAAGTTTTCTTGTATAGTTTAGTTTAGCAAAATATCTGCTGAAAAGCAACTTGCCTATAAACGTCCTGATATCAACAACGCGCCGATCGCCATAAAAGCCACCCCAGCACCGAAATGAATATAACGGGTCGGCACTACTCTGGTCACGAATTCACCTAAAAGGACCCCCAGTAAAGCGCTGACAGCCAACGCCAGAGCAGCGCCCACAAACACCGCCACCGGTGAACGGCTTTGGGCCGCTAATATCATGGTCGTCAATTGTGTTTTATCACCGAGCTCGGCGAAAAAAATCAGTGCGAAAGTCACGAGAGCTGTCTTGAACATGTGCGGTTCCTCCTTTCCTTATTTGGAAAGGTATTCCGCACATCAACTCAATATGTGGCCGTCGTGCTACCCTTCCGCCGCTTGGCGGCACTGGTGGCAAATCCCGTAGAACTTCACTTCATGATCGTGGACACGAAATCCAGTCCGGCGTTCGATCGTCCGTTCCAGACCGCCCAGCAGGTCTTCGTCAAAACCCTGCACCACCCCACAAGCCTCACAAATCAAATGATGATGGTGGTGATAACGCTTAGCAGCGCTGAGCTCAAACCTGCTACAACCGTCCCCGAAATTCACTTTCGTAAGCACAGCCAACGAAGCAAGCAAATCCAAGGTACGATAAACAGTAGCCAATCCGATGGCCGGATCACGCCGTTTCACAATCCGATAGAGATCCTCAGCGCTTAAATGGTCTTGTGAATAATCCAACAGCGTCTCCACGATCAACCGACGCTGCGGAGTAAGGCGATATTGACAATCCCGCAAATGATCCAGGATGCGCTGCAAACCCTCCCCCACCGGAAGCCCTCCTTATCAATGATAATCATTTTCATTGAATCATTAGTGATGGTATTTGTCAACATAAATCAAAAGGCCCGGCTGGTTACCGGGCCAGATTGCAGCTGAGGCGCCTTAAGTATGGCGGGCGACAAACTCCTGCATAACACCGGACAGGTCCGGCTGGCCGATTTCCTGGAGTTCATAGCGCACCCTAACAGCTGGCTTGTTGATCCGTACCAATCGCCGCAAATCGATCGGAGTGGCAATCACCACCGCATCGCACGGGGTATTGTTGATGGATTGTTCCAATTCCCGCACCTGCTCATCACCATAACCCATTGCCGGCAGTACATCGGTGATCTGCCCATATTTCTCATAAACCCCGCGGATACTTCCAACCACATACGGGCGTGGATCCACCAACTCTATCGCGCCGAATTTACGCGCTGCCACTACCCCAGCGCCAAAACTCATTTCGCCATGGGTCAAAGTCGGGCCATCCTCCACCACTAACACCCGCCGCCCACGCACCACATTCGGGTCCTCAACAAAAATCGGTGAAGCGGCGTCCACTACCAAGGCGGTCGGATTCACTTTGGCGATATTATCCCGCACCACGCTAATTCCCTCGGGTGAAGCGGAGTCCATTTTGTTGATCACAATTACCTGTGCAAAACGCAGGTTGGCCTCGCCGGGATGATATGTCATTTCATGCCCCGCCCGCAACGGGTCTGCTACTGTGATTTGCAAATCAGGCCGGTAGAAGGGCAGATCATTGTTGCCCCCGTCCCAGAGCAGAATATCTGCTTCTTGTTCAGCCTGCCGCAATATACGTTCATAGTCCACCCCGGCATATACCACTGTGCCGCGATCAATATGAGGCTCGTATTCCTCCCGCTCTTCAATCGTGCAATCATGCTTATCCAGGTCCGCGTAGGAAGCAAAGCGTTGCACCGCCTGGCGGACCAAATTCCCATATGGCATGGGGTGCCGGATCACTACTACCTTCATCCCCATTTCTCGCAGGAGTGCGATTACGCGCCTAGTGGTCTGGCTCTTCCCGGAGCCTGTCCGCACAGCCGTCACAGACACCACCGGTTTTTGCGCTTTCAGCATGGTCGTAGCCGGACCCATGAGGCGGAAATCCGCCCCCAACGCCAGGCAGAGACTGGCCTTGTGCATTACATATTGATGGCTGACATCACTATAAGCGAAGACAACCTGCTCGATCCCTTCCCGGGTGACAATCTCTGCCAGTTGCTCTTCAGGCCAAATCGGGATCCCCTGTGGGTAGTAGGGACCAGCCAATTCTGGTGGGTATGTACGGCCTTCGATATCCGGAATCTGGGTGGCAGTGAAACAGACTACTTGATAGGCATGGTTGTTGCGAAAAAAGACATTGAAGTTATGGAAGTCGCGCCCAGCGGCCCCCATGATTAAGACCTTCGTTTTATGCAAAAGAAGCACCCTCCTTTCAATCCACTTTTTTGCTGTTCGTTAGCAGCGCCCGCCTGGTAATCCACTATATATTGCCACAATCACCTGTGCCCAATACAAATGGCGGCGCCCTGTATTTACATCACTAAAGCTAAAATTGCCTTGTGCACATGAAGCCGGTTTTCCGCTTCATCAAACACCACCGACTGGGGACCATCCATTACCTCGTCAGTCACTTCTTCGCCCCGGTGAGCCGGCAGACAATGCAAGAAGAGCGCGTCCTCTCCGGCATGGGCCATCAACCGGGCATTGACCTGGAATGGCTGCAAAGCCTTTAAGCGCTGTTCTCTTTCCTGCTCCTGCCCCATACTTGTCCAAACATCCGTATAGACGGCATCCGCCCCTTGCACTGCTGCCCGGGGATCATCAGTCAGTTCGATTTGGCATCCCCGCCTAGCCGCCTCTTCCTTCGCCCTGGCCACCACCCATGCCAAAGGTTCGTGACCTGCCGGGGTGGCAAGCGTTAAGTTTACACCCATTTTGGCACAACCAAACAGCAAAGAATGGGCCACGTTGTTCCCATCGCCGATATAGGTCAGTTTCAGGCCGGCCAGGCGTCCTTTTTTCTCACGCAGTGTGAGCAAATCAGCCAGCACCTGCGTGGGGTGCAGCAAGTCAGTCAAACCATTCACAACTGGAATGTCGGCGTGTTCCGCCAATTGCACCACATCATCGTGGGCAAACGTCCTGATCATGATGCCATCCAGGTAGCGCGACAAGACCCGGGCCGTATCGGCGATCGTCTCACCGCGTCCCAACTGCAGGTCATCGGCACCCAGGTAGATGCCCATTCCGCCTAATTGGTAAATCGCTACTTGAAACGATACCCGCGTGCGGGTAGACGGTTTAGTGAAAATCATCCCTAGGGTCTTGCCTTGCAAAGGCCTGAAAGGCTCACCAGTGTAATGCAGGCGCTTGAGAAAGCTCGCCGTGTCCAAAATTTGGTCGATTTCTTCCGGCGTCAAATCCAATAAAGAAATTAGATCCTTACCCTTCATGTTTTTTGCCATCGACATCTCTCCTTTCCTCAGCCGCATTGAACTCTAGCCCGATCTCCTGCACGATGGTGCCGGCTTGGCCGTGCATAGCATCCTGCAAGAGGTCCATGGCGGTGATCACCGCCCGCCTGCCGCTGCCCCGCACGAAGCCAATCGCCGCCGCCACTTTCGGACCCATGGAACCAGCGGGGAAATGTCCCTGCCGTCCATACAACTCCAACTCACCAACTGATACTTTGCCAAGATACTCTTCATCCGGTTGGCCAAAGTTGATGGCCACCCCCGGGACATCCGTCAGGATCACCAGCGTGTCCGCAGCCAGACCCAGTGCCAGCTGTTCGGCGGCCAGATCCTTGTCTATCACCGCCTCCACCCCGGATAGCCGGCCATCAGATAAACGGGCCACCGGGATACCGCCACCGCCGCAGGTGATCACTAACACTCCCATCTGCACCAAATCATTTATCACCGGCAATTCCGTGATAAAGCGTGGCCGGGGCGAAGGCACAACCCGTCGCCAACCGGCAGCACCGATCAGCTTCACCACCCAGCCCCGTTCCGCAGCCAACTGCTGAGCTTTCGTAGCCGTGAAAAACGGCCCCACAGGTTTACTGGGATCAAGAAAGGCCTCGTCCTGGCGATCCACCTCAACCTGAGCAACAACAGTAATGACTGGCGTATGCAAGCCAGCCGCCCGCAACGCTTCTCCCATCGCCTGTTGCAACAGATAGCCGATCATCCCCTGTGTTTGGGCACCACACACATCCAGCGGCATAGGCGGCACAAGCTGGGCTGCTTCCTCCTGTTGCAAAAGGATGTTACCCACCTGCGGGCCGTTACCATGTGTCAAAACCACCCTGTAGCCCTGCTTTATCAAGCCGGCAATCTGCCGCGCCGTTTCCCCGAGGTTCTCTCTTTGCTGTTCCACCGTGCCCCTTTGAGAAGCCTTTAAAATAGCATTGCCTCCCAGAGCCACCACAACCGTTTCACTCATCCAGGCAGGCCTCCTGCACAATCTGAATTCTTCGACCACAACTGCGACAATGACCATCCTGCCAGCCTTCGCTACAAACCCCCGTTAAACCGCGTCTGATAACAACTGCTCCGCACTGTGGGCAGATGGTATCGGCTGCTCCCGCTACCGCCACATTGCCCAAATAGACATAGTGCAGGTGTTTTGCGGCCGCTACCTGCCAGATGCGCAGGACATCCAGAGCAGTGGGCGGCGATATGGCTTTGTGCTTTGGGAAATACCGGCTGACATGGAGAGGAATACCGGCATCAAGTCCCGCCAACCAACTGGCCAGCTGCTCCGCTTCTCTTGGGCTATCATTCTCGCCCGGCACCACCAAAGTAGTGACCTCGACATGACAACCCGCCTGGTATGCTTCCTCCACTGCCCGCAAAACCGGCGCCAAACGCCCTCCACACAAACGGCGGTAGTAATCTTCGCGAAAAGACTTGACATCGATGTTGACCGCCGATAGCAACGGTAATAGCTCCCGCCAGGGTTGTAAATTAATATAACCGTTGCTGACTAACACATTCTGCAGGCCGCGCTCTTTGGCCAGGGCAGCTGTTTCATACACATGCTCAAACCAAACAAGTGGCTCTGAGTATGTATAAGCAATCCCAATACAGTCGGGGTCATGCTTTTGCCAGGCCAAAACCCGGGCCACCATTTCCGCCGGAGACAATGCCCGGGCGGGCAGAGCATTCTGGCTCAGTTCCCAGTTCTGGCAAAAGCGACAGGCTAGATTACAGCCTCCGGCACCAAACGAGTAGATTGAACACCCCGGGAAAAAGTGATATAGTGGCTTCTTTTCCACCGGATCTACCGCTTCGGCAGCGTACGTGCCATAATTGCGGCTCCATAACCGGCCTTGCCGGTTTTCTCTTACCCCGCATATCCCAACTCGCCCGGGTGCAATCTGGCATCCCTGTGGACACAATTCGCACAGCACCAAATCATCCGCAAGTTGCCGGTAGAATCGGGCCGGACAACCCTGCGCTGAAGTCACCCATCTGGCCCCCCTCATTGATGGCGTTGGACCGTGAAGCGAAATATTTCCATCCCCTCTCCCGTATCCAACCCCGCCTTTTGGCAGGCGATCGCCAGCTGCTGTTCCACAGTCTCCACTCCGTCCAAATCCGGCAAGAGAAGACCGCGCCGCGCTCCTTTTTGTACAATCACACCATACCGCTTGGGATCAAGCTGGGTTACGTCACTAACCCGTAGCGCGGGCTGCAGCACATCTACCGAAACTTGCAACCGGGGCAGTTCTTCCTCCGTCACGGGAGGAAAACGAGGATCACGGGTAGCAGCGCTGATGGCATTTGCGACCACTTCCAGCGCCAGGCTTTCTTGCGTGGGTTCGACGGTACCAATACAACCGCGTAATTCACCGCCAATCCGCAATGTCACGAAAGCACCAGCCCGGCTGCGCAGTTCGTCAGGAAGATCCTTGGGGACATGGAGACGCTCACCCGTCCTGACATATTGGATAACCGTTCGCCGGGCCAACTCCACCACCGGATCATACTGCCCGGACGGCCGTAAACTAGCCACGGCATACCCCACTCCGAACGGACCTTCATAGGAATACACCTTTGTTTTCACGGCAGCGAGCGCCCCAGCCAGAATCTGCAACGGCCCCAGCGCGCATTGCCCCGCTTGCTCCACCTGGTCCTCCGTAAATCCAAATAATACTTCCCAGTCCGCAGTGCGAATGGCTTCCACGACCGCTTGATCGAACTCAACCCCGTATGGGTCATATCCTGCCGGAGCCCCGGGGTGCAGCCTGTGCGAAAGATCCCCACTGGCGATCATCGCTACCCTTCGCCCCACAATGTCCGCTGCTCGCGCTACCGCTCGCCCCAACCGGCGCAAATCTGAGGCCGGCAACCATCCCATGGTCAGCACTGTCAATGACAACTGCAAATTAGGGTTCTGGTGCAAAAAATACAACGGCACTAAAGCCCCGTGGTCGAGATTGCCGTCTGCTCTAGATTCCACCACCTTGACACCCTCGGCAGCGGCGGTTTCCACGATCGTCCGCCCAAAACCCCGTTCATTTGTGAACTGCAATTTGACCTCCGCAGCGCCGAACTCCGCAAAAGAACCCTGCAGGGGATTATCCATTAAGCAGGTTATAGCATCGGGCCGGTAGGGACCATGGGGAGTAATCACCAACAGGCAGTCCGGGTCGCTGGCAGCCACCTCCGCCACCAGACTGGTGATACCGGCAATAGTCTGTTTTGCCTCGTCCCGGTGCCGCCCGCCCACCTCAGGCACGATAATCGGCGGATGCGGCATCAGGGCCCCTATCACGATGCTCAAACACACTCACCTCCGGCAGGCGCGACCACAAATCGAGCCTGTAACCCGTTTCCTCGCCCACGTAACATTTCGTGACATAGGGCGATGTCATGGCGGTCAGCAAAGCAGCATAATCAACGATGCGCAAACGCACCTCTTCACCGACGTGCGGTCGTTGCTCGGCTTCCGTCACATCTATGATGAGATGGTCGCTACTCGCTCCCAGGATTTCCATTCCGGGGTCAGCCGGTTCCAGACCCTCAACAAGAACATCTTGCCGGCCGAGGGCGACGATCGCTCGCCAGCGATGCCCACGGTCGGAAAACTCCGGCACACAGCCAAAGGCGTCCTCTCCCACTTCTCCGCAGGGCAAGGACGGTTTCTCCAGACATTCGATCACTTCTCCCACCAGCGAGAAGACATCTTGATAGGCACCAGGTAACACCGAGCGCCCGATAGTTTCCCGCCCCAGCAGGATCCCCTCGCCAACGCGCAACTGGTTCACCCCAGCCGGGACTTCTCCCTCCATGACCAACGGCAGGCTGCTGGAATTGCCCCCTGACACCACCTGCACCGGATGACCACTGCGGGCGCGGAAACGTTCCGCTATCTCCACCAGCTGCCCGAGATTGCGGCGGGTAGGGATGATCCCTCCAAAACAGGTCAGGTTGGTGCCAAAACCCAAAAATTCGATTCCCCGGGTCTCGGCGGCCTGCAAAGCCAACTCCACTGCATCATCGGGGGCGACACCTTCCCGCCGGTCGCCCAGGTCGACCATTAAGACCACCCCGTGCGCTCGCCCCAACCGATGGGCAGCCTCCCCCAGTGCCGCTATCACAGTCGGCTCGCTATTCAGGCTGATATCTGCTATGGTAACGCACTCGTCCACGCGGCTGATCATCGGCAAGCGCAGTTGCAACAGGGGGCTGATGCCGCTTGACCGCAGGCGTGCTAGGTTCTCCAGGCGAGAATCGGCCACCATCTCCACCCCGCCGGCCAACATGGCCTGGGCGACCTGCAGAGAGCCGGCGCAGGCTTTCGTCACACCCAATACGCTGATGCCGCAGGCCCGGCACATATCCACCACCAAGCGCGCATTGGCCGTCAGCTTGGCCAAATCTATTTCGATGCGGGGCAGTGGGTGATACATCCATTTCACCTGTTTGCGCTAAAATTTGGCAAGTAGGAATAAAATCCTGCTTGCCGAACGGTATCTCTTTGCTATTCTGGCCGGGCAAGAGTGTTTTCAATCACGCCACAGGTTCCGGAGCCTGGGCAAAATAACGGCACAGACCGACAAAAATACTCCATGCCACTTGCTGACGATATTTTGGGGTCGAAAGCAATTGTTCCTCCCGCGGGTTGGTGAGAAAGCCGATTTCCACCGTCACCGCCGGGCAGTTCAGTCCATTCAAGATCCGTTGATTTATGCGGTCACTGGCCTGTCTTTGCGTGTGGCCGGTGAGACGAACCAGTTCCTCTTGCAATAATACCGCCAATCTCTGTGAATCTGGAACTTGTCGCGGGTTATAGAATGTTTGCGCGCCGAAGTAGCGCTGTTGTGGGAATGCGTTGGCATGAATGCTCAAAAAAGCATCGGCGTGGGAATTGTTGCCTAGTTCAATCCTTTTTGCCAAATCCAAGTTTTTGCGCTGCCGCAAAGTACCTACGCCGGGTGCCAAGCCACTTAGATCGGTATCGCTCTCCCTGGTCATGATCACCACGGCACCGAACTGTCGCAAGAGTTCACCCAAACGGTTCGCCACATCCAGGACGACCTCTTTCTCAAGCAGTCCACTGGCACCACTACACCCGCCGTCCGGTCCGCCATGTCCCGGATCGATTACGATTACACGATCTGCCACGGAACGGGCCATGGTCGTGATCCCCAGCGACGGTTCCGGAGCCAAAGTATACCAGATCACAACACCCAGACAAAAAAATACAACAGCAAGGGCGGCCAACCACCATGCCCTCACCCACACTACGGAAATACGTACCTGCACTTTGCCTCCCCTCCCCGCATCGCCTGTTCAAGCATATGCGGATCGAGGAAGAGCATGACCCCGGGTGTAGGATTGGCGTTTGCCGCCCCTCTCTCAGACTGTTGCCAAAGCTGATATATAGGCTTGGGTGATCTCCTCAGTGGTGGCCGTCCCGCCCAAATCCCCGGTGAGGATTTTGCCTTCACCGAGCACAGATTCTACCGCCTGTGTGATCCTGGCTGCCGCCTCTTTTTCACCAAGGAATTCCAACATCATTACCGCCGACAACAATAAAGCAGTGGGGTTAGCCTTGCCCTGACCAGCGATGTCCGGAGCGCTACCATGAACCGCTTCAAAAACGGCCGCCCGGTCCCCGATATTGGCACCAGGAACCACGCCCAGACCACCCACTAACCCAGCGCAAAGATCCGATACTATATCGCCATACAGGTTCGGCAATACGATCACACCAAACCGGCCCGGATTCCGGACCAGCTGCATGCAAAGGTTATCAATAATCATATCTTCAAAGCCGATCTCGGGAAACTCCCTGGCCACTTCGCGGGCGGCCTCCAGGAAAAGGCCATCACTCAGTTTCAGGATATTGGCTTTATGGCCAGCCGTCACCAGACTATAACCATGGTTCCGCGCATACTCAAACGCCCGGCGCACGATCCGCTCGGAAGCGCCTCTGGTGATCACTTTTGTCGCTTCGCAGTGGTCCGGGCTGACCCGCCGTTCCAGACCAATATAAAGGTCCTCGGTATTCTCCCGCATGACTACCAAATCAACATCTGTCCAGGGAGATTTTATGCCTGGCATGTTTCGCACTGGCCGCACATTAGCATACAAGTTGAGCGCCAATCTCAGCCCCACATTGACACTGCGGAAACCAGTCCCCACAGGTGTGGTGGCCGGCCCTTTCAAAGCCACGCCAGTCGCTTGAATCGCCTCTACTGTGGCGTCCGGGAGGGGAGTGGAAAAGCGCTCTAGCCCGGCCACCCCGGCTTGCGCGAGACGCCAATTGATCCGGCAGCCGGCCGCTTGAATAACCATTTGCACCGCTCGCGTTACCTCAGGTCCAATACCATCACCCGGAATTAACACCACATCGTGTTCCATCAGTCCGCTGCGCCTCCCTCAAAACCAAACCCACCGTGCTTTTTGATATGCGGCACTAAGCCACCATTCTGCAATATTTGCAGCATCACAGGAGGCAACGGATTAGCTTGCCATTTTCGCCCATCCCCCGCCATTATTTCTCCCGTGGCCAGATCTACGCTCAATTGGTCCCCGTTTTGCAAACCCTCCACTGGACATTGCAAAACTGGCAAGCCGGTGTTAATGGCGTTCCGGAAAAAGATTCTGGCAAAGGAAGTAGCCACAACGGCACTAATGCCTGCGTGCAACAATACCAACGGCGCCTGCTCCCGGGATGAGCCACAGCCAAAATTGTTGCCCGCTACCACGATATCCCCAGGCTGCACCCGCGCGATGAACTCTGGATCGATATCCTCAAATGCGTGGCGGGCCAACTCTCTCATGTCATTCGTCTTGAACTTGTATTTTCCCGCGATAATGTAGTCTGTATTGATATCATCACCGAAAACATGCACGCGCCCATGCAGTTTAGCTCTTTCCTTATTCATCAGCAACCCTCCTGGGATCTGTAATCATCCCGGAAAGTGCCGAGGCCGCAACTGTGGCCGCTGATCCCAAATAGATCTTGGCTTTGTTGTTGCCCATCCGCCCCTTGAAATTCCGGTTGGCCGTCGAAATCACCGTTTCCCCATCCGCCGGGATACCGTTATGAGTACCAACGCAAGGACCGCACCCCGGTGTCACCAATGCTGCACCGGCTGCCACCAGCTGACCGATGGTACCATCGGCAATCGCGTCCAGCAAGATCTGCCGCGAAGCAGGGGCTACGATCAAGCGTACCCCTTCGGCAATCCTCTTCCCGGCTAGGATCCGGGCAGCCTGCTGCAGATCCTCCAGGCGACCATTTGTACAGGTGCCTATCACGGCCTGTTGGATCCGTTTCCCTTCCACTGCACTCACCGGGACTACAGTGTCAACCCGATGCGGCACCGCCACATAAGGCGGCAAATCCGAGACATCAAATTCCAGCACCTTTTCATACTCGGCATCCGCGTCGGCTTGAACAGGTTGTGGTTGCCTGGCCGAACGGCCGGCAACCCAGGCGAGAGTTTTTTCATCGGCTTCCATCAGCCCGGCTTTGGCCCCCATTTCCACCGCCATATTAGCAATGGTCAAACGAGCATCCACACTCAGTTGGCTGATGGCTTCTCCGGCAAACTCCAGGGCCATGTAAGTGGCGCCATCGGCGCCGATCTGACCGACCAGGAATAGCACCAGGTCCTTGGCTGTTACGCCCTTTGCCAGGGCGCCATGGCAAAGCACGCGCATTGTCGGCGGCACGCGGAACCACATTTTGCCGGAATAGAGCGCTGCCGCCAAGTCCGTAGAACCCACACCAGTAGCAAAGGCATTCAAAGCGCCGTAGGTACAAGTATGGGAATCAGCCCCAATCACCAGGTCTCCGGGAACAACGTACCCCTGTTCCGGCACCAATTGATGACAGACACCCTCACCAACATCATATATTTGCACACCCATTTCCCGGGAAAAACCACGCATCATGTCGTGTAATGCCGAAACCCCTTCGCTTGGGCTGGGAGCATTGTGGTCTATTACCAGGGCAGCTTTGCTGGGCTCAGCCACTTTCACTCCACCCATTTGGCGAAAAACATCGATCGCCAAAGGTGAAGTGCCATCCTGGCCCATAATGAAATCCAAATCCGCCAGCACGATGTCACCGGCTCGTGCCGGCTGGCCGCTGTGATTAGCTAAGATTTTTTCTGCAATCGTCCTACCCAATATCTCTCGTCCTCTCCCGCTGAAAATCCTCATAAACATAAACCAGCTCTTTGTCGAATAAAGCTCTCTTCATCTCCACCGCCAAGGCCCGCACACGGGCTAAGAGGGCATTCGCTTCTTCGTCGTTCAGCTGGATGCCATATTCCAGGAATTTATTGATTATCGCTCTCGTACCGGAGTGCTTGCCAATGACGATCTGCCGCTCCAGTCCCACTTCAGCCGGGTCAAAGATCTCATAAGTAAGGGGGTTTTTTAGGGCGCCATCGGCATGAATGCCTGATTCGTGAGCAAACATATTCGTTCCCACCACGGCCTTCCAAACCGGCAACTCGCGCGCCGACGCCCGCGCCACATATTCTGAGCACTCCCGGAATAGCTCAGTGCGATAACCCAGATCGATGCCCATCGTGTATTTAAGGGCCATTACTACCTCTTCCAAAGCGGCGTTTCCGGCTCTTTCACCAAGACCGTTCACCGTCACACCGACATAGGTAGCTCCTGCCCGCACACCTGCCAACGCGTTAGCCACGGCCATACCGAAATCGTTGTGGGTGTGCATTTCAATTTCCAAACCAGTGTGCTCGATCAATTTCTTGACTTTGTCATGGGTGGCAAACGGATCGAGAGCACCGACGGTGTCACAAAACCGGAGACGATCCGCCCCAGCCTCTTTGGCCAACCGGGCGAATTCCAACAAAAAGTCCATATCAGCCCGAGAACCGTCTTCGGCGTTGACCGAAACGTAAACCCCATGCTCCTTGGCAAAAGCGCAAGCAGCTGTCATGCGGCGCAACACGTCCTGACGGGTGGTTTGCAATTTGTGTTCGATGTGGATATCAGAAGCAGAGATCGACACCGCCACGGCATCCACCCCGCAAGCCAAAGAGGCTTCAATATCCCTGATTACAGCCCTATTCCAAGCCATAATGCTTGCCTTCAGGCCCATTTGGGCAATTTCCTTAACCGCCTCGGCCTCGTCGCCACCCATCACCGGAATGCCCGCCTCGATTTGATCCACTCCGATATCGTCCAATAAGCGCGCGATGCGCAACTTTTCCTGATTGGCAAATACCACGCCGGCGGTTTGCTCGCCATCACGGAGCGTGGTATCAACCAACTTCACCTTACGACCGTTGTTTACAATTTTCTGCACTTTGGACCTACCCCCTTGAACCAATTTATTGGGGAAAAGAAAAACCGAGCTGCCGGGAAACGGCAGCCTAGGCTGTTTGTACCACTATACAATATTATTGGTCTAGTCGTCAAGAGCCAATTTTTACACGACCTGGGAAAGGAAAACCCACCGTTGTCCGGTGGGTCTTGTTGTTCAGTTACAAATAAGTTTGCTCATGTAGTTACAAAGTTTGCTCGTGGGAAAATAAGGGCAGTGATACGCAGGGTATAACCTACGGGAGGAAATACCGAAACCACATACACATACGAATTATACAGGCTTTCGAGGGATTACAACTACGTCCGTTTAGCATATTTTTATTTATTTCTATATCTATTTTTTGAACACAAAAAAACCGCCAAAGGTATATAAACCAATGACGGTTTTGTAAACTCGCAAACAAACTTTGTAAGTTTGAACAAACTCGAGTGTAAATAAACACTTGTTTTAACGTTTGGAGAACTGCGGCGCCTTGCGGGCCTTCTTCAACCCATATTTGCGCCTTTCCTTCATCCGTGGGTCTCTAGTCAAGAACCCTGCTTTCTTCAAAGATGGCCTGTAATCCGGATTAACCCGTAACAGGGCCCTGGCCAAACCATGCCGCACCGCGCCTGCCTGCCCTGACATGCCGCCTCCCACGACATTCACCAAAACATCATAATTGCCTTCACAATCAGTAACGCGCAACGGCTGCTGGACAAGGGCCTGCAATGATTTGAGAGGAAAGTATTCTTCCAGGGGACGGTTGTTTACCATGATGCGGCCCCGGCCAGCCACCAACCGGACACGCGCCACGGCATTCTTGCGGCGACCAGTGCCGTAATATTGCAGTTCTGCTGCCACGCCCCTACCCCCTTTCCGTGAAATTAAACTTATTGACACTCCGCTAGCCTTCGTAGGGCTTTGGCTGTTGAGCCATATGCGGATGTTCGGGACCGCGATACACGAACAGTTTCTTGCGGGCCTTACGCCCCAAGCGGTTGTGTGGCAGCATACCAAATACGGCCTTTTCCACCGCTTTTTCCGGTTGATCCCGTAGGAATTCGGCGTAGCTTTTCTTGCGTAGCCCTCCCGGATAGCCAGTATACCGCACATACTGCTTCTGTTCCAGTTTCTTCCCGCTCAAGACGACCTTGTCAGCATTAATAATAATCACGTTATCGCCCATATCCATAAAGGGCGTGAAGGTCGCTTTATGTTTCCCGCGCAAGAGAGCGGCGGCCTTTGTGGCCAAGCGCCCAAGCGTCTGGCCTTCGGCATCAAGCACCCACCATTGGCGTTGAGCGTCTGCCGGTTTTGGCATAAACGTTGATTTCACCTCTTCTCCCTCCTTTGCTGCCCCACAAAAGCGCGACGGGTTCCTGTTCAGTCAAAAACTCGCTCAGGCGAGTTGCACAAGTATTTTATTATAGGGGACAATGCCTGTCAAGAAAAGGCTGTCATGGGCGGGCAAACCTAGGCGGGAAATTCCTCGTATTCCACCCCCAGCAGACATAAACCATGTGCCGGTACCGCAAGAACTGCTCGCCCACCCTGCAACAATGCCGCCACATCCCCAGGAGGCCTCCTGCCGCTACCTACCTCCAACAAAGTGCCTACCAGCAAACGCACCATCTTATACAAAAAGCCATCCGCCGAGAATGTGAAAGCCAACAATCGCTGATCGTCCCCCGGCATTGATAATGGCCCTGGCGGTAAATAATCACATTGCGCCTGCCGCATAAACCTGACAGTACCACGCGCACCCTGCCCGGCCGTTGAGCCCGTGGCGGCAAACCCGGCAAAATCGTGCTCACCCGGTAAAGCGGCAATCCCTTCCCGTATCTTTTCCAAGTCTAGCCGATGCGGGTAGTGAAGCGCATAATGACGGGTAATCGGATTGGGGTAACGGCCCAAGTCCAACAAATACCGATAAGTCTTAAAGCTCTTGCTGCGCCGGGCATCGAAACTACTGCCGACATCTTTGGCATCAGTGACAACCACATCTGCCGGCAACAGGCTGTTTAACGCCAACGGCAATCGTTCCGTGGGAACGGTACCCCGGCTCCAAAAGCTGACCACCTGCCCTAAAGCATGTACCCCGGCATCAGTCCTCCCCGCACCAGTCACCCGCACGGACTCTCCCATAACGGTTTCGAGCGCCTTTTCCAGCTCCCCTTGGACAGTCCGCACACCCTGGTTTTGAACTTGGAAACCGTGAAATCCGCTGCCGTCATATTGGACCGTCAGGCACAAATGGCGCACCATCAGCCCCCCTACCACCAGCGCCACAAAAACAGCACCAACAGGAGCAATACTCCAGCGCACCCAGCCATCAGGTCATGCGTCCCGAAACGAAGTTGCTTTAACCGCGTGCGCTGGTAGCCCCCCCGGTAACAGCGCGCCTCCATCGCCAATGCCAGTTCATCTGCACGCCGAAAAGCTCCTACAAACAACGGTACCAGGACCGGCACCATGGCCCGCGCTCTTTGGATGACATTACCGCTTTCAAAGTCGGCTCCCCGCGCCATTTGGGCTTTGATGATTTTCTCGGCCTCCTCCAACAATGTAGGCACAAACCGCAAGGCAATACTCATCATCATCGCCAGCTCATGGGCTGGTACTCCCAGCCGCCGGAACGGACTCAATATCTGTTCCAGGCCATCGGTAAGATCAATCGGCGTAGTGGTCAATGACAACAGCGATGCAATCGCAACCAATAATATCAACCTGATGGCCAACAGCAGGCCCATCAGCACACCTGGCTGGCTAATCGATAACGGCCCGATCCGCGCCAACTCCGCTCCCGGTATCATCAAGGCATTCAACACGAACGTGAAAGCCAGAATAATCAGGATCGGTCTCAAACCGCGAAACAAATATGATAAAGGTACGCCTGATACTTTCACCATCAAAAGCGTCAAAATTGCTAACGATCCCTGGGCCCAGAAATCCGGGGCCAAAAAAACGGCCGTTACCATCACCATGGTCAGGGTGATCTTTGTGCGCGGGTCAAGCCTGTGTACTACTGATTCGGCCGGGTAGTACTGTCCGATCGTGATATCGCCTAGGAATGACAACCACCCTCACCCCCAGTCTTGCGCCCCAACGCCCGCAAAATCTCCCGCGCGGCGTCCGCGACCGTATATGCCTCCAATTTGACCGGCAAGCCTTTCGCCGCTAAAGCACTCAAAACCTGAGCCATTTGCGGAATTTGGAGACCGATCGCCTGCAGGGTCTCCGCATGGGCAAACACCTCTCCGGGAGTACCTGTCATCACTAACTGACCCTTATCCATCACGAACAGCCTATCTGCCAGGGTGGCGGCATCTTCCATGCTATGGGTCACCAACAGCACGGTCAAGCCACGTTCCTGATGCAATTGCTTAATATAACTGAGTATTTCCCTGCGCCCGCGTGGATCGAGCCCAGCGGTGGGCTCATCCAAGATCAGCAACTCCGGCTCCATAGCCAAAACCCCGGCGATTGCCACCCGGCGCGTTTGGCCTCCACTCAACTCAAATGGTGATCGCGACAAGAACGCAGGATCCAGACCTACAGCGGCTGCTGCACGTGAGACGCGCTCCTGCACTTGTTCCTCTGGCAAACGCATATTGCGCGGCCCAAACGCAATATCATCAAACACTGTCTCTTCAAACAGCTGGTGCTCCGGATACTGGAAAATCAAACCGACCCTTTGCCGCACCTCGCGCCAGGTCTTTTTCGTCAATTCCCGACCATCGATCAAGATGCGTCCGGCAGTAGGCTTTAATAGCCCATTCAGATGTTGCACAAATGTCGACTTGCCGGAACCCGTAGGACCAATCAAGCCGATGAACTCACCCTCCCTGATCTCACAGAAGATGTGCTGAATGCCCACCACCTCCATCTGCGAGCCAGGGAAATAAATATGTGACAGGTTTTCTACTCTTAGCTGCATAGGGTTGACACCAACTCTTCCACGCTCAGGACAACCGGCGGCATAGACACCCCGGAAGCCCGTAGCCTATCTGCCAATTCGGTCACCTGCGGGATATCAAGCCCGGCCTGGTACAGTTCCCCTTGTCGCGCAAACACTTCCCGAGGCGTTCCTTGATGAATCAACCTGCCATCTGCCATTACCGCCACCCGGTCTGCCGCAATCGCCTCTTCCATGAAGTGGGTGATCAGGATGACCGTTATGCCTTGCTGTTTGTTCAGTCTCCGCACAGTGGCCAGCACTTCCTGCCTGCCCTGGGGATCAAGCATGGCCGTGGGTTCGTCCAGCACAATACAGTTTGGCTGCATCGCCAACACCCCTGCGATTGCTACACGCTGCTTCTGTCCTCCCGACAGATGGTGAGGCGGATATCTACGGTGTTCCGACATCCCTACCGCCTCAAGGGCACAGTCAACCCGCTCCCTGATAATGGCCGGAGGCAAACCAAGGTTTTCCGGCCCGAATGCCACGTCATCCTCGACTATGGTGGCTACAAGCTGGTTATCTGGGTTCTGAAAGACCATGCCGACCTGGCAGCGCACTTCCCAAAGCCGCCCCTGGTCGGCAGTATCGATCCCATTTACCAGTACTCGCCCCTGATGGGGCATTAACAAAGCATTTAGATGCCTGGCCAATGTCGACTTGCCGCTCCCGTTGGCACCGACTAATGCTAGAAACTCACCGGCCTGCACTTCCAGGTCGACACCTGCCAAAGCCGCCACCCGTTGCCCTTCACCTATCTCATACCAGTGATAGAGGTCCTCAATCTTAATTGCCGCTGACAAGGCGCACACCGCCCATCAAACCAATTCAACTACCACCATCGGGCTGGCATCCCCACGGCGAGGGCCGATCTTGGTAATCCGGGTATAGCCTCCTTGACGGTCCCCGTACCTGGCAGCGGTGGTGTCAAACACCTTCTTGACCACATCTTCGTTTAACAGGTATGACATTACCTGGCGCCTGGCATGCAGGTCACCCCGCTTGGCCAGCGTAATCATCTCCTCAGCCAATGCCGCCACCGTTTTGCCCCTGGCAAGCGTCGTTTCGATCCGTTCTTTTTCCAAAAGCGATGTCACCAAATTGCGCAACATGGCCCGGCGATGGTCCGCACGGCGCCCAAGCTTGCGGTAAGCCATTACACTCCCCCCTTTACAACCCCACTAGCAAGACGCTATTCCTCCGGCTCTAACAATGACAGATTCAACACGGCCAGTTTTTCTTCAACCTCTTGCAAGGACTTTTTGCCGAGATTGCGCACCTTCATCATATCTTCCGGCGTTTTGTTGACGAGCTCTGCCACCGTGTTGATGCCTGCCCGTTTCAAGCAGTTATAGGAACGCACAGAGAGATCTAGTTCCTCGATCGGCATCTCCAACAGTTTGTCTTTCTCATTCTCTTCTTTTTCCACCATGATCTCCACATCGTTCATGTCTTCCGTCAACTTGACGAACAACCCCAGGTGCTCGGTTAAGATCCGCGCGCCCAGGCTCACCGCTTCATCCGGTCTGATACTACCGTTTGTCCAAACCTCCAGCGTTAGTTTGTCATAGTCCGTCACCTGTCCGACGCGGGTGTTCTCCACAGTGTGGTTCACCCTGCGGATGGGAGAAAAAATGGAATCAACCGGAATCACGCCAATGGGCTGGTCCAGCTTTTTGTTCCGTTCCGCCATTACATAGCCGCGGCCTTTTTCGACTGTCATTTCCATCTCTAGGTGACCGCCATCGTCCAACGTGGCGATTGGCAATTCGGGATTCAATATTTCCACATCAGCCCCTGCCTCTATGTCACCAGCGGTCACTAACCCAACTCGATTAACATTCAGACGTAAAACCTGCGGTTCATCTGTGAAACTTTTTAACGCCAGGCCCTTTAAATTCAGAATGATCTCCGTGGTATCCTCAATAACACCCGGAATGCTCGACAACTCATGGAGCACGCCTTCGATTTTTACTGACGTTACCGCTGCGCCGGGCAAAGACGAAAGCAATACGCGCCGCAGCGAATTGCCTAAGGTGATCCCATAACCGCGCTCCAACGGTTCAACCACAAACTTGCCGTAACGCCCGTCCTCCGAAATTTCCACAAAATCGATCCGGGGCTTTTCAAACTCGAGCATTGCTCACCCTCCCTTTCGGCCATGGAGTGCCATCCGGATTGCGTCCCCCCTGAGCCACCGGCAGCACATCACCTTATCTGGAGTAGAGCTCAACAATGAGGTGCTCGGCAATCGGCACGTCAATCTCTTCCCGCGTCGGCAAATGTCTTACTGTACCCCGCATCAACTCGGGTTCCAGGGTAAGCCACTCCGGCACAGCGCGGGTAGCCGCCTCTTGAGCCAACTCCTGAAAACGAGCCATTTGCCGGCTGGTTTCCTTGACTGCAATCAGATCGCCCTCACGTACCAAATAGGATGGGATATTGACCTTGCGCCTATTGACCTGGAAATGTCCATGCCGCACCAGTTGCCGCGCTTCCACGCGGGAACTGGCAAAGCCTAAGCGGAAAACCACATTATCCAAACGCCGCTCCAGGAGCTGCAATAAATTGGCGCCCGTCATGCCGCGTTGACGCTCGGCAATTTCAAAATAACGCCTGAACTGCCTTTCTAAAATACCGTAAGACCGGCGTGCTTTCTGCTTCTCCCTGAGCTGTAATCCGTATTCAGAAACCTTGCGACGCCCCTGACCATGTTCACCCGGCGGATTCCCGCGCTTTACAACTGAACATTTGTCAGAAAAACATCTGTCCCCTTTGAGAAACAGTTTTTCGCCTTCACGCCGGCAAAGACGGCAAACCGGGCCTGTATATCTCGCCATCTGGCCACGCCACCTCCTCTAGTTAAACCCTGCGTCTTTTCGGGGGCCGGCAGCCGTTATGTGGGATTGGGGTAACATCCTTGATCGTGTTTACCTCCAAACCCGTAGCCTGCAACGAGCGAATGGCCGCCTCGCGCCCAGCACCAGGGCCCTTTACCATCACATCAACAGTGCGCATACCGTGCTCCATTGCCTCTTTGGCCGCTTTTTCCGCAGCAATCTGAGCGGCAAACGGAGTGCCCTTGCGAGAACCTTTAAAACCGATCCCACCTGCGCTAGCCCACGATAGCGCATTACCATTCGTATCCGTTATGGTGACAATGGTGTTATTAAATGTGGATTGGATATGGGCCACTCCCCGTTCCACGTTCTTTCGTTCTTTGCGCTTAGTGCGCGCTCTCCTCGCCATTCTTTCTCCAACCCCTTCCTACTTCTTCCGCCGCACGCCGACTGTCCGGGCCGGGCCTTTCCGTGTGCGCGCATTTGTCTTCGTACGCTGTCCGCGCACCGGCAGTCCACGGCGGTGTCTCAGACCCCGGTAACAGCCGATTTCCAACAGGCGCTTGATTTCCATCTGCACATCCCGCTGCAAATCGCCTTCCACCCGGTAGTTTTTGTCGATGTTTTCACGTAACTTACTGATCTCACTTTCCGTAAGATCCCGCACCCGGGTATCGGGATTCACACCGGTAGCGGCAATGATATTCTTTGCCCGGCTGGGCCCGATACCGAAGATATAGGTTAATGCCACTTCTACCCGCTTGTCACGTGGCAAGTCAACACCGGCAATACGTGCCACTATACATGCCCCCTAACCCTGTCTCTGCTTATGCTTGGGATTCTCGCAAATCACCATGACCTTCCCGTCACGTTTAATTACCTTGCACTTTTCACAAATCTTTTTTACAGAAGGACGTACCTTCACATTAAAGCCCCCTTCCCGGCAACCCAGGCATACTACTGTGGATACTATTTGAATCGGTAAATGATCCGTCCACGCGAGAGGTCATATGGAGACAGTTCCACCCGCACCCTATCACCCGCCAGGACACGAATGAAATTCAAACGTATCTTCCCGGATACGTGCGCCAAAATTTTATGCCCGTTATCCAGCTCAACCCTGAACATCGCGTTCGGAAGAGGTTCCAATACCCTGCCTTCAACCTCAATCGTGTCCTTTTTACTCATTTTAGGATCTATCCTCCCGTTCACTTTCTCTCTCCATCTGCTCACCCCACAGTTGCTCACACATTGTAGCGAGTGTATGCCTTATTTCCTCATCCCGCGGTTGTTTGCCGGTGGATTCGAAACCCTTTCGCAACTGGACGGCTACCATTGGATAAACATTTAGATGTCTGATGTTCTTGCGCTTGGGCTTGGCCAACGGCCGTTTCGCGCCATCGGCCACTAAGACAAACGACTCGTCCAAAACCCTCAATACGAGATATGCTTGCCCTTCGTCCCTCCCGGCTCGCGAGGTGACTAATTGCCCTGGCACAACCCTCGGTAGTGCCATTCTCATCCACCCCTCACGTCGCCGCAAATGGCAATAGATGGGTAGATACCCTATTATTGCCGCGGCCTAGCACTTCTTATTCCCACCATCTGGTGAGGATTTCAGGTCCTGCCGGCGTAATGGCTACGGAATGTTCAAAGTGTGCCGACAAACTTCCGTCCACAGTTGTCACAGTCCAATTATCAGCCTCAGTAACCACTTCGTGCCCACCCAGGTTTACCATTGGTTCGATGGCCAGTACCATGCCGTTTTTCAGCAATGGGCCTTGCCCCGGCGGGCCAAAATTAGGAATCTGGGGAGCTTCGTGCATTTGCGTGCCGATCCCATGCCCGACGTACTCCCGGACCACGGAAAACCCTGCGCCCTCAACATGCTTTTGCACAGCATTAGATATATCTGAAAGCCGGTTGCCGGCGCGCGCCTGCTCGATACCGTAATACAAAGCCGCCTCAGTAACCTTAAGCAACCGCTGGGCCTGCGCAGAAATTTCCCCTACTGGAACCGTGATGGCCATATCCCCATAATAACCCTCCAAAACGGCACCAATATCGATACTGATAATGTCGCCTTCCTGCAGGATTGTCTCGCCAGGGATGCCATGAACCACCTGGCTGTTTAGCGACGCACAAATGCTGCCCGGAAAGCCATGATACCCTTTGAAAGCCGGTATTGCTCCATTTCCCCGTATGATCCGCTCTGCCAAAGCGTCAAGCTCGCCAGTGCTGATGCCGGGCCGGACCGCCTGGCAAACGGCTTGTGCCGCCAGGGCTGTCACCTTGCCGGCCTTCCGCATCAAATTCAATTCCCGGTCAGATTTGATGCTGATCATTGCCAGCCATCCCCAGCGCTTTCAAAATCGCTGCCGTGACTTCTTGCATGGATCCCCGGCCATCCACATTCACCAACAAGCCCTGTTGTTCAAAAAAATCGAGCAGGGGAGCGGTTTGCCGCTCATAAACCTGCAACCTTTCTCTGACTGTTTCTTCCTGGTCATCTTGCCGCTGGTATAACTCGCCTCCGCAGGCATCACACTTACCTGGTACGGTAGGCTGGTGAAACCGGCGATGAAAGTTTGCCCCACAGGATCGGCACACCAGGCGGCCTGTCATTCTCTCCACGAGCTCCTCGGTAGGCACGTTCAGATTGACAGCTGCCTCCAACTTCATTCCTAGGTCGGCTAAAACCTCTTGCAATGACTCAGCCTGGGCGCTTGTGCGTGGAAAGCCATCCAACACAAATCCCTGCTGGCAATCCTCTTCGGCCAAACGATCCCGTACGATACCCACAACCACTTCATCCGGCACCAGCCGGCCGCTGTGCATATACTCCTGGGCTCGCAACCCTAATTCCGTACCAGCCGCCAAGGCGGCGCGAAACATATCGCCTGTTGAAATATGCGGCACTCCGGCCTTTTGGGCCAGTCTTTTCGCTTGCGTCCCCTTCCCAGCTCCCGGTGGTCCCATCAGGGTAATGCGCACTTTCTTCACCCCCAAAACCCACTATCTGATGAACCCTTGATAGTGGCGCATAACCAAGTGAGCCTCAATCTGTTTCATGGTTTCCAGGGCGACACCAACTACAATCAGTAATGCGGTTCCACCGAGGTAAACATTGGGAATACCCGTCAATGTCATGATGAAGTTCGGCATAATGGCTACCGTAGCCAAAAAGATAGAACCGACAAGTGTAATCCGCATTAGGACCTTTTGCAAATAGGCAGCTGTCGGCCGCCCGGGTCGCAAGCCAGGGATAAAACCACCGGCTTTTTTCATGTTATTCGCCACATCGGCCGGATTAAATTGAATACTGGTATAGAAATACGTAAAGAAGATGATCAGCAAAAACTGAATTATCACATATGTGGCCGTCTGGTAGCCAAACATCTCCCCAAACCGTTGTGCTAACGGGTGTTGCCAGAACTGCGCCACAGTAGCTGGAAACGCCAGCACGGATACCGCAAAGATGACCGGAATCACACCGGCCGTATTCACCTTCATCGGAATGAAGGTACTTTGCCCCCCGTAAAGGCGCCGTCCCACCACTCTTTTCGCATATTGGACCGGGATCCGCCTTTGGCCTTCTTGAATCCAAACAACGGCCGCAATCACGACCAAACCAATCACAATCAGAGCGAGCAGGTTGAGGATATTGATCACGTCAGCCGCAATAAAGGTGAACATTCTCTGTACTCCCAACGGCAAACGGGACACAATACCGGCAAAAATCAGCAACGAAATGCCGTTCCCAATACCGTGCTCGGTAATATGCTCGCCCAGCCACATCAAGAAAGCGGTTCCGGCAGTCAAAGTGATGATGATGATGGCATAGGATAGTGGATTCGGATCAATGATCGCCGGTCGCACAGCGTATGATAATCCAAATGCCTGAATTGCTGCCAAAACTACCGTCCCGTACCGTGTGATCTGAGTCAGTTTTCTGCGACCCTCCTGCCCTTCCTTGCGCCACTCCTCGAACTTGGGCACAACGATCGTCAACAGCTGCATGATAATCGAGGCGTTAATATATGGGATAATGCCCATGGCGAAAATGGAGAAGACCGCCAGGGCACCACCGGCAAAAACGTCCAAAAAGCTGAACAGGGTGCCGTGGCCAATCATCTGCTGGACTATTTCCGTGTCAACCCCAGGTACAGGAACATGGACCCCTACCCTAAAGACCCCAATCATTGCCAGGGTGAAAAGGATGCGACTCCTTAAATCAGAAATCTTCAGGGCCCTCAGCACAGTAGCCAGCATCTAGATCACCTCGGCCTTTCCGCCGTTAGCCTCAATCTTTTCCACAGCACTTTTGGAAAAGCGTTGCGCCCGGACGGTCAGCTGCTTTGTCAACTCCCCGTTGCCGAGCACGGCCACTCCGTCTTTAACATGGCGGATGATCCGGGCCGCCAGCAAATCGTCAGGTGTGACTTCACTGCCATCCGGAAAGACGTTCAGGCTTGATACATTTACTTCGGCGTATTCTTTTTTGAAAATGTTATTGAAACCGCGCTTTGGCAGGCGGCGCTGTAAAGGCATCTGGCCGCCCTCAAAGCCTGGCCTGACTCCACCGCCAGAACGAGCATTCTGTCCTTTATGGCCGCGCCCTGAGGTTTTCCCCAGACCCGAACCAGTACCGCGCCCAACGCGCTTGCGTGCCCGAGAAGCACCCGGTGCCGGTTTGAGATCGTTTAACCTCAACTCTTCCACCTCCCCGTCGTCTTGCTATTCTTCCACCTCGACGAGGTGCCCCACTTTCCGGATCATGCCACGGATCTCAGGGCAGTCGTCCTTGACAACTACATCATTGGGTTTGCGCAAACCAAGAGCCCTGAGGGTCCCGATCTGCTTTTTCGTGCGGCCGGCTACCCCGCGTACCAACCTCACTGTCAGCTTCTTTCCCATCAAAGTTCCTCCTTAACCCAGAAGCTCTTCCACCTTTTTGCCACGTAGCTTGGCAACTTGTTCAGGGCTTTTGAGCTCTCGCAATCCCTGTATCGCGGCATAAACCATATTGGCAGAGTTGGAAGAACCGAGGGACTTTGTCAAGATATCGCGTACCCCGGCCAATTCCAATACAGCACGCACCGAGCCGCCAGCAATCACACCCGTACCTGGGGATGCCGGTTTCATAAGTACCCGCCCAGCTCCAAACCGTCCGATCACTTCATGTGTAATGGTCGTGTTGACGCGCGGAACCTGGATTAGATTCTTTTTGGCATCCTCAATCCCCTTACGAATAGCTTCCGGGATCTCGGTAGCCTTACCTAAGCCCGCGCCCACGTGACCATCTTCGTCCCCTACCACTACCAGGGCACTGAAGCTAAAACGGCGGCCACCTTTCACTACTTTGGCCACACGGTTGATGGCCACGACTTTTTCCTTATATTCTTTTTCAGGATTATCCGGTCTTGCCATCCTTTCGCCTTCCCTCCTTCGTCGGGTTTTTGCCCCGAAGGCAACTAAAACTGCAAGCCGCCCTCCCTGGCCGCTGCCGCCAAAGCTGCTACCCGCCCATGATATTTGTAGCCACCGCGGTCGAATACTACCTCGGTGATCCCCATTTCCCGGGCCCGCTTGGCAAGCAACTCCCCTACCGCCTTAGCCGCCTCTTTATTTCCCCCGTTGTTCAGCCTGTCGCGCAAATCAAGGGAAGAGGCAGTTAAGAGGGTTTTGCCCGACTCGTCCACCACCAGCTGCGCATAGATTTGTTTGTTACTCCGGAAGACACTTAGACGGGGTCTTTCGGCTGTACCAAATACTTTTTTTCGGACGCGTTGACGGCGAACCCAGCGAGCAGTCCGTTTTCTTGCCGCGTTAGACACTTCCCCTTCCCCCTATCTACTTACCTGTCTTCCCGACTTTACGCCGCACAATCTCCCCGGCGTAGCGGATTCCCTTCCCCAAGTACGGTTCTGGTTCCCGGACAGCGCGGATTTGCGCCGCTGTTTGCCCAACCTTTTCTTTGTCATAGCCCTTCACGATAATCGCCGTCGGGCTGGGAACCTCGATCTCCACCCCGTCTGGGGGAACGATTTCCACGGGATGAGAATAACCAACCGCCAGCACCAGTTTGTCTCCCGACATGCTGGCCCGATATCCTGTACCAACCAGCTCCAGTTTCTTCTGAAACCCACTGGTTACCCCTTCAACCATATTTGCTACCAGAGACCGCGTCAAACCATGCAAAGCACGGTGTTCACGCGCATCACTGGGTCGTTTGACAGTGATTTCGTTTTCCTCCAGGGAGACCTGCATATCACAATGCAGTTCCCGGGCTAGCACCCCTTTTGGTCCCTTCACGGTAATCTTGTGACCATCAAGTTTGACCTCGACGCCTGCAGGCACCGCAACTGGCAACCTACCGACCCTGGACATTCAGACGCCTCCTTTCACCAGACGTAACAGAGCACCTCACCGCCCAGGCCCGCTGCTCGTGCCTGACGATCTGACATGACACCCTGCGAGGTGGACAGAATGGCAATCCCGAGCCCACCCAGCACGCGCGGGATCTCGTCCTTTTTGACATATACACGCAGCCCCGGCTTACTAATACGTTTCAAACCGGTAATTACACGCTGCCGCCCCTCGCCATATTTCAACTTGATCTTCAGGATGCCTTGCTTGGAATCGTCCACCCAATCATAATCCTGTACAAAGCCCTCTTCTTTGAGGATCTTCGCAATGGCGAGCTTTATCTTAGAGCCTGGCACCTCAACCTGCTCGTGATAAACGGTATTGGCGTTCCGGATTCTTGTCAACATATCCGCAACCGGGTCCGTCATCACCATATGTGGCTTCCTCCTTCTCTCCGGCCAGACTACCAGCTAGCCTTTTTGACCCCGGGGATCTCCCCACGATGTGCAAGTTCACGGAAGCATAGCCGGCACATTCCGAACCTTCTCAAATAGCCACGCGGGCGACCGCAGATTTTGCAGCGGTTTCTCTGCCTGACATGGTATTTGGGTGGCCGGCTAGCTTTTTCAATCAAGGCCTTCCTGGCCATAATCACCCTCCTTCCCAGCGCGCGTCAATCTTTAAAAGGCATACCAAAAGCAGCCAGCAATTCTTTCGCTTCCTCATCCGATTTGGCTGTCGTCACAACAGTGATATCCATGCCTTGAACGTGTTCCACCTTGTCATAGTCGATTTCGGGGAACACAGTCTGCTCACGAATTCCCAGCGAATAATTGCCGCGGCCGTCAAAGGACTTGGCGGATACGCCCCGGAAGTCCCGCAGACGCGGCAGAGTGACGTTAATCAGCCGGCTGAAAAAATCATACATCCGCTCTCCCCTTAACGTCACCCGACAACCGACCGGCATTCCTGTCCGCACCTTAAAAGCGGCAATCGACTTTTTCGCTTTGGTAATTATCGCTTTTTGGCCGGTGATTAAAGCCAAGTCATGCGCCGCAGCGTCTAACAGCTTTGGGGCCCGGCTTCCCTCTCCGACGCCCATATTGACGACGATCTTCTCCAAACGCGGTACTTCCATGATGTTGCGGTATTTGAACTTCTCCATCAAGGCCGGTACGACCTCATTCTTGTACTTTTCCTTGAAGGCAGACATGCTCCGACCTCCTTTCGGCCTGCAGTGACACAATAGCTAACGGTCCACAACCTCACCACAGCGTTTGCAGGTCCTAGCTGCTGACCCGTCTTCCAACTTCTTAGCTCCCAAGCGGGTCGGCTCGCTGCATTTCGAGCAGTAGAATAAAACATTGGATGCGTCAATTGGCGCTTCCTGGGTAATAATCCCGCCCTGCATAACTCCTCGCCCAGGACGCTGGTGCTTTTTCACAATGTTAACGCCTTCTACTACCACTCGTCCTGTAGCAGGCTCGGTACGAAGCACCTTGCCGCGTTTGCCCTTGTACTTGCCGCTGATTACCGTGACGGTGTCGCCTTTCTTGATGCGCAACTTACCAGCCACTTTCGTCCCCTCACTTTTACAGCTCAAGCGCGCCGGCTACAACACCTCTGGCGCTAGAGAGATAATCTTCATGAATTCCTTCTCGCGCAGTTCACGTGCTACCGGGCCAAAAATTCGGGTGCCGCGTGGTTCTTTGTCATCACGCAGGATCACTGCTGCATTTTCGTCAAACTTGATGCGTGATCCGTCCGAACGGCGCAGACCTTTTTTGGAACGCACGATCACAGCTCTAATGACATCGCCTTTTTTTACAACGCCGCCGGGAGAGGCCTCTTTGACAGACGCTACAATCACATCACCGATGTTGCCGTACCGCCGCCCGGAACCTCCCAGCACCTTGATACACATAATCTCTTTGGCCCCTGTATTATCAGCAACGTTTAGCCTTGTCTGTTGCTGGATCATTGCCTAGCCCTCCCTCTTGCACAAGCCCTCATCACCTGGGGGCTCACCTATCTTAACCAGGCTTACCGCGCGCGTTCCACGATCCGAGTCACGCGCCAATTTTTGTCGCGGCTTAAGGGCCGGGTTTCCATCAATTCCACGCGGTCTCCCACGCGACATTCATTCGCTTCGTCATGTGCCTTGAACTTCTTAGTTCTCCGCATCCGCCGTTTATATAACGGGTGTGGCCGGAAATCCTCGACGGCGACCACTACGGTCTTATCCATCTTGTCGCTCACTACCGTCCCAATTCTCGTCTTACGCTCACCCCGGACAGTCACGACACGCCCTCCTTTCTAGCCCCGCGCCCTATCCAGTTCACGCAATCTCGCCACCGTCTTTACGGAAGCGATTGAGCGCCGGACAGCCTTAATTCTCATTGGATTGTCAAGCTGGCCAGTGGCAAGCTGAAAACGCAAATTGAAGAGCTCGTCTTTCAAGTCAGCCAATTTCTGATTCAATTCCTGATCGGTCAATTCCCGTAGGTCTCTAGCCTTCACGGGCTTCACCACCCAAATCGTCTCGCTTAATTACCTTGCATTTGATTGGCAGTTTCTGCGCCGCTAGCCTGAGGGCTTCTTTTGCCACATCCTCTGGGACACCAGCCAACTCAAACAGGATCCTACCCGGCTTGACAACTGCCACCCAATATTCCGGATTACCCTTACCGCTTCCCATCCGGGTCTCCGCCGGTTTGGCGGTAATCGGTTTATCAGGGAAGATCTTGATCCAGACCTTACCACCGCGCTTGATATGGCGGGTCAAGGCCACACGGGCCGCTTCGATCTGCCTGTCGGTAATCCAATGCGGTTCCAGCGCCTGCAGGCCGTACTCGCCATAGGCAATCTCCACACCTCTGGTCGCTCTTCCTTTGATGCGACCCCGGTGCTGTTTACGGTACTTGACCCTTTTTGGCATTAGCATACGAATTTGCCCTCCTTGCAGCGTCGGCTAACCCTGCTACTCTCAGTTAGCCTCGCCCGCCCTTGCCTCAGGCTTCCGTTCGTTCTCCCGCGGTTTCCGGTCCGGCAGGACCTCTCCCCGGTAGACCCAGACCTTGACACCAATTTGGCCATAGGTAGTGAAAGCCTCGGCAAAGCCGTAATCAATATCCGCCCGCAACGTGTGCAGCGGTACAGTGCCCTCCCAGGCCCGTTCCGTGCGCGACATTTCCGCTCCGCCCAGTCGGCCGGAAACCACTACGCGACAACCTTTGGCTCCCATCCGCATCGCCCTGGTGACAGCCTGCTTCATAGCACGCCGGAATGACACCCGTCTCTCCAAAGCAGAAGCGATGTTCTCGGCTACCAACTGGGCATCCGTCTCAGCTACTTTTATCTCGACAATGTTCACGGATACATGTTTCCCAGTCATCGCTTCCAAGTCGCGCCGCAGTTCTTCCACGCCGGTGCCGCCCTTGCCGATTACCATGCCCGGCTTAGCTGTGCGAATGGTCACCTTAACACGGTTGGCCGCCCGCTCAATGGTAATACCCGAAATCCCGGCCGCAAAAAAGCGTTGCTTGATAAACTTGCGCAGTTTGACATCCTCGTGGAGGAACTTAACGTAATCCTTCTTGCCGGCGTACCACTTCGAGTCCCAACCTTTTATGATGCCGACACGGAGGCCTTTGGGGTGAACCTTTTGACCCATCCCCCTTTATCCCTCCCTCTTTTTCCCGACGACAACTGTGATGTGGCTAGTATAATGCTTGATCGGAAAAGCCCGGCCGCGCTGTCTGGGATGCCAGCGTTTCAAAGCAGGACCTTGATCAACAAAGGCTTTCGCCACAATTAAGTCACTCGCATCGAGGTCGTAGTTGTGTTCCGCATTTGCAATCGCCGATTTCAAAACCTTTTCAACAATGCTCGCCGCCCGCCGCGGTACAAATTTCAGCAATGCCATGGCCTCTTCAGCAGACCTTCCCCTAATTAAGTCCACTACTGCTCTGGCTTTGCGGGGAGCGATACGAACGAAACGTGCCGTTGCTCTCGCTTCCATTTGCGAACCTCCTCAGAGGCTATTTCAAGGCGGTTGAACGCTCAGTGTGTGCACCGTGTCCACGGAAATAGCGAGTGGGAGCGAACTCACCCAAGCGATGACCAACCATTTCCTCCGTGATATAAATTGGCACATGCCGCCGGCCGTCATGGACAGCCAGGGTATGGCCCACCATTTCCGGTACTATGGTACTCGCCCGTGCCCAGGTCTTGATGACCCGTTTCTCGCCCGCACTGTTCAAAGCCTTGATTTTCGCCATTAGCTTCTCATCTACATAAGGGCCTTTCTTCAGGGACCTGCCCAACCGTAAAACCCCCTTTCCAGCCGTCCTCACCCTGAAACTTTATTTGCTCTTCCGGCGCCGAACGATCATCCGATCAGAGGCTTTGTTCTTCCGGCGTGTCTTGTAGCCCAAGGCCGGTTTGCCCCACGGCGTAACAGGGTGCGAGCGGCCGATCGGGGCTTTGCCCTCACCACCGCCGTGGGGGTGATCAGTCGGGTTCATAACGACGCCACGCACCTTGGGACGCCGCCCCAGCCACCGAGAACGCCCCGCCTTTCCGCCAGTAATGTTCTCGTGATCTTGATTGCCCACTTCTCCGACAGTAGCCCGGCAGTCAAGATGGACCAACCGCACTTCGCCAGACGGCAAGCGGATATGTGCGTAGTTGCCTTCTTTGGCCATCAACTGAGCCGACGTGCCAGCAGCACGCACTAGCTGTCCGCCTTTTCCCGGTTTAAGCTCCACATTGTGAATAGTAGTACCAGTTGGCATTGCCCGCAAAGGCATGCAGTTGCCTACTTTAATGTCTACTTGCTCACCGGAAACCACGCTGTCGCCTACCTGCAAACCGAGCGGGGCTATCATGTAGCGCTTTTCGCCATCGGCATAATGCAACAAGGCTAAACGGGCGGACCGATTCGGATCATATTCCACCGCGGCTACCTTGGCCGGCACACCATCTTTTTCCCGGCCAAAATCCACCAGGCGATAGCGTCGCTTGCTTCCACCACCCCGCCGACGTACAGAAATCCGCCCGTCGGAATTCCTGCCGGCCATTTTCTTGATGGTCCTGAGCAGGCTTTTCTCCGGCTTCGACTTGTTTATCTCCTCAAAGGTGCTGACCGTCATCTGGCGCTTCCCGGGAGAGGTGGGTTTGAACTTTTTAACCGCCACTGCTTTCCCCTCCTTAGCGCGCTGGCAGCGATCCCATCGGGACCCCCTTGGGACTAGACCATTCCTTCAAAGAACTTGATCCGGTCGCCCTCCTGCAGCGCAACAATGGCCTTCTTCCAATCCGGCTTATGCCCACGGAAAACCCCCTGCCGCCTTGGCTTACCGTGTACCCGCATTGTTTTCACGGACTCCACTTTGACGTTAAAGATTTTCTCCACTGCATCGCGAATCTCGTTTTTGCTGGCCGTAATCATCACCGCAAATGTGTACTTTCCCTCCGCCATCTCCGCCATGCTCTTTTCGGAAATGATCGGCTTCAGGATAACGTCACGCGGACTGGTGCTCATTCAGCAGCACCTCCTCAATGCTAGCCACGGCATCCTTGGTGATCACCAATACATCATGACTGAGTACATCATAAACATTCAACATGCGTGCGGCTGCTGTACCCACTCCTGGCAGGTTGCGTGCCGAAAGATCCACCGCCCGGTCCCGGCCAGCCGTCACTATCAATGCTTTCTTGTTTAATTGCAACCGTTGCAACAATTCTGCCATGCTCTTCGTGCTGGGCTTCTCTATCGTCAAGCTGTCCAACACCATAAATTCGCCATCCCGCACCTTCGCCGACAGTGCCGACTTCAAGGCCGCCCGTCTGGCTTTCCGGGGCATCTTGAATCCATCCCTGGGCGAGGGCGGAAAAGTCACACCACCGCCCCTCCACAGCGGCGATTTCACACTACCGGCACGAGCCCGGCCTAATCCTTTTTGCCGCCAGGGCTTGCGGGTAGTCCCGCCTACTTCGCCGCGGCTCTTGGCTTTGGCCGTTCCAGCACGACGATTGTTCAGATACATACGCACAGCCTGGTGCATCAGGCCTTCATTCACTTCCGCTCCGAAAATCTCGTCCCTGAGCATTATTTCTCCAACCTGATCACCTTGCATCGAAAAAACCGCTACAGTTGGCATCCCTTCCAGTCCCCCTTTCTGTCCCTGTCCAAGCTAATTGCCCTTAGCCGGACTCTTGGTTGAGGACTTAATAGTCACCAGGGTCCCCTTGGGACCGGGGACAGCTCCGCGCAGGAGCAATAAGTTCCGTTCCGGATCAACAGCAACTACCTTGAGATTCTGGACGGTAACTCGCTTGCCGCCCATCCGACCGGGAAGCTTCCGTCCTTTTAAGACTCTGGACGGGTATGCCGACGCGCCCAGTGAACCAGGACCACGGTGATATTTTGAACCGTGTGTCATCGTGCCGCGCCCAAAATTCCACCGCTTAACCCCACCGGCAAATCCCTTGCCGCGCGAGGTCCCCACTATGTCAACCGCTTCACCTGCGCCAAAAATGTCGACTTTGAATTCCTGCCCAACCTCATAATTGTCCACATTGTCCAGCCGCAGTTCCCGCAGGTAGCGAGTCGGCTTAAGCCCTGCTCGGGCAAAATGGCCCCGGGCCGGCTTTATCAGACGACGTTCCTTGTGTTCGCTCTGAAAGCCGACCTGAATGGCGTTATAACCGTCTGATTGCTCGGTTTTCTTCTGCACCACCACACAGGGGCCCGCCTGGATTACTGTCACGGGGATCGCCCGGCCCTCTTCATCAAAGACCTGCGTCATACCCAACTTCTTCCCCAAGATCCCCTTGGTCATCTCTTTACACCTCCCTGGACACGGATCGCTGGCGACCCGCGCCGGTCCCCTACAGCTTGATCTCGATGTCCACCCCAGCCGGGAGATCAAGCCGCATCAGGGCATCCACCGTCTTTGGCGTAGGTTCCTTAATATCAATAAGGCGTTTGTGCGTCCGCATTTCGAACTGCTCGCGGATGTCTTTTTCGCCGTTCGGCGCCGTGAGAATGGTATAAATGCTCTTCTCCGTCGGCAACGGAAGCGGCCCAGAAACATTCGCCCCGGTACGGCGCGCTGTTTCGACTATCTTTTGCGCCGACTGGTCCAACAGTTCATGCTCGAAGGCGCGGAGGCGAATCCTAATTTTTTGACTTGCCATCTATCTCCCCCCCTGCCCGCTCGAATGGAAAGAATACATTACTCAATGATCTGCGTGACGACACCGGCACCGACGGTCCGACCACCTTCACGAATGGCAAACCGCAGACCTTCTTCCACAGCGATCGGTGTGATAAGGGTAATCTCCATCTTCACATTGTCGCCAGGCATGACCATCTCCACACCCTCCGGAAGCTGCACGTTGCCTGTCACATCTGTGGTGCGGAAGAAAAACTGCGGCC